>DASPOJ010000089.1:0-2887 GCA_035626055.1 Candidatus Methylomirabilota bacterium | reverse complement strand
GATTGGGTGTGAATGCCGTTATTCTTCGTGACTGGGTCCAGCGCGTTCAGGCCCGGATACCGCAAGTTGTAGAAGAGATCCCCATGAAGTTCGTTCGATCCGGAGCGCGTTACCGCGTTCACCACGCCGCCGGCCGCCTGTCCGTACTCCGCGCTATAATTGCTCGCGCTGACCTCGAATTCCTTGATCGAATCCGGGCTGTAAACGTAAGCGACGATGATGGCCCGCCCGCGCGCCTCAGAAAAGAAGGCCTGTGTGTTGTTCGCGCCGTCCACCGAATTCCCGTTATACAGGCCGGAGATTCCGTGAAAACTGGAGAGGCCGCTGGTTCCGTCAGTCGTTACACCCGGCGTAAGCAGCACGAAATTCTCCCAGCGGCGGGCGACCATCGGCAGTCCTTCCACCAGAGACTGGGTCACTGTTTGCGACTGCGCAGTCTTTTCCGTCTCGAGCAGCGGGGCCTGCTCGGTCACCGTCATGGAGCCTTGCGCCGCCTGCAGCGGCATTTGGATATCAACCGTCAGAGTTTCGCCGACATGGAGCACGATGCCCTTCTCGATGACGGTCTGGAATCCGCTCTTGCTGGCCGTAACTTCATAATTCCCAGGCTCCAAGAGAGAGGCAACGTAAAGTCCGGAGGCGTTCGTGGGATAGGTAGCCTTGGCCCCGGTGTCCGTGTCGAGCACGACGACGTCTACTCCCACCATCGCCAGCGCCTGGGGATCGCTCACGGTCCCCGTGATTGTTCCTGTCGATGTCTGTGCCGAGCCGCACAGCGCCACCGCCAAAATCAGGCCTAGAACCCCGGCTCCCAACCCGAACCACCTCATGCTTTTCTTCGTCTCAACCATGTTTCCATGCTCCTTAGAAATCGCTTTTGTCCAGCCAATAAAGCCGTAGAAAGAAAAGGAAACTACCCCAGATTCTCCGCATCCTGGCGGAAATCGAAAGATGGAGATTCATTTCGACTGAGAAATGAGTCCGATGAAATTGGTCCTGCGTCCCACCCCGAGACCAGGCGCCTCATACTGGCGTGTACAGGCTGTGGATGTCAAGCGGCCACGATGTGGAAAACAGGAGAACCCAGAAGCCGCATTTGGCGCCCATTTGATGGGCGCCACCGATGTCCCCGACGCTGAAGGATGGCTACTGCAGCTTTGCGAACTCTGCGCGTGCTTCCTGAAGGATGGGGATTCCTGTGTCGGCGTGCTGCCAGAGGGCGAAAAAGTCCTGGTAAGCCGCCCGAGCCTTGCGCTTGTTGCCTTGCAACGCCTCCGCCCTGCCCAATTCAAGATGAGCGAGCGAGCCAATGGAGAGGTTCAAGACGATCCCCGGGTGGTCCAGGATCTTCTGAAACTCCACCTCCGCGGAAGCCCCGTCGTGAGCGGCCAGGTAGGCCATCCCTCGAAAGTACACCGGCCAGAGAGGAGTCTCGGGCGATTGCGGTTCGCCAAGCTCGTAGGGGGCGGACACCTGCAAGATACCAATGGCCTTTAAGGGGCTGCCGTGCGCGAGCTCAATCTCCGCCCGGATGGTAGGCAGATACAGGTATTGCAGGACGGTGTCTCCCGGGAAGCGCTTCGCCAGATCATCCGCAATCGCTTGCGCATGTGTGGTGTCACCGGACAGCGCGTAGGCCAGCGCCGCGCAGGCTTCGACGTTTTCGCCGCGAGAAGTCGCCAGAGCTGCGGTGGCCTCGGATTTCGCCTCGGCAGCATTGCCAAAAAGCGCTTCGCGGAACGCTTCGGCGGCTCGATAGCTCGCCGCAGTTTCCGACTCGTCGGCATGCTGGGCGGATGCGATTGCGCGGTCGGTGAAGTCGCGGGAGTGTTGCAGCAGGCCGGAAGAGGCCGCCGTAGAAGAGTCAACAAACAGAAACTGGTCCTCGTATCCCGTCTTGCCCATCGCCCAGGCGACCTCTTTCGCCATTCCCGCCGCGTCGTGCTCCAGGAAATGCACCTGGTAGAGTGTCAGATGTTCCCCTGCTGGATCCAGCCCTCGCGCGTAGGACTGTTGAATGACCGCTTTGGCTTCGTCAAGCCGGTCGAGGGCCAAATATGCCCCCGCGACATCGTCATAAGTCAGACCATCCCCAGCGTCCACGCGCAGAGCGTTTTGAGACGCGGCCAGTCCCTTGTCATACTAGCCCAAGACCGAGTACACATCGCTCAGATTGATATAGTTCGCGACATCCTGCGGATAGGTTTCGGTCCCCAAGTCATAGGCTTGTTCGGCCTTGAGGAGATCTCCATTCACGAACTGGTAGAAGTGCGACGTGATATAGAGTTTCTCCCTCTCGCTCGTCCGGTCGAGGAGTTGATAAGCTTTGGTGGTGTTCTCAGCTGCCTTGGCGGGCTCGTTCAGGTTGTTGTAGCAGGTTCCGAGTGAGGCGTAGGCCATCGCAAAACTCGGATCCAGGCTGATAGCTCGCTCAAAGAGCGTGACCGCCGACGCGTAGTCCTCCTGTTGAACCATCGCTTTGCGGCCCAGCGTGAATGCCTGCAGCGCTTCGAGGGACGAAGTCGTGGCTTGCTCGAGTGGAACGTCGAACTGCCGGATCGAGCTAAAGGACTCGCCGAGCTTTCCGCGCAACTCCGACGCTCCCTGGGCCAGCGCCGCCAGCACTTGCGACTTGCTGTCCGCCGTCACCTGTTCCTCGGTGAGCGTTTCGCCGGTGCTGCATTTGAGGGCGCTGAGTCCCAGGACATATTGTGATCCCAGGTTTGCGATCGAGCCGGCGATCACTGCGGTTGCGCCCAGCCGCTGACAAATTTGCCGCGCGAGATCGTTTGTCAAGCGGGCGTTGTCCGGTTGCTCCATCAAACGGAGCGTCTGTGCAATTTGACTGTCCGAGATAAGATTGAAATAGGGCGATTGTTCCAGTTGG
>DASPOJ010000088.1:0-20910 GCA_035626055.1 Candidatus Methylomirabilota bacterium | reverse complement strand
CCTTCCTCTCCGTTATCCGGAGCAGTCCGCGTAGAGTTCCCCCCTTGCGGGGTGGCAACTACACGTAAGGGTTGCGCTCGTTGCGGGACTTAACCCAACACCTCACGGCACGAGCTGACGACAGCCATGCAGCACCTCTACCGGCGTCCCTTGCGGGAAGTCTAGATTTCTCCAGATGGTCGCCGGCACTTCGAGCCCAGGTAAGGTTCTTCGCGTTGCGTCGAATTGAACCACATGTTCCACCGCTTGTGCGGGCCCCCGTCAATTCCTTTGAGTTTCAGTCTTGCGACCGTACTCCCCAGGCGCAGGACTTAACGCGTTAGCTACGGGACGACCCGCCTACGCGGGCCACCCCAAGTCCTGATGGTTTAGGGCTAGGACTACCAGGGTATCTAATCCTGTTTGCTCCCCTAGCTTTCGTTCCTCAGCGTCAGTTGCGGTCCAGCCAGCCGCCTTCGCCACGGGTGTTCCTGCAGATATCTACGCATTTCACCGCTACACCTGCAATTCCACTGGCCTCTCCCGCACTCGAGCACGGCAGTTTTGGAAGCAGCCTCCAAGTTAAGCCTGGAGATTTCACTCCCAACTTGCCGCACCGCCTACGAACCCTTTACGCCCAGTAATTCCGAGCAACGCTGGCCCCCTACGTCTTACCGCGGCTGCTGGCACGTAGTTAGCCGGGGCTTCTTATACCCGTACTGTCAAGCCCTTGCGGGCCATTCTTCCGGGTCGAAAGGGGTTTACACTCCGAGAAGCTTCATCCCCCACGCGGCGTCGCTGCGTCAGGCTTTCGCCCATTGCGCAAGATTCCCCACTGCTGCCTCCCGTAGGAGTCTGGACCGTGTCTCAGTTCCAGTGTGGCTGATCATCCTCTCAGATCAGCTACCGATCATTGCCTTGGTGAGCCGTTACCTCGCCAACAAGCTAATCGGGCGCGGGCTCCTCCTCCGGCGGCCTTGCGGCCTTTGAGTCCGGCAGCCGAAGCCACCGGAATGTCATGCGGTATTAGCCCCGCTTTCGCGGGGTTATTCCCCACCGAAGGGCAGATTGCCCACGTGTTACGCACCCGTGCGCCGTGCGCCCATCTCCTGTATTGCTACAGGAAACTGCGCACTCGACTTGCATGTGTTAAGCACGCCGCCAGCGTTCGCTCTGAGCCAGGATCAAACTCTCGTTTGAATCTGGTTGTCTAGAAATGAAAAACCCCGATTCGCATCGGGGCCAGACATCTCAGACGAATTTATTTGTCGTTCGATCTACTCAACTCCCTCCTCCGCCGAGGCGGATTCGGGGTGAACCGAACGGGTTCTGGCACATATCATCCAAGTTGTCAAAGAGCAGAGGCCTCCTGTCCAGCAGGCAGGCTAACGAGCAATCAGAAATTATAGCGGAGCCCTCACGGAAGTCAAGCGTGGCTGTTGACAGCGGGGAATCCGGCCGCCTTACCGGTTCCGGCCTCAAGGATTCGGAGGCTGATCGGGTGCATTCTCGCCCAACACGAAGTGGATCGTTACTCTTGTTTCCACCTCGACTGGTTCGCCATTGAGCAGCGTCGGTTGGAACCACCACTTCAACACCGCGTCCTCCGCCGCCTGCACGAGCAGCGGATGCCCGGAAATCAAGTCGACCTTTTGAACCATGCCGTCTTTGCTAATGATCGCGTCCAGCACCACATCGCCTTGAATCCGCGCCGCCCGCGCCAGCGGAGGATAGACCGGCGGCGTCTGGCTGATCAGCCTCAGCGCCTCCATGGTCCCGGCGACTCGTATCCTCGCTGGGTTCCCTGTCTGGGGTCGAGCCGGGCTCTGCGGAGTGTTGGGCGGTGAACTCAGTTGGGAACCTTGGACCTGGGCACGTCCCGCCGGCGGCGGAGGAGGAGGAGGGGGCGGCGGTGGCAGAGGCGGAGGAGGTATCGGCGCCAGAATCGGCTGGTTTTCCTGGTTCGACTCCGGCGCTGGTGGCGGCTCCGGCTCTATCGCCCGCCGCTTCTTGATTTGCAACACTGCGTCTACCAGCGCACCTGCTTTCTGCTGAAAAGCGGCGCGCTCGTTCACGTCACCGACTTGGTCTGCTTTTTGCCGGTAAAGCAGATCCAGGTACGCCATCGCGTCGACGTAGTCCGGCAGGAGCTGCGTGGCCATCTGCAGGTTCGCGATGCCATCGTCAACTATGGAGCCGTAGTCGCGCGCGTAGTTTGCTCGAAGGTCGGGTGGCAGAGGCTCGGTGTCCCGGATCTGGCTTGCGCGATGATTCTGATTGTACTTGGCGCGAAGTTCGGAGTTCGCGCGGAAGGCAAGCGTCCAGTCAATCACGCCAATCCAATAGTAAGGCTCGGAATCCTTGGGTTGGAGCTGAATGTGTTTCTGGTGGTAAGTCGCTGACTCCTTGAGCATGTCTGGATCGAACGGCGACCCAGCGGCCATGTAGAACAACATTGAGCCGATGCCGTCGATTGCCGCGAGATTATTCGGATCGAGGGACAGCGCACCCTTGAACTGTTCGACGGCTTGTTGTGCGTATAGAAGGTCGTCAGGGGAAGGCGCGCCGGGAACATACTGAGCGGCATAAGATGTGCCGAGGCATAGCCGTGCCTTGACGGAAGTGGGGTCAAGTTCTTCGGCCTTCTTGAAATACTGTACCGCCTGCTCAGATTGCCCTTCGCGGTACGCAGCCACGCCCTTGCCGAGCGCCTCGCGCGCTTGAGCCGCAGATTGCTGACGGCCCTGATTCTTCGAGCACCCCGCCGCAGTCAATGCCGCCGCCAGCACAAGCATCCAAACTCCATACTTCCATTTCATGGGCCGCCTCACGATCTTGTCTCCCGCTGTTGTATCACATGCCGTCCTTATGAGCCTGCCTGCCCGCCGTGGCAGCGGGATCTTTCTGCCCGTTCACGCTCCCCAGCCCTACTGTCCCCCTCCACTCAGAGGCACTGGCTCGAGCTCCCGCAGCAAACTCTGATTCCCTTGCCCCGGCTCGATCTTCGGACAGAAATTCGCCTCGCCCCGCAGCTCCGGGTACTCATCACAAATCTCCTTTAGTATTCGAGGCATGTTCTCCATCGCCACCTGCTCACCCACTTGGGCAGACTCCGAAAAAATCTTGGGAGCCACCGAGCTGTAGTGTTGCCCGACAGGCGTCTCGAAAAACGCCGTCAGAGCCTTTATGTCGTCGTCCGACAGATACCTTGCATAGACATTCGCTCCAGCATCCAGGAACTCATCGGATTTCAATAGGGAGGTCATCTTCTCGATGTAAGAATCAGCAATCTTGTCTCGGTTCGGAGTCAGCGGCAGCGACGCCAAAAGCCGCGGACGCATATTTTCGATCGTGGTTTTCATCGCTGTCCCCATCAAGACTCGCACCTTCATCACGTCAAAAAGGTGAAGAATGTCCGCCTTCAATTGCGGATCGATCGGTGGACTCTGCTCAGCCGATGATCCCACTGTCGGCGCCTGCTGCTCCGGTGGATTCTCGCCCAGCACAAAGTGGACTGTAATTGTGATTTCCACCTCGACGGGTTCGCCATTCAGCAATGTTGTTTGGTACTTCCACTGTCTTACGGCATCCTCCGCCGCCTGCACGAGCAGTGGATGCCCGGAAATGACGCTGAGGTCCGTAACGTTCCCGTCTTCAGTAATGACGGCGTTCAGGACCACGTCGCCTTGAATTCGCGATTGCCGCGCCAGCATGGGATAAACCGGCGGCGGTGCGCTGATCAGTTTCGGCGGCTGCACATTTCCGCCAACGCGGACTCTCGTCGGCTGTCCCGTTAAATTCCCAGTCGCCGGCGGAGGAGGCGGAGGAGGAAGGGGCGGCGCAGCAATTTGCTGACCGCCCTGACTTTGTGTCGCCTCGGCCGACTTGGGGACGGAAGAAGAAGGTGACGAAGTTCCCGTCGAGGGGCCCGTTTGTCGCACGGGCGGGCTCGCAACCAACCTGATCCTCACGCCTTGACTCGCTTTTTGCCGATAAAGTAGATTCAAGTACGGTATAGCGGCGTCGTAATCGGGGCGCAGCGCAATCGCCTTTCGCAGCTTCGCCATGCCGTCGTCCACGATCCGTCCATAATCTTGCACGTACTTCATGCGAACTTCAAACGGGAGAGGCTCGTCGTCGTGGACCTGATTCGCGGGATGGTCCGCATTGTACTCAGCGCGAAGTTCGCGATTTGCGTGATCCACGAGGGTGCAGTCGATCACGCCGACCCAGTAGTAGGGCTCAGGATCGTCCGGCCTCAATTGAATGTGCATTGAGTGATATTTCGCAGATTCCCTGTACATATCCGGGTTGAACGGCGGCCCGGCAGCCATGTTGTACAGAATCGAGCCGAGGCCATCGATGGCAGCGAGATTATTTGGATCGAGTGTCAGTACGCTTTTGAACTCATCAATCGCCAGCTGGCCCAACCGGATACTGTTATCGGATGGCGCGCCGAGGATGTATTGGCCAGCGTAGGACTTTGCAAGATACAGCCGCGGCTTGACGGAAGCGGAATCGAGTTCTTTGGCCTTCTGGAAATCCGCCACAGCTTCATCCAGTCGCCCGTCGCGGTACGCGGCGACGCCCTGGTCGAGCAAATCGCGCGCCTGTTGCGCCGCATCGGGCTGACCGTTCTGGCTGCGCGCATGTTCCACCGCGGCGAACATCGCCGCCACGAGCATCACAGAAGCCCAAGTCTTCGATCGCATCATTCACCCCCGCGTCGCCGGGCCGCGCCTGAGGCTCCTTCCTGTTCCAGTTGCATGCCGGCCACTTGCCGCAAAGCTTACACTCACTCTGCCCGCGCCGGAAGCGCCTGGTCGCAGGTTCAAGACTGTTGACTATCAGCCGGGCATCTGTACATTTCGCTGATTCTTTGCGTGGTCGAATGCCGTTTGCGGGGCATTCGTGGCAGAGATTCTGGTGATAAGGATCAGCGCCCGTTACGGGCAACCTCAACGGTTCTCTGGGCATTCCCACTAGGTGTCAACTCGTGATAAAAGGGCTTGCGCCATGATAGCCCGCAAAATTGTGTTATCTGGATTCGTTCTGCCTTTCGCCGCGGCCTTATTCTTTTTGTCGCAAGGCTCGGCCGCTGCTGGCCAAACGCAGCCGTCCACGCCGCCGCAGGAAGGATCCACTCCGGCCGCTCCCGCTGCATCTGCGCCGGCCCCCACACAAGTCAACGGGATTCCGATCGACGACATCATCAAGAAATTCGCACAGCACGAATCCGAATTCAAAATCGCGCGCGACAACTACACTTACAAGCAAAGCGTGGTCATTCAGGAGTCTTTACCTGGCGAGGAACAGCCAAGCGGCGATTACGAGCTCGACAGCGAAATCATCTTCACGCCCGAGGGCCACCGCTACGAGAACGTGACTTACGCCCCGCCTTCCACTCTCAAAATGCTCAGCCTCACCCAGCAGGACATGGACGACATTGAGCACGTCCAGCCCTTCGTTCTGACCACCGACGAACTTCCCAAGTACGACGTCACCTATGTCGGCCAGGAGCACATCGATTATCTGAACACGTACGTTTTTCACGTCGCGCCGAAGAGAATCGAAAAGAACCAGAGATATTTTCAGGGAACGATCTGGGTGGACGATCAGGATTACGCCATCGTTAAGACCGATGGCAAAGCCGTGCCCGACATCATTTCACACGGCCAGGAAAATTTATTTCCGCATTTCGTGACGTACCGCGAAAACATCGAGGGCAATTTCTGGTTCCCCACCTATACGCATTCCGACGACATTCTTCATTTCACGGGACAGGACATTCGCCAGCGCATGACCATCCGCTACGCGGACTACAAGCGTTACGGCGTCGTCGTCACGATCAAGCCGGAAAAAACGAAATGATTCTTGCGATTAAAGTCGGCGAAGTGATTCGGTGTAAGGCGCACGAGCGACGCCGCGCTCGGTGATGATCGCCGCGATGAAACGCGCTTGCGTGATGTCGAACGCGGGATTGGCAACTTCGACGTCCGGCGCAATGCGCACGCCGCGAATGTGCGTGACCTCTTCGGCCGCGCGCTCCTCGATTGGAATGTGCTCGCCAGACGGAATCGCAAGGTCGAGGGTCGTAATCGGCGCCGCGACGTAGAACGGAACGCCGTTCTCGTGCGCCAGCACGGCGATTTGATACGTGCCGATTTTATTGGCGGTGTCGCCGTTCGCCGCGATGCGATCCGCGCCCACGACAATTGCGCCGACCTTGCCCGTTTTCAGAAAGTGGCCGACCATGTTGTCCGTGATGAGCGTCAGCGGAATGCCGTCTTCGGCGAGTTCCCACGCTGTGAGCCGCGCGCCTTGCAGGTACGGCCGCGTCTCCGGGACGAGCACGCGCAACTTGTGCCCTTGATCAACGGCCACGCGGATCACGCCGAGCGCCGTGCCGATGCCGCCCGTGGCGAGAGCCCCGGCGTTGCACTGCGTCATCACTTGCCCGTCCGCAGGCATCAGCGGCGCACCGAATTTCCCGATGGCTTCGTCGGTCGCCCATTTCTCAGCGTGCACTCTTTTCGCTTCGGCGACCATTTCACGGCGAATTATCTCAAGATCGTTCGACGGTGCTAGCTCGTCGAAGCGGCGCTTCATTCGATCGATCGCCCAGAACAAATCCACCGCCGTCGGCCGCGTGCGCGCAAGCGTCTCGCAAATCGCGGGGAACTCCTCGCGCAGCTCCGCGACGTTTTTCGCCTTCGAATGCAGCACGCCGACGGCTACTCCCATGGCCGCCGCGACGCCGATCGCCGGCGCGCCGCGAATCACCATGTCGTGAATCGCATCGGCCACTTCGCTGTACTTCGTGTACGTGTGGCGAATTACTTCGCCGGGCAATCGCCGCTGGTCGAGCATGACGACGCCGCGATCCGTCCATTCAATCGGCTGTGTGACGCGCATCAAGTCTTCTTTCCCTCGCGCGTTTCTATTTCTTTGCGCGCTTCGATTTGCGCCGCGGCCGCATCGCGCTCATGGGTGCGGCGGAAAATGCCGCAAACCGCTGGTTTCGAGAACTAAGAAGAGAAACAGCAAGCCGTTGTAGCCGAGGTGCACCAAGTAGCTCGCGGCAACGGTTCCCGTCCGCGCGCGCACCCAGGTGAGCACAATTCCAACGCACACCAGCAGCCCGATTTGTCCCCAACCGCCCCAGAGTTGCGCGGCGTGCAGCAAGCCAAACAGAATTCCGGTTATGAGAATTCCGACGGGAACGCCGAATTGCCGCGCGATCACCGGGTAGAGAAATCCGCGAAAGATCGTTTCTTCCACCAGCGGCGCGACCAGAACACCGAGACCCATCAGAAGCAAAACGCTGAGCCGATTCGCAAAAAGTTTTTCGATGGGCAGTTCCACATTCTTACTTACGAGCGAACCTGCGATGTCAATTCCGAATGCAAGTACTCCGCCCCCCGACAAGTACAGCAACGGATAGATTCCGCCGGGGAAACTGCGCCAGCCAATCGAGCGCCAGAACGGTTCGCGAGTGCGAAAGCGAACGACAGCGTAAAGATACGCGATCGCGAGCGCCGACCACAAAGTTTGGGCCACGATCAGGACGCCGGATTTCAACGTGGAACCGTCCTGCATCGCGCGAAACGGCACGTGAAAGATTGCGGAGGCGGCCTGCGCGACCAGGACGGCGAGCACCACGCTGCTGACGACCGCGAATATGCCGAACAAAAACAGATCCCACCAATGCCAAGCGACGCGAAGGTCGGCGAGCAATGCGGACGGCGCGGGAGTCGGCTCGGGAGGCGCAGGCCATTCAGGCGGCAGCGGCGCGTTTGGTTCGGAGAAATTCAAATGCGCTCCTCGGAACGGCGGTAACAAGCCGGCGCTGTGATTTGCCTCACGCCTGAATTTTTCGCGTGTAGTATTCGAGCAAATCCGCGAGCGTTTTGCGAATCGGGATTTCGGGTTTCCAGCCCGTCAGCGCGCGGCACTTGCGCGTGTCGCAAATCTGCACGGGAATATCGATCGGACGCACGAGATTCGGGTCCACCACTTTCTTCACTTTGCCGGTGAGGCCCGCGATCTCGAGCGACAAATCAAGAATCTCGCCCATCGTGAAGAATTCGTCGCCGCCGACGTTGTAGGCCTCGCCGTTTGCGGCGGCGCGTTGCATCAGCAAGTAGTAGGCGCGGCAGGCGTCGCGCACGTCCATGACGACGCGCTTGCTCGAGAGCGTGCCGACCCTGATGACGGGCGGCTGAAAACCTTTTTGGATGCGGACGATCTGGTAGATGTCCGACGCGATCGAAAAGCGGCGGCCGCGGCGCGGTCCGGTGTGCGAGAAGGCGCGCGTCACGAAGAACGGCAACTTTTCGGAGACCGCGCGCTCGCGTACGTAGAAATCGGCGGCGGCTTTGCTGACGCCGTAGGGATTCACGGGCTGCAGCGGGAAATCTTCGTGGATGGGGCCCTGCGATTCGTCGGGCGCGCCGTAGACTTCGGACGTGGAGCAGAACATCAGGCGGCACGCGGGGCGATGCGCGCGAATCGCTTCGGCGACATTCATCGTACCAACGGCGTTTGCGAGGAACGTGCCGCGCGGATCGAGGAAACTGGTCGGGGGATGGCTTTGCGCGGCGAGATGGAAGATGCCGTCGAAGGGAACTTCTTTCAGGACGCGCGCGACCGATTCGTAGTCGGTGAGATCGCCGAAATGGAATTGCAGCGTGTGGAAGACGCGGTCGGGGACGACGTCGCGAATATCATCTTCGCGGCCATTCGAGTTGCGGATGAAGCCGTGGACTTCCTGGCCTTCGCCGACGAGCAGGTTGGCGAGGTGCGGTCCGACGAACCCGGTGATTCCCGTGATCAGATAGCGCATGAGAGCGTCCGCGCCTGCCTGTCGGCAGGCAGGTGGTGAGCGAGTTAGCTAGTGTGCCGATGTCCCCGCGGAGATGTCAAACGAGAAGCAGCGTTATTCACCCCTTGCAGATGTTTGTTTGTACAAGCGCCATAGAAGTGTGATTTTGATTCGATACTCGACTAGTTGTTTGCTCACGCCATACCGCCTTGCAATGTGGTGAACGGTGGAACCCTTCATCAAGCACATGAAGAGCCCGGCATACGGCACCAGGGCGGCTGCCCCTACGGCATACGCCTCTTTTTCGTTATTTTGCTCGTAGTCCCTTCGGCACAAGCCGTCTAGTCCGGTTGTTATCTTTGTCGGTTTGTGGCCCAGTGAGACGTGGGCAATTTCTTCCATCAGTGTTGCCTTTGTCCTTTCAGCGTTGTGTGTAGGATTCAAAATGCACAATTGCCAGCCGTCTGAAAATGCCAACGTCGCTCCCGACCAGGTCGGCGCATAGCGGCCCATCAGGAGGTGGAGCTCCTCAGGCGTCAACGCACGAATGTGGGATGGCTCAATGACCTGAATCTTGAAGTGTTTGGCGAGGGCAAATGGGTCCAAGGGTTCTTCGAGTGGTGTGCGTGTTATTTCTCTGAAGCGCAGTCCCGCCACCTCAAATCTTCTACCCAGACGATTGCGGGGTAGGAGCGGAACTTTCATTCACAAAGTCCCCCTCCGCGGCTTTGCAAACTGACGATAGGCGGCTCGCACCATCTGCGTGATGACTCTGGCCGCGTCGGGAGAAAGATTTCTATCGGCTCGTAAGTGTACCTCAATCACCTCTAGCGTTTTGTCGTTCGAGCTCACCTTCGTGGAAAGAACGGGCGATTCCACAATTCGTTCGATTGGTACCCTTACCCAGTTGAGCACATGAACCAGCGTGCCCGTGTCGGGCTGGGGACGTTTCTTGCCTTTCCGTAATATGCGAGAGAGTGTCGCCGGACTCACGTGTGCCGCTGCTGCAGCCTCTCGTAGAGACAGGTGTTCCTGTTCCATCTTCCACTGGATATGTTCAGCCAGTTGGTCAAGATTGATCCGGGCAGTTTCCAAGCTGACACCTCCTTTGGGGGCTCCTCAGACGCAACTTGAGCGAGGCCCACTGTTTCACAGAGTACACGAATTGGTCCCTCTTGACATAGCACACTTTTGATGTTACATCACGGAAGACACAATCGTCTCAGGGAGGAAACACTTAATGGCGACGGGGCTCGGATTTGGGTTTAAGGAACCAGAGAGAGTTTTGACTGGGCGTGAGCGAATGTCCCAGGTTTCGAGGCGCAAACTCTACCTTGTGGGTGCTGCGGTCCAGGCGGAGCTCCAGGCGTTCGTTCGCGGCAACTGCTTGCCAGGGGAAATCGAGGGGCTGTCGGAAACGTTGGAGCGATGGAAGAAGGCTCGCGCTCACTTTCGAAATTGTGAGGCCACGGAGGCCCACCTGCCTGAGACAATCGGATCCAAAGATCCCGAGCCCGAGCTTGCCACGTTCCTGGACCAACTGAGGGACGACTCCATGTTTGAGCGTTCCTATGGCGACGTCTCATGCCAGATCAGGAAAGTTGAATTGCAAAAGCTCGTCGCATGCCAGCGCCAGGTTGATCTCGATTTTGTAGCGACTCTGAAGGAGCACCTCGTCTCCTCTCCGACACCCAAGCAGCTTGCGCAGTTCTGCTTGTTACCTGCGGTTCCTCCGCCGCCCCCGAAGGCCCAGCTAATAGCACAAAATGCTTGTGGATTCAGCAGCCCCAATACGGATTTCCGCTTTTTGGGAGGCTTTGTTAGGCCGTTGACCAAAGAGGATATTCAGGCCTGTTGGAGCGGAGGGGAACCAGCGGCTGCGGTTGTGCTGCTGGTGGGTTACGGAACGCCGTCAATGAATGCGTTTCAGGTCGAGCAGAGAATTGTTCTCGGCAATGGATTTCACCGGGCATACGCGCTTCTTTCTAGCGGGATCGGTGAGGCGTATCTGGTTGTTCGCCAGGTGACGGATCCCGGCCTCGAGTTTCCAGCCCAACTGGTCGGGCTTCCACGCGACTATCTCCTGGGGAACCCTCGACCCGCTGTGGTCGGGGATTTTCTCAATCCCTCTTTGGTGCAGGAGTTCGAATGCACGGTGGGGGTGAGGAGCATCCAAGTGGGGTGGAATGCCAACCAGGCGCAAGTGCCGATCTAAGTATCCTGAGGTTTGGGCTGAGGAGGTAAGAGGCTGTGAGGAGACACGATGAGCGCAATCTGCCCTAACTGTGGAATTATCGAACGGACCGTCGCTCAACAAATCGGGGGGAAAATTACTTTTGGTCTTGCCGCTGCCGCCCTCAGTGCGCGGGCCGTAAGGAATCCTCTGATCGCTGTTGTTTGCGTGATAGCTGGGCTTATGGTTGGGCATTACATCGATCAAGGGGTCAGCCGGTATTGTCCTCAATGTGGAACGATTCTTCGGATCGCGAGTCTCTTGCCATGAAGAACAAGAGGAGGTTCAGAGTCGGAGCCAGTGTCCGAATCATCACGCCGGGTATCAATGGCGTGGTCAAAAAGGGTTCGGACGACGTGGGCCCGTTCGGGGAGTACTGGCACCTCATTGAAACGAAATTTGGAGAAAAGAAAGAGCCTGGCTCAAATCTAGAACTTATTCCCGCCGAGCAAGGGTAGCCGAGGCCCTAGCGACGCACACCCTTGCATGCTACTGCAGTGGCAAGCTCCGCCCCCACATTGGGCTGGAGAGGGGAACCTCCGGATTCTTCGCCCGCCGCCCGCCACGGTTCACCACGAGGGTTCACGCCGAGCGCTCTCCCCGAGGCGTTCTCCGCGAGCGGCGGGCAAGCTCTGGACTACGGCGCGGGCAAACAGGACGACTCGCGCCTGTGCGGGAGTCAGGCGGAAGGGGTGTGGCCGTTGTGGGGGATCACGAAGGAGAGGGCCTGGCCGGTGTAGGACTTCTTGTTGCGGGCGATTTGTTCGGGGGTGCCCTGGGCGACGATGCGTCCGCCATCGTCGCCGCCTTCGGGGCCCAGATCAATAACCCAATCGGCTTGTTTGATGATGTCGAGATGGTGCTCGATGATCAGGACGGTGTTGCCGACGTCCACCAGGCGCTGGAGGACGTGCAAAAGTTTTTTCACGTCGTCGAAATGGAGGCCCGTCGTGGGCTCATCGAGAATGTAGAGAGTGCGGCCGGTCTGGCGGCGTGAGAGTTCGCGGGCGAGTTTGATGCGCTGGGCTTCGCCGCCGGACAGAGTGGTGGCGGACTGGCCGAGCTGGAGGTAACCAAGTCCCACTTCGACCAGCGTATCCAGTTTCTGGCGAACCTGCGGGATGTTTTCGAGAAGGCGCAAGGCTTCCTCGACGGAGTGGTCAAGCAGATCGGAAATCGAGCGGCCTTTGTAACGCACGGCGAGGGTTTCGGCATTGTAGCGGCGTCCGCGGCAGACTTCGCAAGTGACGAAAACATCCGGGAGAAAATTCATCTCGATGCGGCGAAGGCCGTCGCCCTGGCAGGCTTCGCAGCGTCCGCCTTTCACGTTGAAGCTGAAGCGGCCGGGGGCGTAGCCGCGTTCGCGCGATTCGGGGAGCATGGCGAAGATTTCGCGGATGGGTGTGAAGACACCGGTGTAGGTGGCGGGGTTCGAGCGCGGTGTGCGCCCGATGGGGTCCTGATCGATTTCGACGACCTTGTCGATTTGTTCGGCGCCGATCAATTCGCGGAACGCGCCGGGAGGCTGCATCGAGCGATAAAGTTTTTGCGCGAGGGCGCGATAGAGGATTTCGTTGACGAGAGTGGACTTGCCCGAGCCGGAGACGCCGGTGACGACGTTGAAGAGGCCGAGCGGCAGGCGGAGATCGAGGCTTTTTAGGTTGTTCGCGGTGCAGCCGAGGAGGGAGAGCAATTTGCCGTTGGGCGAGCGGCGGCGCTCGGGGACGGGAATCGCCGCGGTGCCGGACAGATAACGGCCGGTGAGTGAATCTGGATGAGCGGCGATGTCGCGCGGGCGGCCCGTGGCGACGAGATGTCCGCCGGCGTTGCCCGCGCCGGGGCCGAGGTCGACGACGAAATCGGCGCGGCGGATGGTTTCTTCATCGTGTTCGACGACAAGGACTGTGTTGCCGAGATCGCGGAGCCGCTCGAGGGAATTGAGCAAGCGGCCGTTGTCGCGCGCGTGGAGGCCGATGGAGGGCTCGTCGAGGACGTAAAGGACGCCGCGGAGGCGCGAGCCGATTTGCGTGGCGAGACGAATGCGCTGCGCTTCGCCGCCGGAGAGCGTGGTCGCGGAGCGGTCGAGGCTGAGATAGCCTAGGCCGACGGCGAGCAGGAAATCGAGGCGCTCGGAAATTTCGCCGAGTGCGCGGCTGGCAATCTCGCGCTGTCGCGAAGTGAGCGTCTTCAGGATTTGATCCACGGCGGGACGCGCGTCCTGGATGGAGAGCGCCGTGAAATCGGCGATGCCGCGGCCGGCAATCTCGACGGCGAGGCTTTCAGGGCGCAGGCGCCGCTGACTGCAGACCGAGCATGGCGCGGGCGACATGTACTGCGTCAGCCATTCGCGATAGCCATCGGAACGCGAATCCTCGAGATTGCGATCGAGCATCGTGAAGAGGCCGGGGAATTTGAAGCCGGGCACGGGCTTGGCGCCGCGTTTGCGGGCGATGCGGCCTTTTGATTTTTCCGCGGCCCCCCCGCCGGACAGCGGATAGCCATAGAGAATCAGATTTTGGATGTCGCGCGGAAACTGCTCGAAGGGTGTCGCGAGCTCGAAGCCGTGCGCGTAGGCGGCAAGCTCAAGGGTGCGGCGGACGGAACTGGACGCGGAGCCGGGGCCGAGTCCGCCCTCGAAGAGCGGGCGCGACCAATCGGTGATCACCTTCGCGGGATCGAAATCGTATTTCGAGCCGAGGCCGTTGCACGCGGGGCAGGCGCCGTAAGGCGAATTGAAACTGAACGAGCGCGGCTCGAGCTGCGGAACGGAAATGCCGCAATCGCTGCAAGCAAGTTTTTCCGAGAAGATTTCTTCCGCGCCGCCGACGACCGAGACCGTGACGAGGCCTTTCGCCAGTTTGAGAGCCGTGGCGAGAGATTGCTCCAGGCGCGTGGCGATTCCGGGCTTGACCAGCAGGCGATCCACGACGACTTCGATGGTGTGATTCTTGCGCTTATCGAGATTGGGCGCGGCGTCGAGAGGATAGAGTTCGCCGTCAATCCGAGCGCGGAGGAAACCTTCGCGCGCGAGCTTATCGAGCTCCTGCTTGTACTCGCCTTTGCGCCCCCGGGCGACGGGCGCGAGGATCATCACGCGGTCGCCTTCCCTGGCGAGTTCGCCGCGCAGAATAGACTGGACGATTTGCTCGGCGGACTGGCGGGCGATGGGCTTGCCGCAATTGGGGCAATGCGGCGTGCCGATGGAACTGTAGACAACGCGCAAATAATCGTAGATTTCGGTGATGGTGCCGACGGTCGAGCGCGGCGAGCGCGTGGTGGTTTTCTGTTCGATGGCGATCGAGGGAGACAACCCTTCGATGGAATCCACTTCTGGGCGCTCCATCTGATCGAGGAACTGTCGCGCGTAGGCGGACAGGGATTCGACGTAACGGCGCTGGCCTTCGGCGTAGATAGTGTCGAAGGCGAGGGACGACTTGCCGGAGCCGGAGAGGCCGGTGATGACGGTGAGCGCATTGCGCGGGATTCGGAGGCTGATGTTCTTCAAATTGTGTTGCCTGGCCCCGCGCACGACGATTTCGGTGAGCCCCATGGTCCCAGCCAACCCTCACGGAGAGGCTAGCCGCACAGTGGACAAAACGCGGCCAGCTTAATCTTTCCAAATTAGCAAGACGTTAGAAGCGGGTCAAGGTGTCAGAATCGAAAGCGGCGACGAATTCCGGTTGACGCGCATCAGAAACAACAAGATGATTATTCTCGGACATCAGGTTCAGCTCCGCAGCCCAGTGTGCTGAACGCGTTGTCCGAAGAAACAGGCTTCCCTCTGCTCGGAGGAAAAATGATCCGGAAGTTTGGCCTCGCGGCCGCGCTGGTCGCGATCGCGGTACTTACGTGTGTGCGCGCACCCAGCATTTTCGCCAAGAGTGGCGGCCGCGCTGCGCGGTGGCGCGACCTTATCACGACCGAGATTGACGAGAGCCGCCGCGTCACGCTGCGCGGGAATACGCGTCCGGAAGCGAGGCCCGAGCACGATCGAGGCCGGGTCCCGGAAGATTTCCGCCTTGAGCACATGCTTCTGCAACTGCGGCGCCCGCCGGAAACCGAGCTGGAGTTCGAAAACTACGTTGAGAGCCTGACACAGCACGGCTCGGCAACGTTTCACCAGTGGCTCACGCCGGCGCAGGTGGGCGAAAGCTACGGATTGAGCGATTCCGATCTCCGCGCGATCACAGACTGGCTGGAGGGGCACGGGATCACGGTGAACTACGTCTACCCGAACCGCGTGGTGATGGATATTTCGGGGACGGCCCGGGAGCTGCGCGAAGCGATGCACGTCGAGATTCACTATCTCGACGTGGACGGCGAAAGACACTACGCGAACATGAATGATCCGGACATTCCCGAGGCGCTCGCTCCGGCCATCGTGGGGATCGTTTCGATGCACGATTTCCGGCCGCACACGATGGACAAGCCGAGGCCGCAACTCACCTACACGGACACCACCGGCACGTACGAGGCGGTGACGCCGTCCGACCTGGCGGCCATCTACAACTTGAATCCACTTTTCAGCCAGGGAATCACGGGCGCGGGGCAGACGGTGGTGGTGGTGGAGGACAGCGATCCATACACGCCCACCGGTGGCACGATGTCCACGGACTGGACTTCATTCACGACAGAATTTGGCCTGACGAAGTACGGCGGGACGCTTTCGGTCGTGCACCCTAGTCCGGCCAACCCTTCCAACTGCACAGACCCGGGCGATAACACGGACGACAGCGAAGTTGCAGTGGACATTGACTCTGTGGCGGCAGCGGCGCCGGGCGCGGCGATCGAGGTCGCGGCCTGCTCGGACACTGCAACGTACGGCCCGCTCATCGCCGTCGAGAACATCGACGCACAAACGCCCCACCCCTACATCGTCAGCGTGAGCTATGGCGTCTGCGAAACGGAAAACCTCGCAGCGGCGAACGCAGCTTTTAACTCCGCGTATCAAACAGCGGCTTCGGAAGGGATTTCCGTATTCGTTGCGACGGGAGACGAAGGGGCGGCGAGCTGCGACGCGAACGCGACCACGGCGTCCCACGGAATTAACGTCAGCGGATGGGCTTCGACGCTGTACAACGTGGCGGTTGGGGGCACCGATTTTGGGGACACGGTAACAGGAACGAACAGCACGTACTGGAATACTTCTAACAGCAGCACGTTTCAATCCGCGATTGGTTACATCCCGGAGATTCCGTGGAACGATTCGTGCGCGGGCGTTCTCCTCGCCACCTATAAGGGCCAGAACCCACCGTACGGGGCGGCGGGATTCTGTAATACGACCGGCACCCACGGTGGAACCGGGTTCCGGACCACGGGCGCGGGAAGCGGCGGCCCGAGCGAGTGCGCGACGGGGACACCGGCGACCGGCGGGGAGGTCGGCGGCAGCTGCGCGGGGTACGCGAAGCCTTCCTGGCAGGCGGGGCTATTCGGGAATCCGAATGATGGGGTTCGAGACCTGCCTGATGTTTCACTTTTTGCCTCGAACGGGCTCTGGGGACATTTCTACATCATCTGCTACAGCCACGTGCTCGCCAACAATGGTGGTCATCCCTGCACGCCAGGCACTCCTGATCCGACGGCGGCGTCGGGCGCAACGTGGAGCGCGTTCGGCGGAACGTCGTTTGGGACGCCCACCCTCGCCGCCATCCAGGCGCTGGTAAACCAGCGGACGGCCGCGCTGACCATCACGCCAGTGGCGGGGCAGGGAAATCCCAATCCGGTGTATTACGCGATCGCTGCGAGTGAATACGGTGCGACGGGGAGCAGCTTGTGCAATTCGAGCACGCAGGGGCTTGCGCGGCGCGGCGTTGCGACGACCTGTGTGTTCTACGACGTGACGCAAGGAGACATCGACGTCAACTGCAGCAGGAATTCGCCGAATTGCTACGATCCCGGCGCAACGGCGGGTAACCGCTGGAACGGCGCGCTCAGCACCGGCTCCATCTCAGGCCTGACGTTTAGCGCTGGCGCGGGATACACCAGCGCTCCGACGTGCACCATCTCCGCGCCGCACAACGCATCCGTTTACAACGGAGACGCCGGGGGCACGCAGGCAACGTGCACGGCGACGATCAACGGTACTGGCCAAGTGAGCGCGGTGACTCTGACCAATGCCGGGGCGGGCTACGCTCCCAATCCAACCTGCACGCTGACAGGCGGAGGCGGAACTGGGGCGACCTGCACGGCGTCCGGAGTTACGGACACCGCCTATGGCCCGGCGTTCCCCGCGACACCGGGGTGGGATTTCGCGACGGGAATCGGCACGGTCAACGCATACAACCTCGTGTTCAGCACGCAATGGAACCAAGGGCCATGAAGGCTCGCATGGCAGCGAAGGGCGACGTCCCAACACTTCGCCTGAGAACAACGGGAACAAGCGACCCTGATCGAAAACTAATTTGCGCGAGGGATGAAAACGACATGAAACAAGCCGGCGGTTCCTTGCCGCGCCAATTCAAGACGGCGCTGGCTCTGGGCGTGGCGCTTCTGGGCGCGGGGATTGTGCTCGGGCAAGGACAGATTCCGGAAAGCAAAGGTGTGCCCGACGACTGGACGCACCATCACCTGGTTTTTTCCAATCCAGGCACGGCTGCGGAGGCTCTGGAGAACGGCACTTACGACCGGTGGGTGAGCGTCGTCAGCGACCCGCGATATGCACTGCAAGTGACGAAGCGCGCGGCGGCGGCGAACGCGGAACTGCGGCCGATTCTGCCGCCGGCATCGCGGGCCGAGGCGGTAACTCCCGAGGCGCAGATGCAACTCTCCGTGGATACCGATAATTCGGAGAGCCGCTTGCCCCGAGGCCTGATGCGAGCCGCGCCGGCGGACTCCAAAGGCATCTCGGCTCCCAGATTCCCAATTCCGCGCTGGCGCAGGATCACCCAGAGTAATTTGCGAACCGATTGGAGCGAGAATCTCGGAAGCAATGCGACCGTAGGACTCGGAATGTTTCCCGCGAAATATTCGTTTGGTGTTTCTTCCGCGAACTGCGGAAGCGCGGGCTCACCGGATTTTGTCGTGTACAACACCGGCCTGGCCGGGAGTGCAGGGCAGGCGAGCATTGTCGCGTACGACAATCTTTACAGCGGCTGTTCCGGTACTGTGCCCTCCGTTTACTGGGCGTATGACACGAACGGCGGGGCAATTGTCACTTCCGTGGTGCTTTCGCAGGACGGCTCACAAATTGCTTTCGCACAGACGACAGGAACTGCGGCAAGCCTGGTGGTGCTGAAATGGAAGGCCTCCAGCAGCGAAACGCCGAGTGCGCCGGCCGTTTTGACCAGCACGGGTTCCTATCAGGGGTGCACGGCGCCCTGCATGACGCAGATCAATTTCAGCGGCGGAGCAAACGATTCGGGATCGGCGGTCTACTACGATTATTCGAGCGATACGATTTATGTGGGCGACGACGGCGGGCGGTTGCACAAGTTTACGGGCGTCTTCAATTCGACTCCGGCCGAAGCAGGCAGCCCGTGGCCGGTGAGCGTGAACACGAGCGGCGAAGGGCTAGCATCACCGGTCTATGATTCGACTTCCGGCAAGGTTTTTGTCGGCGACTATCTCGTGAGCAATGCCCCGAATTGCGCGACGGCGGGCTGTGGATATCTTTATTCGGTGAACGCGTCCACGGGCGCGGTGGTCCAATCGGGCCGGCTGGATTACATCTTTGGAATTGCGGATGCGCCTCTGGTGGATTCCAGCGCGGCGAGGGTATACGCGTTTGTGGGTGCGGACAGCGGATTTCAATCCTCGTCGTCTCCGTGCGGGAAGCGAGTGCCGTGCAGCGGAGTCTTCCAATTTGCCACGAACTTTTCGGCGGGTGGGAGTGGAACCGAGGCGCGGATGGGAGCGGGCTTCGAGTTGCTGCTCTCGGGGACGTTCGACAACGCCTATTTTAATTCCGCCAACGGGTCGAGCCCCAGCGGCAACCTGTACGTCGTCGGCAATACGGGGGCGGCGAACAGTACTCTGTACCAGATTCCCATCAGCGCCAATGTGATGGGCGCGCCGAATACGGGGCCCGCGCTGAGCACGAATTATTCGAACGGTTTCTTTGCCGCGGGACTTCAACTCACCGAGGTTTTTACAGGCTCCAAAGATTACATTTTCACCAGCGTGGTCAGCTTTGGGGCGCCGGCGAGCTGCACGAGCGGATCGACCGAAGGCTGCGTAATGGGCTTCGACGTGACGAGCGGCAGCATCAGCGGTTCCACGACGCCGACGGGAGCCACGACCGAAGCGCAAGGCACCAGCGGAATCACCATCGACAACATTGTCACCACAGCGCCCACGGGCGCATCGAACATCTACTACACGCCGCTAGGTAACCAGTTGTGCGGGGCCGGAGGGACGGGCGGTTGCGCGATCCAGATTTCGCAAGCGACGCCCTAAGAGAGTATTTCGGCTCAAAGAAGGCCGCGATCCGCTCACGGCATGTCGAAAAATCCTGGTGAGTGTTCTTCCGAGCCTGCCCTGCCTACCGGCAGGCAGGTGCAGCGAGGAATCTTTCTTCGGCATAAAGTTCAAAGAGAGGAGAGATTCCTCGTCGCCCGCCTCGGCGGGCTCCTCGGAATGACGAGCTTTGAGGCTACGAGCTGCTACAAGTCCACGTGCAGGCGGAGTCCGGGGACAAAAACCGGGCCGCGGTCGCGGTTGTAGCCGGGATTGTTGATGTGTTGCAGATCAATTGAGCCGAAGACGCCGCGCCAGAGATGCACGGTGTAGAAGGTCTCGAAGATTTTCTCGCGGCCGTAGTTGAGCGCGCCGTCGCCAAGTATGAAGCCGGAGCCGCCATCAGCGAGATACACACGATGGTCCCCTGAAATACCATTGATTACGAAGGCTACACCTGCGCGATCATTGACACGGCGCCACCAAGCACCGTGAAAGTAACCGCCGATCAAAGCCGTACGGTCTATTTCCGTATAGGCGAAGGTCTCATTCCGGCCATCGCTCCAACCAAGCCGGCCAAAAACACCGAGCTGCTTGGTTAGTTCCTGTTCGAGATTCAACTCGAAACCGTACTTCTTACGCCCTTCCTGACGTGTAGCCACGATATTGGGTACCTTCACCTCGTCGGCGTTGTACTCCTCAATGGCCTCACGGTAACTTCCCATATCGCCCCGGTTTAAATAACCGAACAGTCGCACAGCGCCTTCACGATTATGCAAAAACCCGCCGTCACGCTCGAATTCCAGATTCGCTGAACGCGAGCGAGCAATATTAGCGTCCAGATTTATGCCATTGGCGACTTTGGGCATTAATGCTTCGGCGAAACGGACCGACCAGCGGTGATCATCGTACTCAACCAACGCGCCGTCAGTGTAGCCGCGGGTATTCGCCGCATAGTCGTAGCTTCCGTTATTGTCCACTGCCCAATTCAGGAATTGCAGGTGGCTGTCACTGCCATAGGAATTCAGGTCGAAGAAATCGGTCAAGTCGAACTTCCCAACCCGAATTTCGATTCGTCTGGCTGGGAGCGAGGTGGCCAATGAAAACGGTCCACGTTCTGCCGTAACTCGCTCGCTGCTGAGTGAGATGATCTGATGCAACATAAGCCGCGCCAAGTAGGGCGCTCTGGAAAGCTGAACACCCTGTACGGTACGAACGTCATCGAGGTCGGTGATGCCGCCCAGCCCAACGGCGTTGCTGATGCCTCCACCAGTGGCATCTTCCAAATCCGCAAGAACTTCGGTCGTGTGGGTAAGCTGGAAGCCAGTATAAAGGGTCATGATGTGCGTCGTCGCGCTCTGGGCTTGGGGCGTCAGGCTGTTGGGCCCGCTGTACTTGGCGGGAAAGGCCGGGTGCCACTGGAAGACGATGTTAGCTTGACCCGAGATCCAATAGCGGCTGGACTCCGAGTGCGGGAATA
>DASPOJ010000087.1:0-3268 GCA_035626055.1 Candidatus Methylomirabilota bacterium | reverse complement strand
CGAATCCGGCAGCACGCCGAAGGCGTTGCGGTAGGTGTCCAGCGCGCGCGCCAGATCGCGAAGATCTTCGATGGCGGATTGTTCCCGCGCTTCCATATCCGATTTCTCCCACTGCTCTTGCAGCGCGGGAATGTCCAGAAGCAGGAGGCCGACCGAAAGGAGCTTCCACTCGCCGCCCTCGCGGACCATGCCGAAGCGAATCGAGCGCACTCCTTCGCCCGGGGCGGGAACGTCGATGGGAATGAAAGCGAGATTTTCGCGGAGTTTCGTCGCGCCGAACCGCATCTCGATGGTGATGGCCGGGGTTCCACAGCGAAGGATGGGATTGCCATCCAAAGAAGTGGAAAGAAGCGGCTTGCCGGCCTCGTCGAGTTGGACAATGCGCTGCATGAGCGCCGTGCGTTGCGTTGGGGGGAGGCCGCGAAATGCCTGCGCGCTGTCGGCGGTGAGGCGGCGCGCGAAATCCGTCGAGTCTTCACGGCAGGCGGCGGAAAGCGTGTCGGCAAGGGCGGTGGCGGCGTCGTTTGGCTGGGCGGGCGGAGCGGGACCGGCCGGGGCTTGCGCGGAGAGAGACGCGATCGAGAAGAGGAGCAAGACGATTGCGGATGCGATGCGCGTCAGGCTCGCTTCGGACTTGAAGTGTTGGAGAGAGTGGATCATTCGCTTTTCGCCTCGCGGAGGATTCGCGGCAATTCCTGCGTGAATTTCGAGCGGGGCATCACTTCGTCGCAGCCCGCCGCGCGCGCCCGTTCGGCAAGGTCCGTCTGCACGTGGGAGAAAAACGCGATGACGCGGCGCTGCGGCGCAACGCCATTCTCGCGCAGCGCGGCGAGCGCGTCCAACGGCTTCGAGCGCGCATTCAGGTCGAGCAAGACCGTCGCGGCGGGATTCTCCGCAGCAGCCTGAAGCAGCGCTTCGTTTGTGCTCGCCGTTCTCAATTCGATGCCCGCGAGGCGCGCGGTTTCCGCGAGCTTCGATTGGAAGAATAGATCGTCGACCAGTGCAAGGACGTCAGCCATTTGTGGTTCACTCCGCCGTGTTCCAGCGCGCCGGGCGGTCGCGTCACGCGGTGCGATGATTCTGTTTGTGCCGCCTCTCCGGGGCTGAGCGTGAACCAGGGAAAAGTGCAACTCTTGTCCGTGGTTCCTTCGTATATCCTAACCCGACGCCAGCGCTGAAAACACGTCACAGCGGCGAATTGGTCTTCGGCGGGTTTGCCGAGCGAAGATCGAGGGCTTTCGGCCGGGCGGCGACTGGGATATAACTTGTAGCAGTCCACCCGCGGGGAGCATGCCATGGCCAAAGATTCGTTGTCGCATCCGACGCTCACGGTGCTCGAGCAAACGCCCATCATCATCGAAAAACTTCTCCTGGATGTGCCCGACGCGACGTTCACCTGGAAACCGTCCGCACAACGCTGGTCCATCGGCGAAGTGCTCAGCCACATGAGCGGCGTCGAGCGCCTGTTCCGCGAACGCTCGCGACGCATCATCGAGGAAGACTCGCCCGCTCTCCCGAGTTACGACCAGAACGCGGCTTACGCTGCCGGAGAATATCCCAACGGCGGACGCGAGTGGCTGCGCGCCTTCTGCCACGAACGCGACCGCACTGTTACCTGGATGCGGTATTTGCCCGCCGAGTCGCTTGGGCGCACGGGGGAACACGCGGAGCTGGGGCGAATCACGCTGAACGAACTCTGGCACGAGTGGGCCTTCCACGATCTTGGGCACATCCGGCAAATCTCGGAGCTCCACCGTTCGGCGACGTTTTATCCGCGGATGGGCGGCTTCCAGCGCTACTACACCATCAAGCCGTGACGCGCGTCGGCTCTGACATTGAACGATCAGGTGAGACCAGTTCCCGAAGTGCTCGAGGCGCGGGATGGCGCCGACAAGCCCCGCCCTTGAAAACCGTCAAGGACGGGGCGCCCTCAAGTGCCAAGTCAAAGGCCGGGCCACCCCCCCCCCGCTTCCAACAAAGAATTTCGCTCGATTTTTCACGCTGGATTTCGCTTGCGCCCTTGTGCGAGCCCGAAATGTCAACTAGTCTCACAGAAATGAGCCAATCTGCGCAACCTCTTCAAGCGGGGAATCGTCAGCATTCCGTGCGCACGGTTGGATTCCTTCTGATTCTTGCGGGTCTGCTGACGATTGCGGCCACTGCGCTCATCACGTGGCGCGCACGCAAATCCGCCATTGCCGAGGCGGAACAATCAGCGAAAATTCCCGACCGGCCCGAGGCCATCGCGATTGGGCTCGAAGAGGGCGAAACTGAGTGGACCGTTTTTGTGTCTGTATTCAATGACCGCGATATCGCCCCCGACGAGCAATTAACCTACGAGTTTGAGGACGGCACAATCGCTCGCGTGCGCGGGCACAAAGTGATCGCTTTCCTTTCCCGCGGTTATTGGAAAGATCTCGTGTCCGGCACTCGCCGCGTGTGGGGCATCGCCGCCCTCATCGCGTTGATTGTGGGTTTCGGTTTCACGTTTCGCAGGCCCGGGCCCGAGCTAGTTCCTCCGGCGAGCAGCGGCGCTGTCGGCTCCGGGCAATAATGAATGCGACGGCGGGCAAACCATCGAAGAGCGCTACCTTCTCGAACAACTGGAACAGATGAAACCAAGAGCCGCACACCTAACCTGACCTGTGATGCACTCCGCCCAGCGCCAATGATCGTCTCATTCCCTCTACGTGAGAGGCTTGCGCGGGGCCTACTGCGCTCGCCATTTCTTGCGCGATGAGTATCCAGCCCTCGCGGGCTGATCCAATTTCTGTCGCGCCTCCGGCGCTGGAAAGGGGAACGGACCTGCTTTCGTTCGTCTGGGAGGTTGGAAGCAGCTATCTCATGAATGCTTGGGTGCCGGATGCACGCCCACTTTAGTGGCTAAAGCCCTGGGTTTGCTGCAGCTTCTTGTCGGAGCTAAAGCTCCGACCCCCTAAAACTCATTTGTGAGGTGGCTTCTAGTGGCCTTCGGTGGGTTTGACGCCGACGCTGCGGTCGGGGACATCGCCCGGGCGGCCAGCGACACGATCGTACGTGGTGACCTGGCACGTTGAGCCGAGCGCTTCGTTGTAGTACGTGGGCACGCCCAGCGCTGTGCGCAACTCTTCGTTGAATTTGCGCATGTGGACCAACTGCTCGGCATGCGCGGGGACCTTACGGCCGTCGTCGGTGATGAGGAACTTCTGGTAGCCTGCGTCCCACAAGCGGGCGAAGAGGCCGCCGAGCAGGATCGTCGGGAGAATCGTGAGCTGATAGTGCCCGTCGG
>DASPOJ010000086.1:0-9891 GCA_035626055.1 Candidatus Methylomirabilota bacterium | reverse complement strand
TCCGGAAGCATCACGGGGAAACCGTCGCGGATGGGATAGACGCGGCCACAGGTTTCGCAGCGAAGGCCGTTGCCGTCCGGAGTAGCCTGGACTTTCGTGCGGCATTCAGGACAAACGAGAAGATCCATCCAATCCGCTTTGCCCGGCATGTTACCCCCCACAGCTTCCGAAACGCGGCCCTTGCCTGCCCGGCCGCAGCCTACCGCACGACTCTAACAAAGGCGTTTCGAGTTCGGCAACCCGGCAGGGGGATTTGGCAGCCCTGGCTTGTGGCGCCGTTTCGGGGCTGGCGAGTCGCCCATTGCAGGCGAATCCTCGAATCGGGATGCCAGCGACGATCCTCAGGCAGACGCGGGAACAGAATCGTTCGCAGCTGGGCAGATTCGCAGATTCACTCCGGCGGTCCAGATCGTCTCGGAATCCAAATGCACCGGCCATACGGGAACAATCTGCGAGCCCTGATACACGCGCTCGAATCCTTCCTCGGACTCTGAAACGGTCTCGATCGGGACGACCCAGATATGCCGCGCTCCGGGCGCCTCGATCTGGGCGCCAACGCCCTGCCACTCGTCCACGATGCGCAGCGAAGTGGCCGGCACGGTTCCGCCCCAGCAGAGTCTTCGCCTGCCCTCGGGTGTCTCGAAGTAACGATCCGGCTCGTCGGGCGCGAGAAAGTTCAGAACTAACTCGAGGCCCGCTTCGAGTTCGAGCGAAGCGGAACCGGAGAAGGAGATCTCGACGCCGCACCGAACCTGGAATCCACCCGCCGCATGGCCAAATTCAAACTGCTTCCGGCCGCGTAGAATCCCATTCTCGAACGGCGTTTCCGCCGCAAGTTTCACGCGCCCGGCTTCGGCCTCCTCAACTGCGTAAACGCCGCCAGCGAGAGCGGCATTTTCCTCCAGACGGATGGCGTCGCAATCCTCATAACGCTTGCCAGGCGCGAAAAGCAGGAGGCGGAATGCGTGGCGCGGCCAGCGATCGGTGCGCAGGCGCTGTTCCAACCCTTCTTCCTTCGCGTGCGTTTGATCGTGGATCGAGGCGACGTTTCCGCCGTGCCGCGTCGAAACCTCGCGCAGCCGCGCGTGATAGGCCTCAGGGCGGCGCATCATGGAATTCACAAGAGTCACCGCGGACTGCCGGTCATCGAGCGCGGCAATAGTGCCGCCATCGGAGGGCTTCACAAGAGCGGAAAACTGCGGCGCTTCCACCAATACTTCTTCGGCGCCGTCGCAGTCCAGATCGAGCCGCGCGGCGCGCGGTTTCCGGTTCCGTCGGTTCTCGACCGAGGCCGTGAGCGTTTCGGCGCGGATCAGCGCGCTCCAGAGCGCGGTGCGCAGGTGAGGCGAGTAGAGCCCGCCGAAGACGCCGTGCCAGTAGGCATCGTTGCACTGCGCGCTGAGAACCAGGGTCCGCGCTTCGGCCAGCTTGGCGATCGCCGCCGGCGCGCGCCGACGATGTCGCAGCCGCTCGATGTTGTCCGCCGCGCGCATCATTTTTTTGTTCAGGAGATTGGACTCAGGGTACTTCGTGAAGAATCCCCGCCAGAAACCGCCACGCAGGAATCTTTGCACGTCCGGCTCGCTTGCGAACCGTTCGCGCAGATCATGGAATCGCCGGCGCACTTCTGTCGGAAGCACCCATTCCATCATCTCCGTATAAGAGGCCGTGGGCAGATCCGCACGGCCGAGCGCCGGGTGCGAAGCGACACACTCAGCCGGAAGCGCGGTCTCCAGCCACCCCGCCTCGGATTCCAGCGCGGCGAAAAAACGTTCGAGCCAGCCATGTGTATAACAGTGATCGTAGGTGCCCGGCCAAGCGCCGAATTTTTCGAGATCGTCGCCCATGGCCGCCATCCCGCCGGGATGGCGGGCGCTCGCGTCGCGCAGGAAACCGATCACGTCGGCGACCTCGCGGAACGGCACCAGATAGCGAAGCGATTGCAGGCCGGGGATCACTCGGACTCCCAGGCCTCGATCTTCCGAGACATAGTGACCGAACAACTGCTCCGGTTCGAACCCGGCCGATAGAAAATGCCTGTCGTCCACTAAGGTGTAGTCCACGCCCGCCGAGGCCAACGTAGAGGCCAATTGCGGCTCCCAAACACGCTCGGCCAGCCACGCTCCGCGAGGACGGCGGCCGAAGTGCCGTTCGAGAAACGCAGCGAGCCGCGCGATCTGCTCGGTCTGGTCCTGCGGAGGAATCGAGACGAGGATCGGCTCGTAAAATCCGCCGCCAACCAGTTCAATCTGCCCGCGCTCGGCCATCTCGCCCAATTTCGAGAAATATTCCGGATGCGTAGCGTCGAGCCATTCCAAGAGCGGCCCGGAATAGTGGACTCCTATGCGCACACCCGGGTGGCGCTCCAGGCATTCGATAAACGGGAGGTAGGACTTCTGGAAGTTGCGCTCAAATACAAATTCAAAATTGCCGACGGGCTGGTGGGCGTGAATCAGCAGGACTAGGTGAAGCTTGGACAAGCGGCAACTCCAAGATGAGACTCGCTAACATGATAGCGCGGCGAGCACCGCGCCCACGAATTGAAAAAACCGCACAGAAAGATGAATGGAAAGACGGACGCTGGAGCCCCAAGCCCCGCCACAGGTAACCTTGCGAATCCCCCGGGGGATTGACTTAAGCCTTCTTCTTCTCGTACCAGTCCGCGTTGATCTTGGTGAAGTTCGCCCACTTTTCCGGCAAATCCTCCAGGGCGAAAATCGCAGTCACGGGACACACGGGCACGCATGCGCCGCAATCAATGCACTCGACCGGGCTGATGTAAAGCTGCGTCTCGGCCGCGAAATCCGCCTCGTCCTTGCGCGGGTGAATGCAATCCACCGGGCAGACGTCCACGCAGGCGGTATCTTTGGTGCCGATGCAGGGCTCAGCAATCACATAGGCCATCTTGCTTCTCCTTGGCGGGCCGCCTGGGCCTGGACGCTCTCCGTCACCCGGGGCACATGCTAGAAAATCTTTTATACCATCAAAGTCAGGGCCTCACAAGCGCCCCACGAGTGTGGAATTGGAAGGGGACATCGTTACCCCCTGGCGGAGCTTAGCTTCGCCGAATGAGCGCAGCAGTAAAGAACGGCATCTTTGGCCTCCGGAAGAGTCCGCTTCAGGGGTGGAATTGAACGGCGCGGGCAAGAGTGCTTAAAATGAGCTTTCGCGGTCCGAAGAACGGCGGGACAGGAGGGGACTCATGCTGCGCACGGGCGGAAACAAGATTACTTGGCTCGGCCATTCCAGTTTTCAGATTACGACGCCGGGCGGAAGCGTTGTGCTGATCGATCCCTGGCTGACAGGAAATCCCAAATGCCCGCCGGGGCTGCAACGGCCCGCGCGAGTGGACGTGATTCTGATTTCGCACGCGCACGGGGACCATCTCGGCGACACTCTTCAGTTGGCGAAAACGCACAATCCGAAAATCGCCGCAATTTACGAGACAGCCTTGTGGCTGGAATCGAAGGACGTCACGAACGTGACGGCGATGAGCAAGGGCGGCACCGTGAAATTCGGCGACGTTGCAGCCACGCTCGTCAACGCATTCCACTCGAACGGCATCGAAGACGAAGGCAAGATTATTTACGGCGGCGAACCCGGGGGATGGATCGTGCGGCTGCCGGGCGGGCTGACCGTTTACCACGCGGGCGATACAACCGTCTTCGGCGACATGAAATTGATCGGAGAGATATACAAACCGGACGTCGCGCTGCTGCCGATCGGCGATCTCTATACGATGGGCCCGCTCGAAGCGTCGTTTGCGTTGCGGATGCTTGGCGTGCATCATGTGATCCCGATGCACTACGGCACATTCCCGGCGCTGACGGGAACGCCGGAGGCGCTACGCGAATTGACGCAGGACATTGCGGGCTTGGAAATTCACGCGCTGAAGCCTGGCGAATCGATCGCGTGAATTGACGGCCGCCGGGAAATCACCCAAGTTTTTCCGCTTCGAGGAATTTTTCGGCGTCGATGGCGGCCATGCAGCCTGAGCCCGCGGCCGTGACGGCTTGCCGGTAGCGGTGGTCCTGCGCGTCGCCGGCGGCAAAGACGCCGGGGATGTTGGTCTTGCTGCCGTCGTGCGTGATGAGATAGCCGTTCTCATCCATGTCGAGCTTCCCGCGAAACACTTTCGTGTTGGGGTCGTGTCCGATGGCGATGAAAACGCCATCGAGCTCGATAGTGGAGGTCTTGCCGCTCCTGGGGTCGCGCAACTCGACGGCTTCGACGGCACCCTTGGCTGGATCGAGCACCCTTTCAACGATCGCCGGCGTGACGACGCGAATCTTCTCGTTGCTGCGCACGCGATCCAGCATGATTTTCGACGCGCGAAATTCGTTCCGCCGGTGAATCAGGTGGACGCGGCTGGCGAACTTTGTGAGGAAATTGGCCTCCTCCATCGCGGAATCGCCGCCGCCGACGACGGCAATCTCCTTTCCGCGGAAGAAGAAACCGTCGCAGGTGGCGCAGGTCGAGACGCCATGGCCCATGAGCTGTTTTTCGGAATCGAGGCCGAGCAATCGAGCGGACGCGCCCGCAGCCACAATCACCGCGTGCGCCCGATAGCTCGTTTGCGCCGCAGTGATCGTGAAGGGGCGGCGAGAGAAATCAACTGCGGTGACGGCCCCCGCGTGAAATTGCGCGCCGAAGCGTTGCGCCTGCTTGCGCATGTTCTCGATCAATTCGGGACCGAGAATGCCATCGGGAAAGCCGGGGTAATTCTCGACCATCGTGGTGAGCGTAAGCTGGCCGCCGGGTTCGTAACCGTCGATGACGATGGGCTTCAAGTTGGCGCGCGCGGTGTAGATGGCGGCCGTCAGCCCCGCGCAACCGCTGCCGATGATGACCACGTTGCGAACGTCGTCCATAGGTTTCCTTCCGCAAGTTCGATGCGCACGCTTGCCCGGGAGATTCAAGCTGCGGAGAAGCAGTCTATTACTGTTCGGAAGAATCGGTCGCAGGTATTTTCTTTGCCTTGCCGGGCGCGGATTGGGCGATAATGCCCGCCGGCTCGAATCTGCCGGGATTCGAAGAGAATCGAAACGATTCGCAAAGGAGAAGCCGCATTGGCCCGCACACCTGGAACGTACGCAATACTTGAAACATCCAGCGGCACGATCGTCTGCAGGCTATTCGAGAAGGAAGCCCCGAAGACCGTCGCAAATTTCGCCGGCCTGGCCGAGGGCACAAAGGAGTTTCGCGATGCGAAGACGGGCAAGCCCGCCAAGCGGCCGTTCTACGACGGGCTCACGTTTCATCGCGTGATTCCGGAATTCATGATTCAAGGAGGCTGTCCGCTCGGCAGCGGCACGGGCGATCCGGGGTATCGATTCGAGGATGAGTTTCATGCAACGCTGAAACACGACAAGCCCGGCAAACTCTCGATGGCCAATTCCGGGCCGAATACGAACGGCAGCCAGTTTTTCGTGACCGTTGCTCCGACGCCGTGGCTCGACCGGCGGCACACAATTTTCGGTGAAGTCGTCGAAGGGCTGGACGTCGCCGTGAAAATTTCACAGGTGGCGCGCGATTCGCACGACCGGCCTCGGCAGCCAGTCATGCTGACCGGCGTGCGCATCGAGCGCGTCTAGCAGGATTCGCATGGTCACGCCACAACATTTGTTCCGGATGCTCAACGAGACGATCTTTGTGCTTCTGGGCGCACTGCTCTTGGGGCTGGCTGCGAGCGGCCGCTACTTCTTCGATCCCAGGCGGCCAGCGTGGCTGGCGCTCGGAGCGGTCTTGATCGTGTGGGGAGCGCGCGTCTGGATGCGGAGCGGGCGCTACGCGACGGTGAGCGCGCGCGCCATCGAGGGAATTCGCGGCGCATCGCTGGCGGCCGTCGGGGCATTGATGCTTTCGCTGGCATGGGTGGCGCTTCGCTGGGCGGGCGTGGTGTTGGGCGTGGCTGGGGGAATTCTGATCCTGCGCGGCCTCGCGGGCGCGGCGCTTTCCTTGCGCAGGACGTGAGCGGCCAGTGATGCCGACGGATCCAAACACGAAGAAGAGCGTTCTGCGAATAATTCCCTATGGGCTGTTTGTGGCGACTTCGCGCTCCGGGGAAGCCATCGGGGCCGGAACGATCAATTGGGTCACGCAGGCGTCGTTTGAACCGCCATTGATTGTGGCCGGAATCAAAGTGGACAGCACGCTCCACGAGGTCATATCCGCGTCGCGCGTATTCGCCCTGAATCTCATCGGGAAAGCGCAGAAAGACGTCGCGGTGAAATTTTTCAAGGGCGCGCAGCCCGCGGGCGAAACGCTCAACGGATGCCGCTACGAGAGCGGCGCTACCGGAGCGCCGCTGCTGCTCGACGCGCCAGCGTGGCTCGAGTGCCGCGTTGTGGATGAGGTGCGGCGCGGCGATCACACAATTTTCGTAGGCCAAGTCGTGGAAGCCGGCTGGCGGCGCGAAGAAGAGCCGCTCACGCTGCGCGAGGCCGGGTTTTCCTACGGCGGGTGATGTCCGCCGACGACTCCGCGCCCTTCGTTAGAGAAAACAATCGGTACCGGATAGTCGAGCGCGCCCGCATCGCCGGCCTCGGCAAGCAAGCCGCGCGTTGATTTTACCGGCTCGGCGCAACTGAATTCTGTAAACGGCTCGGCCTTTCGTAACAGTGAACCCACTCTCATTGCAAGGAGCGCGAAAAATGTTCAAAGAGTTCAAAGAATTCGCTATGCGAGGCAACGTAGTGGATATGGCGGTCGGGATCGTCATTGGAGCGGCCTTTGGTGGAATTGTAAATTCATTCGTCAAAGACGTTCTGATGCCACCCATCGGGCGGCTGTTGGGCCACGTGGATTTCTCGGAGCTTTTCATCAGTTTGAGCGGCGGCCACTACGCCACGCTGGCGGCCGCCAAGGCGGCAGGCGCCGTAACCCTCAACTACGGCATCTTCCTGAACACGATCATCAACTTCCTGATTGTGGCGTTCGCGATTTTCTTGCTGCTGCGGCAGGTGAACCGCATCTGGCCGAAGCCCGTGGAGGCCGAGACGACACGCGATTGCCCGCGTTGCCTCTCCAAAGTGCCGCAGAAGGCATCGCGATGCGCCTTCTGCACTTCGGAGATTGCGCCGGCCGGCTGAACGGGACATCACGACTGTGACGAGCGTTTTTTTCGGTTGTTCTCGAGGTGGGCGCGCAGGCGAGCCACAACCTCGCTTTCGTGGCCCTCGGAGATCTCTTGTTCCACCTCATTCAAGGCAAAATGGACCACGTCGTGGTGATGAAGCTCCTCGGGCGCGACCGAGTCGCTGAAGTGGAGCCATAGCTGGTGGACCAGCCGCACCTCGTTTGGAGTCAGTTGAGGAGAATGCGGGCCAAGCAGGAAGAATTCGCGCTGGCCGCCGGGAGAATAGATCTCCAGATTGAATGGAGGCCGAGGATCCGGAAGCGCTTCCCACGAGTGACCAATCTGCCGGGCCTGCGTCGCCGCCGAGTATCTGGTGGAATGGCCCAGAACGATCGTCGAGGACTCCAGGCTGGCCGCGGCGCGCACGATTCCTTCCCAGGGATCGCCGGCAGGGACGACCGCGAGCTTCACCGTCTTACCTCGTTTTTCCGCCAGCGAAAGCGCCTGAGTGAACAAGTATTGCTCGATGCTGCCGAACAGCTGCTCGGCTTCGAGTTCGCTCTCTCCGGACGCCGCGCGCCGCAAGAGACGAATGTGCAGGACGATGATGTCGCGATGATCGGGCTGAACTTGGTCGAGCACGGCCGAGAGATGGTAGAGCGCGTGGTAATTGCTCACGGGAACGAGAATGTTGCCCGGGCGGCAGCCCACGCTCTGAGGAGACAGGTCCGCTTGCGCAGCCACATTGAACTGATCCATCTCGACGTGAGCTTCGCCACGGCGATGGGTGAGGCGCTCGGAGATCTCGAACACACCGAAGAGAGCGAATGAAAAAATCAAACCGGAAACAGTGGCTTCAGGCTTTGTAAACAGATTGACAATTGCGATCAACAACAAAACCAGGGTAATCAGGCCCAGCCCCAGCGGTATCTCCACGCCGCCGATCTTGATATTTCCCGGCACGCGATATTCGCGGCCGCCGGGATGCGTGTAGCGCAGGACGAGCACCGCGATCCCCTTCATCGCGAAACTCCAAATCACGCCGAACGCATAGAGGTTGCCGAGAAACGTCACTTCGCCCCGGCTGGCGAGAATCGTCACGATTTGCAGCGTCACGATGATGTTGATGAGCCGGTGAGAGGTCCCGTACTTGCGGTGCGGCTGGCGGAACCATTCGGTGAGCACACCGTCTTCGGAGACGCGATTCAGGACGCCGTTGGAGCCGATAATGGCCGTATTGACCGCGCCGGCGAGAATTAATGTGCCCACTACAACCACAAAAACGTGGAAGAGCAGGCGCAGCGAAGGCGGCCCGACCAAGCTCATGGCCAATCCGCCGATCAGATTCTCGAGGAAGTGCTTGCGAATCTCGTCCGGGATGATCATCACGGCGAAAATCGAAACCAGCGACGTGAAGACCATGCTGTAAACGAAGATGACGAGTCCGGCCTTCTTCAGGTTCGGCAGCTTCGGGTGCTGGATTTCGCGATACACCTGCGCCAGGGACTCCTCGCCGCTCATCGCCAGGACGGAATGACCCAAGCCAACGAAGATCGCAATTGCGGGGATCATTCGCAGGAGGCGAGAGCCCGTCAACCAGCCGAGCGAATGGCGATCGAGAATGACGTTGGCCGGCGTGGGCGGCGGGGGAAGATGAGCGCCGCGGACCCAGACCGTATACGTGCACCAGGCGATCAGGATCACGACCATGACCGTCGTGAGTTGCATGATGCGGAGGGCCTTATGGCTCGATTCAGGAATCCCTTTAATGTTGAGCCACCAGAAGTAGACCGTAATCAGCACGGCAATCAGCGCGGCGGTTCCGTCCACCGGGAGTTTCAGAGAGAGATGGGCGTAGGCCAGCATCTCGTTGACGACACCGGCGAGGTACTGGCCGGCGGAGACACCGCTAATCGGGCCGGTGAGGATGTAATCGAACATCAGCGCCGAGACGGAGAATTTCGCCAGCGTTCCGCCGAGCGCCTCCTTGACGACGCGGTACACGCCGCCGCGGACGAACATGCTGCAGCTCTCCACGTAGATGGCGCGCACGCAGTAGGAGAAAAGCATCACCCCCAAGATGAACCACGGGGCCGATTTGCCGACAAACCCCTCAGCCTCGCCACCGGCATAGTAGGCCGAGGAGGCCAAGTCATTGAGCACGACCGCTGCAGCGCGCCAGAACGAAATAAACGTGAGCATGGCCGTGGTGGCCACGACGACGCGCGGGATCGTGATTATTTTGGAAGGCGCCGAATTGGGGCCGTTGGGGATTGAAGCCATCGGTTCCAGGTAAACTTGTGGAAAAGAATCGTCGCATTTCCAGCGTTCCAAGTCCATAAAGAAATCATAAAGAAGAAAAAGCGAAGAGAATCAACTCGAAACGTTGGGTAATGGGCCGGCTTCCAGGAGCCGACCATCCGGGAGTTGTTGCGTGGTGGCTCGAATCGAATGCCAGGGATGCCAGTTCTAGAGCTAGCGCGTTATTTAGCCGGGGGGGCCGACCGTTATTTGACGTGAAGCTGATTGTCTTAGCGGGGACAGCGACGGATCCGCCGGTCGGCGGCTACAGTTCGTGCGAACTTTTTCTTTTCACGCCTTGGCGAAATGTGAAATGGAATTTGCTTCCTGTGCCAACTTCACTGTCTACCCAGATGCGGCCACCCATCTTATCCACCAATCTGGAAGAAATAGTCAGGCCCAGCCCCACACCTCCATGCACTCGCGTCAATGATCCGTCGCCTTGTGCAAAGACGTCGAAGATCGACTGTTGTTTCTCGGGCGGTATTCCGATTCCCGTGTCCGCCACGGAG
>DASPOJ010000085.1:0-51381 GCA_035626055.1 Candidatus Methylomirabilota bacterium | reverse complement strand
TAGAAGGCTTAGGCTCGAGTTTCGTTTCGTTCTCATGTTCGCTTCCCGACGACTCCTCCGCTTAGGACCCCGCGTGTGCATTGTCAGCTAATCCGTTAATCGGAATTCTTGCCTCGAACTAACTGCCTCCGGAATTCCTTGACAATCCACAGTAGTAGCAACTGGATCCAAGCCACACGCGCCACCCTCGAAACCGTCTCCCGCAGCGAGGACAGGGCCACAATACCAACGAATAGCCAACAAGAATAAGAACTGCGAAATACCCAAGCCCAAGCACCAACGAGACCAGGCTGCTCATTCGCAGTTTGCTGACAATCCAGTTGAGCAGGCCCTCAAACGGAACTAGGCCGAGAACGATCGCGAAATAAGCGTTTCTCAAGACACGATAGTTCCGCCACGCCCGGCTGTACGACATTTTCTGATTCATTGGAATTCCCGATTATCAGCCATTAATTGTCCTTGGATGGCTTTGCTCCCGGTCTCTACGGACAAGGAGGCCCCGTAACCGCAGTATTTGTTGTCACAAAATCTTCCGAGAATCCAAGGCCATATGATAGAAAAGGAATCCCAAGGTTAAATTGATAGTTACCTTCATCATTGAATGAAACGCTCCCTGAGGCATTAAGAAAACCAAGTCCTAAAGTAATGTTTATCGTATGAAAGGGCCCCCGGAGCTGGCTCGGCTGCGAGTTTGAGAATGTTGCAGCTAATCCCCCTGAGACGGAGGCACCAAGAGATCCCGTCAGCGGAGTGCCCGTCTCACCTGGAAGCCTCTGGTTGGGAGTTCCCGCGACAAACCCGCCCGCGACAGAGGCTGCTCCACCGCTCGCTGTCAATTCGGTCGACGTGGAGCTAGAGACGAATCCTGCAGAACCGGTAGCGAGAGAGCTACCAGCTGTGCCGATTCCGGCGCCGGCCTCACCTGTGGCCGACAGTCCGTAGGTCCACTTGAGCGGGTAATACCACGGCGCCAGCGGCGCAGAAGGGCATCCTCCGCTCTTGTCGAGGCCTAGGGGATCGCGGAAACTGATTGGATTGTTGCCAACATAAGCGTAAAGATTGGGCCCGCTACCGCGCAGCCCGAGCGGATCCTCGGAGACGAATCGTTCAAGCGCAGCACTGTAGTAGCGCGCACGGTGAAAATAGAGGCCCGTCGAATCGTTCTCGCGGGCGGTGAATTGATAGGGATTCGTCGAGGAGCCGGCCGCGGTTGTGTTACCGAAGGGCTCGTAGGTGTAAGAAGCGAGTGTGGAGCCGCTGGAACCCGTTAGCGCAACCGTGCTGCCGAGGGCGTCGGTGAGGAAATTGGCCGGGCCGTTCGCGTCCGCGCGCTGGAAGTATTCATCCACGCCGAGGCCGGTCAGCAGATTCGCGCTGACGCCCGTGCCCGAGAGTTCTTGGACCGGGTTCGCACCATCGTAGAGAAATTGCGTAGTCGGGGCGACCGTCTTGCTCACCCGCCGGCCGAAGGCGTCGTACTGGAAATTCGCCGAGACGCCGCCGCTGATGGCAATCAACTGATTCCGCGCGCTCCACGTGTAGGTGTTCGTGCCGTCGCTGGTGAGATTGCCGTTCGCGTCGTAGGTCAGACTCGATGGGCCGAACTGCGTGAGCTGATTATCAGCGTCCCGCAAAACCCTACGGGATGCAAAAACTGCATTGTAGCTGGCGCTCGTCAGCGCGCTGGCGACGCCCGTGCGCGCGAAGTCCGATTTCTGGACTCCGGTGGAGTTTCCGGTTTGGAAAACGGACCGGAATCCCGGGACTGCGGGACCACCGCCCGGACTCCCGAAACCGGAGCTGCCGCCCACGTTCGTCCGTCGCCGAGCGAGAGAGCTGGCCAGCAACGATTGGCCAAAGAGCGTGGTCCTCATTGCGATTCGCCTTTCTGCGAAGGCGGAACGGTCCAGAGCATTACGCATAGCTTGAAGGGCGCATCCTGCAATGCTGTATCAGCAGCCATTTTTGTTGTCTCGCGGTGACCGGCAGTGATTCGTGCTTTGCGTTGCTTAAAACAAATTGCAGGACGCGACGCTCTTTCTCACTCACTGCGGTTTCACCGGATAATTGAACCTGAAGCTCTGGCTCGCGGGGCCTGCTATCCCGCGCGTGTTGTATTGGAGCTGATACTTCAAGTGTTCATCGTCCTGCGGGTAAGCAATACCGGCCGGATAAGGATAGGGAACGAGTGTATGGAAGGGAAGCGGCGCGACCGTTTCTCCATACTTTGCGTAGAAGTCCATGTCCTTGGCAAAGCCATCCGCGTAAAAGAAGTAGTCGCGCGTCCAGCCGGTCGGCAAATCCGGTAAGCGTGTGGCGTCAAAATCCACAGCGACTTCATCGCCCGAACCAAAGATTGCGTACTCATCGTCGGTCGAGCGCACCAGGTCCGTGACATCTCCATAGCGCGTGTAGTTGCCGATTTGCCGGGCGTAGGGGCCGGTCGGGCTCACTTCTTCATAAACATAACTGATGTTGTTCAGCGGATAGCCTTCGACGACGCGAGGATAACCGCGGAATCGCAAATTTGCAGAACTCAACGGGGCTTCGGTGATGCGGAAAGGCAAATCGGGAGCTGAATTATCTATCCTGATTCGATCCCAATAAATCCTCAGGTTGGTCGTGATCCGGATAAAGCGAGTTCCCGGCGGAAGTTTCCCCGTCAAATCCGCCACCATTGTGCGCGCCAGACCGGCGGGAAATCCCATGTCGTCCACCACGCGCACCCACTTGCCCGACGAATCTTCCGCTTCCACATACGGCGCGACCGGCCGAATCCCGGCTTGCCAGGCGGCGTACAGCGAATTCGCCGAGAAGTAGTCCGTGAACCCATCCATCAGGAGGCGCAGCGGGCGGGATGCGTCCCACGGGCCCAAATCGAGTTTGAGCGTGTGCATTCCTGTGAAGCCCTGGTATGGGGCATTCGGCAGGTCCGTAACGTACTTGCCATCGCGTTTGAGAAGCAGCGGCAGGACGTCGTGGCCCCGATCATCCCACGCGCCAAGGGGAGGATGCGCGCCCAGACTTGCTATCACTTTGAATTCGGGGAACGGCGGATTACTTGCGAAACGCTCGTTTGGATACACTTCGATGCCCGCGGGGTGGTCAATGGCGAGCAGGCGCACCCGGTCCAGGTAGTCCAGCTCCTCCATCGGTTCAAGCATGCGAAAAAGAATGTGGCCGCCCTGCGGACTCACTTGTGAACCCGCAACTTTGAAGTACTCCTCCGGGTCGGGAGTATTGCGCTGGTTCGGCGCAATCCAGTGGCCGACGATCCCGGGGCCGATCATGTCCGCGAGGAATTCGAATTTCTTGCCATTCCAAACGAACACAATGGGGCAAGAGCTTCCGCGACGGTCAATCTCCGCGATGGGCGTCCGCTTTCCGGCCGCGATTTCCAACTCGTCTTGAAGAACGCCCGTCGGCCAGAGCAGCCGAACGATGTCGACGCTGTGTTCGTCGCCCAGGCCGGCATGAATCTCGGTTGAACCCTGTCCCAGATATCCGGACGCCCCGGGAACCTCCCATTTCTGCAGGAGCGCTCCGGCGAAAATCTCCACCCTTGTGCCGATTCCGGTCTGATTGTCGTGCGCGCCTTTCAGCGCCAGCTGCAGCCAATTGTTGCGGCTGGCTCCGACATTTCGGAGGAGCACCGGAGGGAGCCCATTTTGGGTAATGAGAAGATCGACGGCGCCGTCGCCAGCGTAATCGAACGCGATCACGCTGCGTGGATTGTGGAGAACGACTTTATCCAAGCCCACTTCGCGCGTGACGTCCCGAAAGCCGGCCGGGCCTTCGTTGCGCAGGAGCGCGATTCGTCCTGCGCCCGATTCGTCCTCTCCGACGGCCACAAGGTCCATCCACCCATCGTTGTCGTAGTCGAGCGCGGCCACACCCCAACCGCGCCGCCAGCCGAGCTCCGGCAATTTGACCCGCTCGAATGACTTCCCGCCGATGTTCCGCCACAGACTCAGACCCGGCGCTCCCCAATGAGTGAACGCCAGATCCATCCACCCGTCCTTATCGAAGTCGAGCGCGACGGCTCCCGCGGTTGGTGCGGGCATGTCCGACGCCCAAGGAGTCGTCGCCGTGAATTTCCCTTCGCGCGGATTCAGCAGGACAAGGGGGGATTTTTGCCAGCCGGTGACGACGAGGTCGATCGCGCGGTCGTTGTTCACGTCGCTGGCGATTGCCCCGACCGATGGCCCGTTGCCGCCGAGACCGGTCTGGCTGGTCCAATCCGTGAATGTTCCGTTGCCGTTGTTACGCCAGAGAACGTTGCCGGGCGAAGCGGCGTTTGCCGGAAACGCAAACGGCCGCGAGGGATCGGCGAGAGGAAAATCGTTGAATCGCGTGACGTACAGATCGAGATCGCCGTCGTGATCGTAGTCCACGAAGGTCATACCCAGCGAAAGGCCTTCCGTCTTGATTCCAACTTTCTCGGTTACATCCTTAAAAGTACCGTTGCCTTCGTTGTGAAAAAGCAGGACGCGCCCATTCATTCCCACAGCGAGGTCGGGTTTGCCGTCATTGTCATAGTCGCCGACGGCGCAACCCGTGCCCACACCGTGAAGATTCAGTCCCGCCGCGCGCGTCACATCCACAAATTTGCCGTCTCCGGTATTGTGATAGAGCGCCGCATCGCCATTCCCATCCGCGTCGACGAAGAAAATGTCCGGTCTGCCGTCGCCGTCGTAATCCAAAATGCAAGCGCCGCTGCCGAGGAAACTGGCAAGAGAAGGCGTTCTTGCCGGCGAATTCCGAGTTGCGGACGCAGGAAGGCCGGCAGTCGAAGTGACATCCACAAAATGGACGGGGATCGCGGGAGGCACCGGTTCCGGCGCGGGCGTCATCGAAGCAACAAGCGAATAATTGCCCTGCTCGCCGTATGAGGAGCCGATCGGCGCGCCGAGCTTTTCGGCGGTTAAGCGCTGGAAGTTCGCAAGATGCTCTTTCGCACTCGCGAGGTCGCCCGACCTCTGTTCCGCTTGGGCCAGCCCAAATTCTGCCGAGACGTGGAAAGGGTTCCGCTCGAGCGCGGCGTGAAACGCGGCGATCGCCTTGTCGTATTGTCTTTCTTGCGAATAGAGAAGTCCGAGAAAATATCGCGAATCGGCGTCGTTCGCATCGATTGTTGTAACGTGCTGGAAATCGGCGAGAGCCGCATCCATTTCGCTGACGGCTTTATCCAACAGGCCGAGGTTGAACCAAGCTCGCGCGTTCCCGGGATCGAGGCCGACGATTTCGGCCAGTGTCCTGCGCGCCTCATCGTAGTGCTGCAAGTTGAAGAGGCCAATTCCCACGTTCACGCAAGCAATCCCGGTCTTCGGCCCCAGCGCGCAGGCCGCCCGGAATTTCGCGAGCGCGTCGTCGAATTGCTGGCGGTTCATCAGCGAAACGCCAAAGTTGTTTTCGCGAACCGCTTCGAGTTGCGCGGCAGACGCGCTGGGCGCCGCTTGTTGTCCCGGCGCCGATTCCGTTGCGGCTTGCCACCCCACGCAAAAAAAAGCGCAGGCAATCAGAACGGCCTGCGCGACGACTTGCTTCAAACGATTCATGACTTCCCCCAGGCGGACCGGCTCGCGCGCTCCTAGTGTCGCTTCGCGAGTGCTCTAGAGGATACAACGCCCTGGCTCTCTTTGACTGTTACGATTTGATTCGCCCCCACACCCCTGAGGTGGTCGGTCTGGCCGCTGGGCCAGTAGAGATCGATGGTGTCCGCCTTTTCATGCGATCCGAGGCCGAAGGTGAGAACGAGCTCGCTCGAGGAAAGGTAGCTGGAGCCGCTGGAGAGCGTCTTGGATTGAATGTCATCGCCGGCGGCAACTCGCACAACCGTTCCAATCCCGTCGCGATTCGAGCGAGTTCCTACGAGCTTGATCCGCAGGCTGTTGTTCGTGCTGCCCGTATTCCGGAAGAGATGGACGGGGCCGCCGTTCGTGGAGACCAGCACATCGAGCGCGCCATCATTGTTGATATCGCCGTAGGCCGCACCGCGAGCGACCTCTGGGGCGGCAAACGCCGCGCCGGCCGTTGCCGTGACGTCCTCGAACCGCCCGTTGCCCAGGTTGCGAAACAAGTGTGGCGGCTCGGCGTAGCGCACGCGCGGCTGGACGCGTTCGATGGCGTCCTCAATGTGCCCATCGGCGACATAAATGTCCGGCCACCCGTCGAGATCGTAGTCGAAAAAGAAGCAGCCGAATCCGAGCGTGAGAAGCGTGGCATGGCCGACTTCCGATTCGGGAGCTTCGTCCACGAAGAGGCCGTTGCGCTCATTGTGATAGAGGGAAACCATCTGATTCGCGAAATTCGTGATCAGCAAGCTCGGATAGCCGGATCGATCGTAGTCCGCCGAGTCCACACCCATTCCCGCCCGCGCGATTCCGTCCTCGCTGTAGGCTACGCCGGACGCGACGCCCCTCTCTGTGAACGTCCCGTTGCCATTGTTGATATACAACTTATTCGGCTCTGTGTCATTGCTGACCAGGATGTCGGGCCAGCCGTCTTGATTCGCATCCACAATCGCGACGCCGAGGCTCTTCGACCTCGGATCGAACAGGCCCGCCTTCTTGGTCGCGTCTTCGAAGGTGCCGTCGCCCCGGTTGTGCCAGAGGCGGACTGAAGTGCCCTGGTAGGATTCCGGCGTGCAATACGATTTCGTCTTCCCGTCCAGCGTGCAGTAGATGTCATTGGCGGGCGTCCACTGGACGTAGTTCGCGACGACGAGGTCGAGGTAGCCATCGCGGTCGTAATCCACCCACGCGGCACCCGTGCTGAATTCGTTCGGGCCCCAGAGCCCGGCCTGCTTCGTTACGTCGGTGAACGTGCCGTCGCCGTTGTTTCGAAACAGGTGGTTCTGCCCCACTGCGGTAACGAAGATGTCGTCGAAACCGTCGTTGTTGTAGTCGCCGATCGCCACGCCCATTCCGTACATTTCCACGGCGAGGCCCGCCTTGACCGTCACATCGGTGAACGTGCCATCGTGGTTGTTGTGGTAGAGGGCAAGAGTTGAGTGATGCCGGACGTGGCCGGGCCAGTCCATTCCGTTGACGATCAAGATGTCCTGCCAGCCGTCGTTGTCATAATCAAGGAAAGCCACGCCGGAGCCCATTGTTTCAGGCAGCCACTTCTTGCCAAAGCTTCCGTTGTTATGAACGAAATGAATCCCTGCGGCGACTGTGACGTCTTCAAAGTGGATCCGTGCGGGCGCGGCTGTTTCCGGGCTCGGACCGCCCAGCGCCGTGTTCAGCCCGGCGGCAAGGATCACAGCACAGCAAACCGCAACGCACCGCGAACGGCTTCGTCGTCGCATCAGTTCGCGCCTCTCCCAAGGTTGGCCGCTGCTTCATATTTCTTCTTCTGAGGAGCCTCGCTGAATGTGGACGTGTGCTCATGGATCAGTTGCCTCTCCAGATTGTCATCGGGGTGAGTGCGCAGGTACGGGCCGGTGAGTGTTTGTGATGCTTCGTCGGCTTTGAACCGCAGGTACCTCTTCTCGAATTCTCCCGCCATTCCCGGCTGTCCCAATCCCGTATAGCAGAGCATCATGTTGTAATTCGCTTCCAGGTCTTCGGGATCGATCGAAAGTGTGGCCTGAAATTCCCGGATCGCCTCGGCGTAGCGGCGTTCGAGAAAAAGAATGCGCCCGAGGTCATCGTGGACCACGCGATCGTACGGGTACTGCGCCAGCACCTTGCGCAGATGCGTCATCGCTTCCTCATATTTGCCTTCGTTTCGGAGGGCCTTCGCGTAAAAGTAATTCGCTCGCGCAAGGTTCGGGTTGAGCGCCAGCGCGCGTTCGAGAACCTGCTTGGCCGCGGAAATATTGCCTTCCAGCACGCGCGCTCGGCCAACGTTCACCCAGCCATCTGGACTTGATGGGGCCATCTTTGTAATCTCTTCGAAAGCTGCTTCGGCGCCCTTCAAGTCTCCTTGTAGGAGCAATCCAATCCCGTAATCATTCCATCGCTGCCATTCATTTGTCTCGAATTCAACCTGCGGTTTCGGTTCGGGGGCACTTGCCGGAATAACCTTCAGGTCCACGGCATCGTGCGCCATCGTGACGATCGGCAGGTTGGGGATCGCTTTTGTTTCCGCGGACACGTCACCGGTGTCTCCGTCATATGTGACCTGCCGGTCGTCGTAGCCCGGGGCGAATTCGCCCGGCTTATCGTTGTGTACTACCCCCGCAAACGAAAACTGTGTGTTCAGCCACGCGAACTTCCGGTAGTTCAGCTCCGCCTCAAGATGAATGTGGCCCTTTTCATCCTTCGGGACTTGCAGCCGGTAGTGAACGGTGTCGGCCGCTCCCGGGGGGATCAGATGCGCGTACACCACCGCTCGTGCGGCCCAGGCGTTCCGGCGGGTGATCGGGTTGCCGTGCGCGTCGATCAGCACGGAATGGTAGAATTCAGCGCCGGGATCCACGGGTCCGTTCCCGCCGTTCGCCACTCCGCCACTCCAAAAGATAATGTGTCCCTGGTCGTCGGTCGCTTTTAGCGCCAGCCAGCAATCGAACGCATCCACGGTGCCCCCGGGAAAGAAATGCCCCACTTTGAGCGTTCGCACAACCACATCCACACGCAGCGTGTCGCCTGCCCGCACTTCGGGATTCACTCGGTTCAAAGGGGCCGTCACGGGCATGGGCGGCGCCGTTTCAACCGGCGTCGCTGGAGTCGGTGTTTCTGCTTCCTCACCCACGGCAAACTCGGTCTCGATGGACGGCTGGGGAGCGGCCATGTTTGCCTGGTTCGCCAAGGCGGGCCTGTCCGGCGAAATGGCGAAGATATCCACGCGCACTTGGCCGGCCTGGAGGAATTTCTCCTCATCCGCCAGCTGCGCTTGATCTCCGGTCGAGAATGGCACTGCGGTGTTCGCGGCCACGAAACGGTGTGAATGGACGAACCCTCCGACATTTCCTGCGTCGTGCGAAGCGACCTGCGGCATGTGGCAGTCGGCGCAGTTTTGCGGCTTGGCCGGGTAGTAAAACGACCGGGCGCCAAAGCCCGATACGCCGCTCGCTTGCCAGTTGTCGTAATCGTTGAAGCCGCGCACCCAGCGGTAGTGATTGACGGGCACATCGAGATGCACCTTGTGGCACACGGAGCAATACTGCGCGGTTTGCGTGGCCATGAACGGCTTCAAGAAGGTGCGCCGGTGCGGTTCGGGATTTCGCTCGATCATGAAATCGATGATGCGGCGGAGAAACGGATTCTTGGTCGCTACCAGCTCGCTTAACGCCGGATATTTCAGTACGTAATCGCCGTTGCCCATGGTGCTCTTGATTTGCGTCAGCGAGTGACACACCATACAGCCAATCCCCGCCTGCGCCGGTGCCGTATGCACGCGGGGTGCGATCGGCGTATTGAAATTCCCGGGGAAGAAGAGCGCCGCATCGTGGCATCCTGCGCACCACTTCGAGGGCTGCACTCCGACCGTGGCTTGCATGTACACGATCGATTGTCGGTACCACTGGTTGTTGAATGAGGAGAAGTGATGCATTGAACTTTCCCACTGCTGGTAAATGTCGGCGTGGCAACGCTTGCAAGACTCCGAGTCCATGAAGAAGTCCTGCGTAACAGTTTTCCCCGTGGCCGTTTGTCCGGAACTCGGGAAGAAGGGGCCATTGGGGCCGTCGCCTTCGTTGTCCATGCTCGCTGGCGCGATTTCGGGATTGTGGATCACGTAAGCGCGCCGCCAAGGCACCGTGCGCACCCACCAGGCTGCCCCCGCGATTCCCGCGAACAGGGCCATAGAGAGCGCTATCCGCAGCGTTGCTCTGATGGTGCCGGGGCCAAGCCAGCCCCGGCGGCTGGCTAACGCCGAGAAAAGTAGTGCGCAGCCGAGAATGCTGGCCACGATGTGAGAGTACAGGATCGGCCATTCCTGCCGCCGCGCACCGGTATAAATGACTATTGCTCCCAGCGCCCCGCCAATCAGGAGAACAATCCAAGCAACGCGCTCGCTTGCCGAACCGTCGCGGACAAGCCGCAAGAGTGAAGGAAGCGCCAGGGCAAGAAAGAGGACGCCCAGAAGAAGGTGCAACGCGACAACGATCTCATACAGAATCGTGGGAGTTGGCCATGCGTAAAGGATGAGTGCGGTAGATGCAAGCGCAACGACAAGATAGTTCAGGGCGCGTCTCAAAATAACCCCCAGCCGCTGTTCCGGCACAACGCGGGGCTGTCCCGCCAAAGTGCGGGATTCTCCCCATAACCGAATGCGTGGTCAATAATGGATTTGGACTATTCCCGTCTTTCTTCTCATTTTCGTGCCAGATGGCGCATGCGAGCCTGGCTCATTGAGAGAACACATCCTCAAAAGTGAAAATTAGTTTCCAGATAGACCAATTGTCCGCTCGGATCCTCGGGATAAATCCTTTTGACCACGCTCTTGCCCCATGCGTGACCGTAGTACAGCGTCGCACTTAGGGAGCGGGTGAATTGGTAATCCGCGCTGATGTCCCAGACGTTGGCTAGGCTGCGACTCCCGTTGCTGGGGCGGCCCATATACCCGAACGTGCCCCGCTGAAAGGCTCCGCCACCCAGGTACCAGAGATCCGAAGCGCTGGCTAAACGAAGCGCATGGACTTCACTGCGCAGGGTGAGCTTGGAAGCCGGGTGCAAGTCCAGCGTGCCGTAGAAATCCTCATTGTTCATCATGTTGTAGAAAGGGAAGCGCGCGTAGAGGCGCGGTGTGGTCAGGACCTGAAAAAAGGTGCCGTGGGTCGAGTCATTTGGATTGCCGTCGCCACTGCCATACGAATAACCCGCGCTCACCCAAGGTTTGAGAACATTGGTCGGCGGCTGCCACCCAAGTTCGCCTACAAATGCACCTGCCCTCTGCGTGAGCGTCCCCCACGAACCCGTCTGAATCGCGCCCCAGCCCAGAAAATCAAACGCTCCCGCGGCGGCGGTGTGGAAGACGTGAGCATAATCGGCGCCGACAGTCGCAATTTCAATTTTGCTGTGGTCCGCCGCACGTGCTGCCGTCGCGCGATTGTCGGTCTTGAGCACGGTTGTGCGGTGATCCACGTAGCCCACGCTAAAGATGCGCAACTGGCCTGCGGAGTGACCCGTTGTGAACGACCGATTGTACGCTCCGTAATAGACATCAATGTCCAGCTCGCCATTGCCGTCAACCTGGAAGACGCCGCGGGTTGGGCGTGCGGCAAAAATGTCAGATTGTTCTCGCCGGAGTTCCAGGAAAGCTGCGCGCCATCGAAAGTCCGCTGGACCGCCGAAAAACCAGAATTCGAGATCAGACGATGCGCAAGCCAGCTCAGCACGAGTGTGGCCAGTGCAGGGTCCTTGGGCTTCACCTCCGTGCCATCAAAAAACTCAAAGCGCCCCAGCTTGGGACTACCCTCGCCTTTAGCGTTGAATTGAATAAACGCCTGCTTCACGAACGCGTAGGCATTGTTGCTGTGGTTGCCGTTGGCTGCGTAATAGGTCCCGCCCAGGCCGAGTTGCCCTTGCGGTGCGGGGTCCACAGCATTGTCTGGCAAGCCTAGAATTGTGGCCTGCGCGACTTCAAGTTGCCAGTTGAATAGCGGCAATTGTTGGCCGAGGCCGATGCGGAGCAGGGAATGTCCCAGGGCGTAATTGCTATTCCCCGAAGTGGCTCCAAACCAATCCCATCCTTCCACCCGGGCGCGCCAATTAATGGAAATGTCGACGGGACCAAGCTTGTGCTTCTTGGCAGGGGTACTCTGCTCTTTTGAAGCGGGATGCTGGCCAGACTGCTGCGTTTGCTGTGCGAACAAGCTTCCGCACGAGAATAGAAGAAGGGCCCCGCCGAGACAGATGTGTGCTCCAGGTCTCTTCGGGCGCCAGGCTACACCGTGTTTACGCAGCCAAGATGCCGCTGCACTCCTACTCCGGGGGATTCTTTTCAAGGGGCGCGCTCCCTCCAGGAACTGGAATTTGAAGCCAGTGAGTCGAGGCGGCATTCTCCACATCTAGGGAGGGGAGGCAATAGCGCTTTTGCACTATGTCCGCTTACGTGCCGAGATGAGCGAGCATTGGACTCGCCGCCGGTCACATACCGGCCATAAATGAAGTCATCTCGCAAATAATTATCGTCAGGGTACCGCGGAAAGCTGTCCCACCTGTGGCGGGGGGTGCAGGACCGCGACGCCAAAGTACGGCACCGTCGCCGCTGGCCCCCCAAAAAGATACGCTGCCGACTAGAGAAGCAATGTCAGCCGGGCGCGAGTGAACTTTTTCATTTCGGGTTAGGAGCCAGGGGGATCAGCCTGCGGAGTGGCTTGCTTCCCCCTGGCCGGAGTTTCGGTACGGGTGCGAGTCTTACCACTCAAGTCAGCAGCGAGGCCAAGCGACCGCCGAATTGGGTAGCAGAACGAGTTGATTAAATCACGGCGTAAAAACCGGCACAATACTACAAAACCATTAGCGTGTAACGAGGTTGCGCGGAGCCCGCTGCTTCAACGCTTCGCTCGAAATTGGGACGTTCCAGAACAGCCACGCTCGGCCGCCATGTTAAGATTCCGATCCGAAATCGTGACGCGATCGGGGGCCGATTTGAACGAGATCGTGTACCGCTCTTTGGTTGAAATGGCGAGTCTCGTTCGCGCGAGGAAGGTATCGCCTGCGGAATTGGTTGAAGCGCACATTGCTCGAATCGAGCGAATGAACCCTCATCTCAACGCCTTCGTTCATTTCGCGTTCGAGCAGGCCCGGCAGGAGGCTCAGAAAGCCGAGACCCCGCCACGCGGTCGCAAGAGGAAGCCCACTGGCGCGCTGCATGGCGTGCCCATCACGATCAAGAGCTCCTTTGATGTCGCCGGATTCCCCTGCGAATGCGGGAGCCGGATACGCCAGGGAAATCATCCCACAACGGACGCGCCCCTCGTCGCCAGACTTCGCGCTGCAGGTGCCATCATTCTGGGAAACACGAACGCCCCCGAATTCCTGATGGCCTATGAAACGGACAATCTGCTCTACGGCAGGACGAACAATCCCTGGGACCTAGAACGAACTCCGGGGGGCTCCAGTGGCGGCGAAGCCGCAGCCATCGCCGCAGGATGCTCCGCAGGGGGAGTTGGGAGCGATGGTGGCGGCTCGATCCGAGTCCCCGCCCACTACAGCGGAATCTGCGGCCTGAAGCCGACACCCGGCCGCGTCCCTTCGACGGGGCATTTTCCCGGATCGGCCGGCCCCTTCGCGCAACTCGGAGTCGTGGGTCCCATGGCTCGAACCGTGCGCGATGTGGGAACACTTTTCCAAGTCATGGCCGGACCCGACACAGGCGACCCGTGTGCGGCGCCGGTCGCGTTGCGAACGTGGAACGATCGGGAAATCCGCAAACTCCGCATCGGGTATTTTGAATCGGACGATTCGGTCCCCGTGACTCCCGAGACGGCTGCCGCTGTTCGCAGCGCCGCACAATCTCTCCGGCGACAAGGATTCCGCGTTGAAGAGTGGCGGCCCGAAAATCTCGATCAAGTTTGGAGATTATGGTGGAACTTATTCGGCCGGGCGGGACAATTGGTTTTCGCTCCGATGCTGGCCGGCCGCGACGCTGACTTGAGTCCGATGCTCAAGGAGTTTCGTGCGTGGGTAGCGGAGGAACCGCCCCTCGGTGCAGTCGAGCTGCTCGCTGCGCTTGTCGGACGCGATGCTCTCAGGACGAAATTCCTGTCAAAGATGGAGGCGTTTCCAATTCTGATCTGCCCCGTCTGCGCCATTCCGGCGTTTCACCACGGCGAACGAGCATGGACCGTTCAAGGGCAAAGGCTCGGATACCTCAAGGCCATGGCGTATTCGCAGTGGTTCAACTTGCTCGGGAATCCAGCCGCCGTCGTGCCCGTCAGTCAATCACCGGAGGGGATGCCGATCGGAGTGCAAATCGTCGGTCGCCCCTGGGAGGAGGAGGCGGTTCTTGCCGTAGCCGCCAGAATAGAGGAAGCGTGCGGCGGTTTCCGCCGTCCGCCTCAACCAAGGACAAAGTAAGCCCCTCCCGAGCGGGGCCGCGGCGTTCTTGGTCGGGAACCCAGTCAGGCTCTAAAACCCAGGGTGTGCACTGCCCAGTTTCTTCTCAGTGCCCCTGGCGGTGGAATTCGATGTAATCGCGGCCGTGATAGAGGCGATAGTCGCCGGCCTCAGCCCCCGCGACGATTTGCAGCGGCATGGGGTGCCGGATATCGGCGTCGCGCGTCGAGGTGGCTTGCAACACGTCGTTCGCGCCGAGATCCATCGCCACGAATTTGTTGTTATCGAGAAAGCCGAAGCCATATGCGCCGGGCTTGAGCGTCTGGCCGCTGATAAAGATCTCAACCTCTGTAATGAGATAGCCCTGATACTTCATTCGAATTTGCGAGGCGTAACCCGAACTGTCCACCAGGGCCGCGAGAACCAGATGACCATCGGCATAGCGCACGCCACCGACATTGTCCATTTGGGACGTCGCGGTCCGTCCGCTAAAGAACACGGTCGTGGGGAAAAGCTGCCCGTTGATGTCCGCGACTTTCAGAATTGTATCCTTTGCTTGCGGCGGAGCCGCCGCGGGACTCGGGTTTTGCGCGAAGGAAATGCCGGAAGCGACAACCAACAATGCCGCGAACAGTACAAGCGTGTGGCGTCTAATCATGGGGCTCTCCTTATCATCGAGATTCCTTGGGTACCGGCGGGATTGTACCTCATTTGCATCGCGCGCAGCGGCTTCCAGTCGAACAAGCGCGGTAAATGTCATTTTGGCGCGGCAATATAGGCCGGCGTGCTGCTCGGCCCGTGAGTCATGCTCGGATCGATCCCGCTTCCTTCCCGTACCACGTAGAAGTGATTTGCCGGGAGATTCTGTAGCGTCTCCACCAACCCGCTCGGCCAGCGAATTACGATCTTTTCCGCTGTTGCCGCCTTGCCCAAACCGAAATGCAACCGCAGGTCGCTCTGCGAAATGAATCCGCCTCCGCTGCGCACTTCCTGGGCGTACTGGCCGTCTCCCGATTCCAGCGTGACGACGGCCCCGATCGCCGCGCGATTCGACTTGACGCCGATCAGCTGCAGGCTGATGAAATTCCCGACGGGCTTCGTGTTGTAGTAGAGGGAGGGCTTCTCATTCATGTTGTTTACAAGCGCCTCTTCGTGGCCATCGTTGAAGAGATCGCCGAGAGCCAGCCCCCGGCCGGAGTGCTTTTCGCTGAGCGCAGGCCCTGCATCCGCCGTGATGTTGGCGAACGTTCCGTCGTGCAAGTTGTAATACAGGACCCGCGGCTCCCGGTAACTCGTTCCCAGGCCTTTGCCGTCGACTTCGGGATACACGTGGCCGTTGACTATCAGGATTCCCGGCCAGCTGCTGTTGTCGAAGTCGTAGAATTGCACTCCCCAGCCGAGCCAATTCCGGATCTTGGCCAAGCCTGCGGTGAAAGTAACGTCGTCGAAATTCATCCCTCCGCGGTTGAGGTAAACCGTCGGCGAATCATCGGTGAAGTTTGTTTGCACGACGTCCTGAAGCCCGTCGTGCGTGTAATCTCCGGCGGTCAATCCCATCCCGGATTGCACAAAGCCATCTTCGTTGTACGCCACACCTGCCTGTTGGGCCATTTCGGTAAACGTCCCGTCCTGATTGTTGTGATAGAGCAGATTGGCCGTGGCATCGCACGTGACGTAGATATCGGGCCATCCGTCCTGATCGAAATCTGCGGTGAGCGACGTAAAACCGAAGCATTCCGAAGTCGGCCTGATATGCGATTTCTCCGAAACGTCGGTAAACGTGCCGTCGCCGTTGTTGTGGTAAAGCGCATTCACGCCCGGTTTCAGCCCGCGCGGGCCGCAAGATACATCTATACCCTTCCACGTGCATGTTAATCCCTGGCCCGGATGCGGGGCCGTCTCATAACTGAAATCCACATAGCGCGAGAGGAAAAGATCCACTTTGCCGTCGCGGTCGTAATCGATGAAGCTGCACCCAGTGCTCCACGGGCTGCCGGAGGTCTTCAATCCCGCTTTTTCCGTTACGTCGGTGAAGGTTCCGTCGCCGTTGTTGTGGTACAGAATGGTTTGCCCCCAGTACGTCACGACCAGATCCAGATATCCGTCGTTGTCGTAGTCGCCCACGCACGCGCCCTGCCCCCAACCGGCATGCGCCAGACCCGCCTTCACGGTGACGTCGGTGAATGTGCCGTCGTGATTGTTGTGGTACAGGTGGCCGGTCGGCGCCTGGCCCGGTGGAAATCCCTCAATGGTTGAGCCGTTGGGCAGAAAAATGTCGGGCCAGCCATCGTTGTCGTAATCGAAGATAACTGCGCCGTTGCCCGGCTGCTCGATAATGAATTCCTTGTGCGTGTCTCCACCATAGACGTTGAGCGCTGTCAGTCCGGTCCGGCCCGCAAGGTCCTCGAAATAGACGGCTGGGGGTTGCACCGTCTGCGCGTGCTCTTTTGGGGGAGCCGTTTGCGCGAAGAGACACAGCGCCCCAGCCAACAGCGCAACGGACGCACAGTGGCCTGCCATCCGCAATGTGGTCGAAATTGTCAGCAAGGTCTTGGTGGCGCGCGCCCTCAGGCTCGCGGAAGTTTATCCGAATCGGAGAGAGAAAGCGTGTCAGAAATGTTTCACCACCGGTTTGGGCGCCTCACCCATTCGCCCATTGAGTACCCAATCCACGCCTGTCGATATTTTTAGTGACACGCTTAAAGCGATATTACCGTGTGAATTGTCCGTATCGCTTAGCTCGTCCATCGCACGCTAGCTCGAGTGAGCGGCCACGCATCCTTGAGCGCGTGCGATCGTTCCGCTGGCACATAGGGCCAAGAGACAGAGTGCAGAGCCGACCGAATTGATTCCAACCTTTGCAATCCAAGAGCGAATTCTCCAACCTTCCATAGCACACCCCCTTAGGCGCAGATCAAAAACCGAAGTTTGAGAGTTCCCCGGTTTAGAACAAGGGAAAAAACTGACGGGATTAGAACGCGGTACGAATCCCGGGGCGATACTGCAAAAACACCAGGGACCGAATCCCCGTTGAACTCATCCCACATCTAGATAGGGCCAACCGAATACGGCGGACCTCTGAGCCTGGCCAGTCTGGATGGGCTAAACGCGATCCAATCCTGTTACGCCGCCATCAGAAGAAAAGGCGAGCGCTCAATTGGATTTCTCGGCCCGGTGTCATGGTCATCGTATCCGTGCCGAACTGTGGCTCATTCACGTAGCGGTTTGGCGTGCCGAGATTCACCTTGTTGAGGGCATTGAAGGCCTCGCCGCGAATCTGCAAGCCGATTTTCTCAGTGACTTGGAACGCTCGCGTCAAGGAGACATCGAGAGTTTGCAGCCCCGGGCCATAGAGAGAATTCCGGCCCACATCACCGAACGTGTAAGCAGGAGGAGCCGCGAATGCGGCGGGATTGAACCATTCCGCAGCCGTGTGTGTTCCCGGACCGAATATGGGTTGACCGGTATAGTCCGCGCGGATCGGGTTCTCGCCCAGGAGCGTCCCCGAGTTCGCCGTGTCGCCGAAGACGGAAATCGTGAATGGCATCCCGGTTTGGAATTGATAAATCGCGGAGAGGTGCCAATTTTCGGACAGCAGCCGCGTCCACGCCGTGCCACTGTAGGCAGGAAGGTCATACACGCTGCTCAGCGCAAAGCGATGCCGGACATCACAGCCGGGCCCTTTCTCGGCCGCCAAATCGAAGCTGTTTTGTGGCAGGACCGATTCATCCATCGGCGATCGAAAGTCCGGAGCCGTCGTCAGGTTTTTCGCAAAAGTGTAGTTCGCCAATAGACTCAGGCCATGCGAATAGCGCCGGTGCAGATTGATGTACCCCGCGTCATACCAGCTCCTCGCGGAATTCTCCAAGAGGTTGATTGCCGGTGAAGTAAGAGTTCCGTTGCCGACGACCGTGTCTTGTGCGGGAAACACTGTGTTCGGAACAAAACTCACGGATTGAATCGGACGGCGTGGACCGATAGAGCCGGGCCCCGGCGGCGCGTTGTTAATCAGCACGGCTTGCTGCAGATGGAATCCACGCGAGCCAATGTAGCCGATTTCTAGGGTCGCATTCTGGCCGAGGCTCTTTCCAATATGCGCATTCCATTGCTGAACGTATTCGGCCGGCGCGTGAGGATCAAAGGCCGTGAAGCTGACCGGCGTGCCGCCCAATGACGTTGGCCCAAGGACTGGCGGCGCGAAATTAAATCCGAGAGCGTTCGCCGCTGTGGCGACATTGTAGTTGTTGTTCTGAATCGTTTCGGGGAAAACGTTCGGCACATTGTGCCTCTGATTGCACCATGTATTTTGGTCCACGGGCGTATAGAAGATGCCGTATGCCGCGTGAAGCACGAGTCCCCAATGCGGTATGTTTCTCGCGACTCCCACACGGGGCGCGAAATTATGTTTGTTTGAGTACATCAGGCCAGTCGGATAGCCGTTTTGTCCCCCGATGAAAATGGAGGGGACCCCATCGTTGAAGATCATGTTCGAGTTCGTGTAGTGACGATCCCAGAGCGGAGTCGCGAACTCATACCGCAGACCGATATCTAATGTCGTGTTCGAGGTCGCTTGCCAGCTGTCTTCCGCGAATCCGTCGAGGCCCCAATTGCGTAGATTCATCTGCGGTATTCCAGCTTGAACTTGCTTGACGACTGGGAGCCCGAGCAAGAAACTCGCCAAGGCCGAACCCGTGCCGTCATTGGCTCCCGTTTGACTCGTGTATCCCGGTGTGAACTGATAATACCCGCGGTTCTCAAAGAATCCCCACATCGGCCAAATGAACCGGCGGAAACTCCCTCCAAACTTCAGTCCGTGGCGTCCCTTCTGCCAGGCAAACGTGTCTCGGACCTCGATCACCGTATCCCAGGCGTGCATCGGAGTCGCCGCGTAAGTGTCGCCCATGCCGGTATAACCCTGCACGGCAAACCACGGCGCTCCCCAGGCGCCTGGCCCGCCATAGCCGACGCCGCTGATGCCGAGCTGCCCGACAATATTGTTGACGTTGTCGTTCTGGGACGTGTGATTCATCGAGAGTCGCGAAAGCGCGACCGAACCTGTGTTGAGCTTGGTGCTTGAGAAGATGTGATTCCAGGAAACCACGGATTGCTGGGACAAGTTGTCGAAGTTCGCGCCAAAGCCGGGCAGATTCTGGGCGACGGGATTCATCATGCTGGTCGTTGGCGTGAAGCCGCTCTCCGCGCTGAGCGAGTAACGCACAAAAAGCCCATCGCCATTGTTGAAAATATGGTCCACGCGCGCCGTACCCTGGTCGTTGTGATGTCTTTCATTTCGCGCGTCGAGATAATTGTTCGAGTCAGACCCACTCCCCATCATGGTCATGTTGGGATCGGGCACGTAAAGTTGCAAAAACCTCCAGGCCACCGGATTGATCGGCGAGTTCGGATTGATTGTGCAGTTCGTCGGCGTGGGATTCGGATTGGTGCAGAGCGGAGGAATCACGTTTCCAGCGAATTGGGGCCGCGGGTTAGTGGGAGAGGCGCTGGCATTGTTGGTCGGGTTGTAGATGTTCACTCCGCTCATGCTGAAATCGCCATTTTTTTCGGCTTGAGTCGGAACAGTCAGAATTTGCGTGTCAGTCTGCGTGAGGCGAAGTCCCTCATAATTCACGAAGAAGAAGGTTCCCTTCTTGAGGAGTGGGCCGCCGAGGGATCCTCCGAAATTGTTCTGGACGAGGAACTTGTTGCCCATCGAGTCAAACGTGGCGGCGTCTAACGCGCCATTGCGTATAAACTCGTAGACTGTGCCGTGAAGCTGGCTTGTGCCCGAGCGCGATGCTATGTTGATCACCCCGCCCCCCGCGCCGCCCATGTCCGCAGTGTAACTGCTGGTCTGCACTTGGAATTCCTTCACTGCGTCCGGAGAAAGACTCAGATTCTGCGTGTTGAACGTCGGGTCTGTATTGGTCGAGCCATCGATGAGGTAGAAATTCGCATTGGAGCGCCCGCCGCCGATGACCAGCGCGGAGTTCTGTCCAGGACGCCAATAGAGCGGGTTGACATTTCCTTCTTGCGCGCCGAAACCCATGTGGGTGCCGGGCACTGTCAGCGCCAGATCCAGCAGCGTTCGGCCGTTCAAAGGCAGCTCTTGAATCGATTTCGGTTCGACCACTTCACCGACGCTGGCGTCATTCACGCGAAGCACGTCGGTTTGCGCCGATACCAGCACTTGTAGTGAAGTTCCGCTTAACATCAGGGCCAATTCAATCGCAAGGTTCTGGCCAACTTCCACATGGAGCGACTTCTTTGTCTCTGCGAACCCGGAAGCGGATGCCGTGACCTCGTAGTCGTCCGGCAGTATCGCCGATGCCTCAAATATTCCTCCTTCGTTGGTCACAAAGTGCCGGACGGCCCCCGTGCTGAGGGCCCTGAACTCCACTGTTGCGCCTATCACCGGGAAACGTTGGGGGTCGACGACCGTCCCTGTGACGGACGCGTAATTGCTTTGCGCCCTTGCGTGCGCAGCGAAACCCATTGCGAAAAGTGCGCAGAGGGAAATTCTGATGAATATGCGGTCCTTCAAGGCTCACCTCCGAAGGCGAATCGATATAGCCAATTTCGTTTCTTCCGCTGGGAAACTGTTTGGACTCCGTGCGCCGGAATTAAATCGTGGGAGCCGAGGAAAGACAATAGTGCAAATCCATTAGCGGCCTAGCGGCTGGCAATTCCTCGTGCTTCGGTGCATTCATACGACCTGCCAGACTGCAGATTCTTGAATTCTTCGGTCCTTCCGCTGGGCCAATCGATTACGACACGATCGATTTTCTCCCTGCGGCCCAGACCGAAGGTGACGGGCAATTCCGATTGCGACAAGTAACTCGATCCGGTCTTGACCATTCGGGTTTGAACCGATCCCTCGCTGTAAATTCGAACCACGGCCCCAACAGCGTCGCGATTCGATTTCGTGCCCACGAGGTGAAATCGCACGCTCTTGTTTCCGGTTGAGTTGTCGTTGCGGAAGAGAACAGCCGGCCCGTTATTGGTCGTCATCAAAATGTCCAAATCACCGTCGCGGTCGAAATCGCCGTAGCACAGTCCGCGGCCCACCCTTGCCCGGCCGAAATCATTGCCGACAGCGGAAGCAACGTCGTGAAAATATCCCCGGCCATCGTTCAGGAAGAGTTGCGGTGCTTGCGCGTAGCCGACGTTTCCGCGAATGTTTCGCACGGTTTCATCGATGTGCCCGTTGGCGATTGCTAAGTCCAGGGAGCCGTCAAGATCCACGTCGAGGAACAGGCAGCCGAACCCGAGCGTGTTCATCGAGGCGAGACCCACGCCTGCCGTTTGCGCAATGTCCAGATAGGCCCCGTCGCCGATGGCGCGATAGAGCCCGATCATTTCATCGTCGAAATTGGTGATCGCCACGCCCGGCCGGCCCGAGTTGTCGAAGTCTCCGGTATCCACACCCATTCCCGCGCGTGCTTTTCCCTCGCTGCTGAATGCGATTCCCGCCTGGACGGCAACATCCTCGAATGTGCCGTTGCGCCGATTGTGGTAAAGCTTGTTCGGCTGCGTGTCATTGGTGACGAGCAGGTCCAGCCACCCGTCCTGATCGTAGTCGAGCATCGCCACGCCCAGCGATTTCGAGCTGCTGTCGAAGATTCCACTGGTAGCGGTGACGTCCTCGAACGATCCGTCACCCCGATTGTGAAAGAGCCAGCAGGTCTCGCCGCGATACGCTTCCGGAGTGCAGTACGACTTGTGTATTCCGTCCAAACTGCAAAACACGTCCTGTGCCGGCGACCATCGCACGTAGTTGCAAACAACAAGATCGAGAAGTCCATCCCGGTCGTAATCGAACCACAGCGCCGAAGTGCTGAAACCCTGCTTTCCCGTGAGCCCGCTCGTTCGCGTCACGTCCACAAACGTGCCCTTGCCCGTATTCTTGAAGAGACGGTTCTGCCCGACGCAAGTGATAAGAATGTCGGGGAAGCCGTCGTTGTCGTAGTCGCCGACCGAAACTCCCATACCGTACATCTCAATTTCCAAGCCGGCTTGGCGGGTTACGTCCGTGAAACTGCCGTTTCGATTGTTGCGGTACAGCCGGAGCGTGCTGTGGCTCTGTTTGTGGCCGGGCCAGTCCATGCCATTGATGAGCAGGATGTCTTGCCAGCCGTCGGCGTCGTAATCGAGGAAAGCGCACCCCGAGCCGAGTGTTTCCGGGAGGAACTTGCCGCCGAATGCGCCGCTGTTGTGACGAAACTGAATCCCGGCGGCCCTCGTGACGTCCGTCAGACGGAATCCCGGGTCGGGAAACTCTGGCGGCGTTGCCGCGCGGGCATCTTCGGATCCGTAGCCGGTCAATCGCAAGCCTGAGGCGGAGGCGAAACCCGCAAGTCCCAAGAGAAATGACCTGCGATTCACGGAATATTCACCAGCCCGTTCCGGATCGCGTAAGCTACTAATTCCGCCGTCTTGTGAATTCCCAGAGCGTTCATGATGTTCGCCCGATGGACGGCGATCGTGTTCGCACTCAAGTCGAGATCTTCCGCGATCTTCTTGTTCGACTTGCCGTCAACGATCAGTTGCAGAATCTCAAGTTCGCGAGCGGTGAGCCCAGCGAGCTTCTCGCCTTTCAATGTTGCCGCGCGAGCCAGTCCCGGCTCGAGCACGGTCTCGCCCGCGGCCACTCGGCGAATCGCAGTGGCCAATTCGAGGTCAATCGCGTTCTTTAGGACGTATCCCCGTGCGCCCGCATCGAGTGCCTGGCGCACCAGCGTATCCTCCGAATGCATGCTCAGCATGAGAATTGCGGTCGACGGCGAATCCGCGAGGATTCGCCGCGTTGCCACCAGCCCGTTCATCTCCGGCAGCGCGCAATCCATCACGATCACCAGCGGCCGCAGCTGCTTGGCAAGGCGAATCGCGTCCTTGCCGTCAGCCGCTTCTCCGATCACCTCAATGTCCCCCTCATCTTCGAGCATCCGCCGGAAACCGCGGCGAACGAGGTTGTGATCGTCAACCAGCAAGACCGAGATTTTATTCGCCTTCGCCATTCAAATCCCGTGAGTCTCTCGGCACGCTCAAGCGCACCAGCGTTCCACCCTCCGGTGGATGCGCAAATTCAATCGTGCCGGCAAGGAGTTCCGTGCGCTCGCGGATCGCCACCAAGCCGATTCCTTTGCTTGCAGCACCCGCCACAAACCCCCTTCCATGATCTTCCACTTCAAGCTGCAATTCGGCTGTGAGAAATCGTAATCGCACCCAGGCCTCCCGGGCCCCCGAATGGCGCACGACATTGTTCAATGCCTCTTGCAGTATGCGATAGATATGAATACCCGCGCCACTGGACACGGGAAATGGAGTGCCCGATTTTTCGTAGTGAATGGCGATTCCCGCCTGTTTCTCAACGGTCTCGATGTACCAATCGATTGTGTTCTCGAACCCCGATTGGTCCAGCATCACCGGGTGCAGCGTCTGCGAGAGACTCCGAACGCGGTCTAGCGTCGCCTGCGCGATTTCGCTGACCTCCCGCAATTCTGTGCGGATCGGCGAGCCTTCGGGAGCGTGGCGCTCCGCGCGGCCCAGCATCAAGCCGACCGCGGTGAGGATTTGGCCGAACTCGTCGTGCAGCTCACGAGAGACGTGGCTCAGCGTGGATTCTTGCGTCGCAATCAACTTATGAGCCAGGTCGCTGCGTTGTTCGGAGAGCGTGGCAAGCTGTGCAAACAACCGCCGGTTCGAATAAATCAGATACAGGCTTGTAAGTAGGATGGCCGCCAACGTCGCGGTGAGAAACCAATACACTTGACGCTGCACTCTTGCGTAAATCTGCGCGATTTGCAGCGCCGCCTGTTCTTCGCTTTCGTTGTTCTCCACGAGCAAACGGGCCACACTCGTGCTCAAAGCCGCCTGCCGCGCTTGCAGCGTAATCCGGATTTGGTCTCTCGCATCGAGGCCCTTGCCCTGCTGGGCCAGGGCGAACGTGCGGTCCACGGAATCCCAGAATTGCGCGAGCGAGGTGGCAAGATATTCCCTTTGCTGCGGAGTGCGGCGGGCAACGGCAAGACTTTCCTCACGCCGCAGAGCGTCATCGAGATCGGAACGAATGCGCCGGAATTGCGCCGACCAAGCCGTGATCGGATAGGGCTCATCGTTGTCCAGCATGTCGCGCATGCTGAGTCCTAGGGAATTCAGATCATTCTGAGCGCGAAGCAGCTGAAGTGAGTCTTTCCGATCCCGTTCCGTCAAATCGGTTTGTAGTTTCTTCAGGCCCGAGATTTGGACGGTGATGTACCAGGAATAGGCCACTACGGCCGCGAGCGTAATAATCAAGCCTAGGAATAGGCCGATCGTTGGAGAAGTGTCGCGAGGTCGCGCCATGACACTGAGGATACAACTCGGACGCACTGCTATCCAAGCACGATTGGGCGGCAGTGCCGGGCTGATGACATTCTATATCCACGAGCCGGTTGTAACCGTTGCACTGGCGGATTCGAGGCCGGCGGCGCAAGCCGTGATCCTTATCTGTCCGGATGCTGCGCTCGATTGAGTTCGCTTCGCGTGTGCGCCGAGGTCCAGCCCCGAGAGCGTCTATTCATTCAGAGGACAAGCTCGGCATCTTTCCGGGCGGAGTATTTGTTCCTCGTTCAAATCGAGCTGGCGCACTACGAACTTGCCTTTCGGCAGCATATCTGGCTGACCTGCGTCGGCAAAGTAGTCTCCGACCAGCTCTAAGGCGCGGTACTTTGTTGACGCCAGCAGGTAAATGCTCTCTGTGCCGTGAAGTGTAACTTCATAGAGGTTCATACGATTTCCTCACGATCGTGCGGCGATTTGTCGAGCGCAATCACAGCTCAAGAGCCAGAGTACGGCCGCCCCAGGGCCACAAACAGTGAGCGTTGACATCATCGTAAGTGACCGATGTCACATACTGGCCCCCTCGCTCCTAGCTATTGGAGGATATTCCTTGCGGCGCGACTTGGCCGTCGGGTAGTCTCGCCGAGGTGCATGGCCATGCACGCCGCCGTGACGACCGGGCCGCGATTGTGAGTGGATTTGACGGGGTAAGGAACGCCCGTCATAGCTGACGCGGCGCCGAGAGTTTGGGTTGGCAGGCGCGAGTGCTCCCGGGATGGACGGGTGAAGAATGGCTGGTTGGCAGGATCTGCAAGTTCGCTTTCGCGAAAAATTTGGGACCGACGCGCAGGTCTATCGCGCTCCAGGCCGCGTGAATCTCATCGGAGAATTCACCGATTTCAACGACGGCTTCGTGATGCCGGCCGCGATCGGTTTTTATTGCTGGGTCGCCATTGGGCCGCGCGCCGATGGCAAGATTGTGATCGACTCCGAGAACTTTGCCGAAACGATCGAATACGACCCTGCCCACGGCGCTCCGCGGCCCGCCCGAAATTGGAGCGACTACCCGTTCGGAGTCGTTTCCGTCCTGCAGAAGGCCGGTTTCCCGCCGCAAGGCGCAAACCTGCTCATTCACGGAGAAGTTCCTATGGGTTCCGGACTCAGCTCCTCGGCTGCTATTGAGGTGGCGACCGGCTATGCTTTGCTGGACTTCACGGGGGTGCCGGTCCGGCCGAACGAATTGGCGCGGCTCGCGCAGCAAGCGGAGAACGATTTCGTTGGCGCCAGGTGCGGCATTATGGATCAGTTTACTTCAACCCACGGGCGCTCGGGCAAAGCGGTCTTTCTCGATTGCCGCACACTCGATTATGAACTCGAGCCGATTCCCGATTCCGTCCGGCTTGTCATCTGCAATACCATGGTCAAGCACGCGCATTCTTCCGGCGAATACAACAAACGCCGCTCCGAATGCGAGGCGGCGGTCCGGACGCTATCCCGGTTCCATCCCGGCATTCGCGCGCTGCGCGACGCCACCCTGGATCAGATTCGGCAACATCGCGAGGATATGCCCGATGTCGTCTATCGCCGCGCTCTGCACGTCGTTGCGGAGGACGAGCGCGTTCTGGACGCGGTGAGAGCGCTTCGTTCGGGCGACTTGGCGGCGTTTGGGCGGCGAATGGCGGAATCGCACGCCAGTCTTCGCGATTTGTTTGAGGTCAGTTCGCCCGAACTGGATCGTATGGTGGAATTTGCGGAGAGCCAGCCCGGCGTTTACGGGACGCGCATGACCGGCGGCGGCTTTGGCGGTTGCACGATCAATCTTGTGGAAGCTGGACACGCGGAGGCGTTCCGGGCGCGCATGATGGCGCGTTACGAGGAAGCCTTCCGGATACGACCCGACGTCCAGATTTGCGAACCAGCGGAGGGCGCGGGTCGGGTCGCCTGAGCGCGGCTCTGAAGAACGAGCGGCCGGATGAATCCAAGTCCATTCGACGAAACACCGCATCGCCGTTTCAATCCTTTGACGCGGGAATGGGTGCTCGTCTCGCCGCATCGCGAGCAGCGGCCGTGGCTGGGGAAAGTCGAAAAGGCCGCGCCCGCGCCGCCAGTCACCTTCGACCCAAGCTGCTACCTTTGCCCCGGCAACGCTCGGGCGGGAGGCGTCCGCAACCCGGACTACAAATCCACATTTGTTTTTGACAACGATTTTCCCGCGCTGCTTCCCGACGCGCCCGCCCGCGCGATCGACGAGGAGGGATTGATCGTGGCCCGGAGTGAGTCCGGGATCTGCCGCGTAGTCTGCTTCACGCCGCGCCACGATCAGACGATTCCCCGCATGGGCGTTGAGGAGACCCGGCGCGTAATTGACGTCTGGGCGGAACAATATTGCGAACTGGGCGCTCGGCCAGCGATACGCCACGTCCAGATTTTCGAAAATTGCGGCGCGTTGATGGGCGCGAGCAATCCGCACCCGCATTGCCAGATCTGGGCCGACGCCGAATTGCCGAACATCCCGGCGCGCGAAACGCAATCGTTCCGCGAATACCGCCGGAGGCATGGGGCGTGTCTGCTCTGCCGTTACCTTGAAATGGAACTTGCGCGCAACGCAAGGGTTGTTTGCGCGAACGACGGTTTTGTGGCGCTCGTGCCGTATTGGGCTGTTTGGCCGTTTGAATCCATGATCTTGAGCCGGCGCCACGTTCAGGACCTGACGCAGCTCGGGGATCGCGAACGAACTCAACTCGCCGAACTGATGCGGCGTCTCACAATTCGCTACGACAATCTTTTCGAAACGGCCTTCCCCTACTCGATGGGTTTTCACCAGCGCCCGACCGACGGCGAAACGCACGCCGACCATCATCTTCACGCCCATTATTTCCCGCCTCTGCTCCGCTCTGCGACCGTGCAGAAATTCATGGTCGGCTACGAGCTGCTCGGCACGCCCCAACGCGACCTGACTCCGGAAACTGCGGCAGCGCGCCTCCGCGAAATGAGCGAAACGCACTTCCTCGATCGCTGATTCCGCGGGTGTCTGGACGGCGGGATAAGAGGCCTGGCGTAGGCCAGCCGCGCTCTTGGAAGGCCTTGCGCAGGACGACGGGAACTTGAGTCGGGCCGTGCGCCCTAAGAGGAGGGCGCGTTGATTACGATGCTCACCGTAGTCGTGCTGGTGGTGCTGCCAGCAGTTCCGGTGAACGTGAGTGAGAAAGTTCCTGTTGTCGCCGTGGTCGGCGGGGCTGTTGCAGCCTTGTGGCACGAGGAAAGCGACAATCCGAGCGCGGCCATCAGTAGAACGCCCATCGCATACCGCTGGAAGATTCCGAGTTTCCGTTTCCGCAGTGTATCCACCATCAGAGCGGTCAGAAGAGCAAGTCCCGTGAGCCATCCCCCGAGAACATAGACCGGCCGAGTCCGGCGGAATTGGGAGGCCGGGCTCACGAACAGTCCGGCAGTCGAGGACGTCACGATCGTGCACGTCGACGTTAAAATCGTCGTACCGGGAGTGACCGAGACTGGGTTGAACGTGCAAGTGGCTGAGGCTGGCAATCCAACGTTGCTGTCGGCACTCGCGATGCTTGGGCACGTAAGGGTTACTGCGGACGTGAAATTCCCCTCGGGCGTTACGCTAACGATGTAAGAAGCCGTGGAGCCGGCCGTGACGGTGACGCTCGACGGTGTCGCGGAGACGACGAAACTCGGCGCACCCACCGTGACGCTGAGCGCGGTTGAGGTGCTGGTAATGTTCAGCGGATCGCCCAAGTAAACGGCCGTGATCGAGTAAGTCCCCTGGGTCTGGGAGACAGACGTATCCGTATAAGTCGCCACGCCCGATCCATTCAGGGTACCGTGCCCGATCACAGAAGTCCCGTTCAGAAAATTGACTGTTCCGGTCGGCGTGCCGGCGACGGCGCCGCTGACGGTCGCCGTAAACGTAATCGTGCCTCCCTGGAAGCCGGGGTTGGGGTTTGCGCCCAACAGAGTCGTCGTGTTCTGCGCCTCAACGGTCTGCGACAACCCGCCGGAAACACTCTCGCCGCTGTTCGAATCACCGCCGTAAACAGCAGTGAGCGAATGCAGACCTGGAGCCAGGTTCGAAATGGAAAGAGTCGCGACGGCAGTCGTGGCCCCGGACGCACTGAGCGTGCCTGCGCCGATCGTCGTTGAGCCATCAACGAAAGTTACTGTCCCCGTCGGGGTTTGTGTTCCTGTTGTCGTCACGGTCGCCGTCAACGTAACGCTGGTCCCTGCCGGAGAGGGATTCAGACTCGAAACGAGGGCCGTCGAAGTCTGCACTGGCACTACGTTGAAATAATAGGCTGTGATCTTGCCGATCACCGGGCTGCTCAGCCCGTTTGCCGGCGCCACTTGCGCGTCTCCCGCATACGCGAACAGGATGTGCGGCCCGACCCCCAGCGTTGCGGTCTGGCCAGTAAAAGTGTTCCCTCCCGCGGGCGCGGCGGCGAGCCACGGCCCGCGCCAGGTATCTGCCCGGTAAAACACGTTTTCGATTTGCGGCGCATTGGGGGCATACGTGGAACTTGCCGTAAACGTGAATGTGGGAGGTGTGGCCGTTCCGATAACCTGGTTCCCGGACAGCGGAGTGATCGTCGCGGCCAGCGGAATCGTCTGGACATTCTGCTCGGTAACCAGCGTCACGCTGCTGCTGCTCCCGCTTGCTACGGCAATCTCATTCGTCGCGCGGTTCACCGCCACGGCGTCAGCGAAGGAGCCAACCGTGAGCGTAGAGGTGCTGTTCGCCGATCCATCGATGACGGTCACCGTGCCGTCTGAATTCGCGACGTACACCTTGTTCGTAACGCCGTTGAACGCGACGGCTGCGGGACCAGTCCCCACGGTGAAGCTCGCCGTCACTTGGTTCGATGCTCCGTCAATCACGGACACGCTGTTGCTGCCTTGATTCGCCACGTAAACCTTGTTCGATGTTTCGTCGATCGCGAGGGCGACCGGTTGGTTCTCGACGGGGATGTTCAAAGAGCTGCCGGTCACACCGTCAACAACGGTGATGCTTGCGCCGCTGTAATTTGCGACATAGATTTTATTGGTGAAGCTATTCACCGCAACGGCGCGGGGAGACGGGCCCGTGCCGACCAACGTGGTGTTGTTCGTCGCGCCGTCAATAATCGTCAGCGTGTTCTGTAGTTCGTTCGCCACATAGATCTTGTCCGTCACCACATTCACGGCGATCGCGGACGGCTCAGTTCCCGCCGAGAGAGTCGTCGTGCCGTTGGTCGCTCCGTCGATTATCGTGACCGTATTGCTTGTAGCGTTCGCGACGTAAATCTTGTTTGTCAGCACGTTCTCCGCGATCGCAACGGGCTTGATCCCGTTGGCTCCGAGCGCGACCGTCGCTGACACCGTGTTCGTCGCCCCGTTGATCACGGTGACGTTGTTGCTGTTCTGATTCGCAACGTAGATCGTGTCGGTAGCCGGATTCACCGCCAGCGCGCCCGGACTGGTGCCCACCGGGATATTCGTGACGCCATTCGTCGCGCCGTTGATCGCAGTGACGGCGTTGGCATTCACATCGGTCACATAGAAGAAATCGGTCGCGGGATTCACGCCCACGGCGGATTGATAGCCCTCCGCGAGAACAGTGGTAGTGCCGTTTGTCGCGCCATCAATTACGTACACGTTGCCGCTGACCACATTCCCGACGTAGACCTTGTTCGTCACGGGGTTAACGGCCAGGTCGGCAGGGTCGGAGCCGACGGCGAGGTTGGTGGCGGCATTTGTCCCGCCGTCGATGACGGTCACCATTCCATTCGTGGAACTGAAGTCCGCAACGTAAATCCGATTGGAGACCGGATCGATCGCGAGGGCCACAGGCTGGGTTGCCACAGTAACCGTCGCAGACGGCGTATTCATCGCTCCGTTGATGACTGTGACCGTGCCAGCATTCTGATTTGCGACGTAGATCGTGTTCGTGACGGGGTTCACTGCGATCGCTCGGGAAAGCGCGCCCGAAGCGACGCTCGCCGTGGCGTTGGTCGAGCCGTTGATCACGGTGACCGTGCTATCTTGATTGGCGACGTAGACCGTGTTCGTCACGGGATTCGCGGCGATGGCCGCGGGTGTCGCTCCCACTGTAACCGTCGCTGACGCCGTATTGGTCGCACCATTGATCACCGTCACGTTGTTGCTGCCCTGGTTCGCCACGTAAATCATGTTCGTTACGGGGTTCACCGCGATTGCATTAGCGCCCGCTCCGACCGGGATCGTGGCCGTCGGCGTGTTCGTCGCCCCGTTGATCACGGTGACGGTATTGTTGTCGCTCGATACGTAAATCGTGTTCGTGACGGCGTCCACCGCGACCGCGACGGGAGTCAGCCCGACCGTAATCGTACTCGTGGCGTTCGTGGCGCCGTCAATTACGGTGATCGTCGTGGATCCCTGATTCACAACGTATATCTGATTTGTGACAGGGTTTACCGCCACAGCGCTCGGGGCGGCCACGGGGGAGATGGTCGTCGTGTTGTTGGTAGCGCCGTCAATCACGGTCACGCTGTTCTGGCTCTGGTTCGCAACGTAGATCTGGTTGGTCAGCGGATTCACCGCGACCGCGACCGGCGACGAGCCTGTAGGCAGCCCCGGGACTGCGACTCGCTGCGCCATCGCCGGCTGGGACGTCGCACTCACCCAACACAGGATTCCGAATAGAACTAGTTTATGGACCGGCCTGCCATGACGAGCGAAACACTCACTGACCCGGTATCCCACGTTCATCTGCCCCTTCCCGTCCAAAGTGGTGAGACATCTTATCCGATGTAAGAGATTGGTGGCAAAGCAAGTTGCGCATGAGTCCGGCTCCCCGCGGGCAGTGTTGCGTGAACACACCTCGCAGCGGCTTGCTCTCCAAGTCCGCAAATATACCCCCGAAGACGTTACAGATGCATGGCACGTTTTAAGTGTTGGCCGCGCGATCCGGCGATCGGGAACTTGTCTTCAGTCTGATTCCTGGTTGCCCCGCCGCAGAAGACTCTCCGCACCGCGTTCTGGTACAATCTCCGCCCAGAGCGACTCCGTTTGTGGTGAGCGCCCGCCCCCAATCCGCGACAATTGTGCCCCGGAATCGAGTGCCATTCAACCCCCGGACCTTGGTCGCGGGGTCCTCGGTGCAGTGCCGTCCGCTCCTCACTCGGGCTGGGCGCCATCTCGCACCGAGCTTCGACCAATTCGCCAATCCGATCTGGCCGGAGGTCCCCTGTTGTCTGCTGATTTCACGCCGCGACGCAAGTTCATCCAAAGTTTGGCTGTTGGCGCGGCTGCTGTTCCTGCGGCGGAGGACGTGCAGGGCTTGGAGGTGCTCCAATTCCGCACGAACATGGCGAATCCAGGCCAACCGGTAATCTGGGTGGAAAGCGTGCAAGGCGCGCTCGTCGAATCTTACTCGGTGGCGGGCAATTCCGTCCTTCTGGAAGTGAAGGGTGTGGTGAATAATGACTTCACCCTGCAATTGAATCGCGTTTCCAGCGGCGCCGGCGAATTTGATTTTATGGACGGCGCAACCGATGCGGCGATAAGCCGCTGCGGCTGAGTACGGCGCGCCGGATACACCGGGGATTTGCCATGCAGTCCAGAATGTTGCAACTCGATCCGCGAGACGACGTCGTCATCGCCCTGACGAATTTGAAAAAAGGCGAGACTTTCCAGCTCAACGGCCGGACACACGTGCTTGCGGCCGACATCGCGGCAAAGCACAAATTCGCGGCCAAGGAGTTCGCTCCGGGCGACCCGATTCACATGTACGGCGTGATGGTCGGACGCGCATCCGCGCCGATCCATCGCGGCGAAGTCATCACCGCCCACACTCTCCGCCACGATTCCGCCGGGTATCACGAATACGCGGGCCCCACCGGCTGGCAATCACCGGACATTTCACACTGGAAGGAAAAATCATTTCTCGGCTATCACCGCTCCGGCGGCGAGGTGGGGACGCGAAATTACTGGCTGGTCGCGTTGCTGGTCTTTTGCGAGAACCGCAATTTGGGCGTTTTGAAAGATGCGTTCGAGGAAGAGTTGGGATTTGCGCAGCCGCAGGTTTACCGGCGCCACGTCGCGGATTTGGTCAAATTCCACCGCGAAGGTCGGACGGACGAGATTCAGCGGCGTGTGTTAACGGAGCCCGAATCACAGGGCAATCGGCAAAAAGTATTTGCCAACGTGGACGGGAGCATATTTCTCATTCGCACGCAGGGCTGCGGCGGCACTCGCGAAGATGCGCGGAATCTCTGCGGCCTGATTGCCGGCTACATTCATCATCCGAATGTGGCCGGAGCGACGCTCCTGAGCCTCGGCTGCCAAATCGCGCAAGTATCTATCTTGCGTGAGGATTTCCTGCGGGGGATCGCCTGCCTCAGGGAATTCGGTTTCATCTACGAAATCCTCATCTATCCGCAGCAATTGCCCGCCGCCGTCGAGTTCGTTCAGAAATTTCCGGAGCAGCCGTTTGTCGTGGATCACATGGCGAAACCATTGGTCAAGCAGAGGGAAATCGCTTCGTGGTCGAGGCAAATGCGCGAGCTGGCAGCTGCGCCCAATGTCTGTTGCAAGGTGTCGGGTTTGATCACGGAAGGGGACTGGAAGAATTGGCGCCCGGAGGTTTTTCACCCCTATTTGGACCTCGTCTTTGAGGTGTTTGGATGGGATCGCTTATTGTTCAGGTCTGATTGGCCAGAATGCCTTCTCGCGGGCTCGTGCCGTCGAGTGAAAGGGTTGGTTGAGGATTACGTTCGCGGCCGGCCGCAGTCCGAGAAGGACAATCTCTTCGGCGGCAACGCTGAGCGGTTTTATAGCCTTAAATCGGTGCGAACGAAAGCGCAAAAGCAATAAAGGATGGGGGTTGCGCCAAGGCCTCTCCGGCAGTAGTTTATTCGCTTGCCGCGGAGTTTTCCCGGCAGAAATTTTGCGAGGAACGGCGCGGGGGCGCTCATCCGGGCGGGAGGAATATGAGCAAGAGATACTGTCTGACTTTGGACCTGAAGGATGATCCTCGGCTCATTGCGGAATACAAGAAGCACCATGAGCGCGTTTGGCCGGAGATTACCAAGAGCATCAGGGATTCCGGCATCGAAGACATGGAAATCTATCTGCTCGGCACGAGGATGTTCATGATTATGGAAGTCAGCGACCGGTTTTCCTTCGACGCCAAAGCGAAGGCGGATGCGTCGAACGCGAAAGTTCAGGAGTGGGAGAAGTTGATGTGGAAGTTTCAGTCTCCGCTGCCGCAAGCCAAGCCGGGCGAGAAGTGGCTGTTGATGGACCGGGTGTTCAAGCTGTAAGCGGCGCCATAGCCGTCGTCCGTGGAGGCCGCGTTAATCCGGCGAGGCAGTACAATGAACGGGAATCAACCCGATTGCAATTTTTTTGGGAGGGCTCAATGGGATTTGTCCACGATGATTTCCTGCTGAGCGCGAAGACCGCCCGCAGGCTTTATCACGACTTCGCCGAGCACGAGCCCGTCCTTGACTATCACACTCATCTCCCGACCGCCGAGATCGCCGGCGACCGCCAGTTTCACAATCTATTTGAGATCTGGCTCGAAGGCGATCATTACAAGTGGCGCGCCATGCGCGCTAACGGAGTCGACGAGCGCTTCTGCACCGGCGATGCCGCGCCCTTCGAGAAATTCCAGGCATGGGCGAAGACGGTTCCTCACACGCTTCGCAACCCCCTCTACCACTGGGCGCACCTCGAGCTGAAGCGCTACTTCGGCATTGACGAGCTGCTCGACGGCAACAGCGCCCGCTCCATCTGGGATCGCGCCAATGCGATTCTGAACAGCGGCGACCTGACCGCGCGCCGGATTCTCCGCCGCTTCCGCGTGCTCGCGCTCTGCACCACCGACGATCCCTGCGACGACCTCACCCATCACAAGGCTCTCGCCGCGAACGAAAAGGCGTTTCGCGTCTATCCTGCGTTCCGGCCCGATAACGCCCTCCGCGTCGACGCGCCACAGCAGTTCAACGCCTGGACCGACCGGCTCGGCAAAGCCAGCAACGTCCACATCTCCTCGCTCAAGGATTTCCTCCAAGCACTGGATCGCCGCCACGAATTCTTCCATTCGATGGGTGGCCGTCTTTCCGACCACGGGCTCAATGTGTGCTTCTCCGATTTCCCCTCCGAACAAACGACAACGGCAATTTTCGAGAAGGCGCGCAACGGACGGGCGGCGAGTGCGGAAGAGCACCGGAAGTTCGCATCGTACCTCATGCTCTTTTTCGGCCAACTGGATGCGCGGCGAGGATGGACCAAGCAACTTCATCTTGGCGCGCTGCGCGACGCGAATACGCGGCGGATGCGCGAGTTGGGGCCGGACACCGGCTTCGATTCCATCGCCGATTGGGACCAGGTGGGCTCCCTGTGCGCCTATCTCGACAAACTGGATCAGGAACAGTCATTGCCCAAGATGATCGTGTACAACTTGAATCCCGCCGACAACTACGCGGTTGCCACGGCGCTGGGCAATTTCCAGGACGGTCAGATAGCGGGCAAGATGCAGTTCGGCAGCGGCTGGTGGTTTCTCGATCAGAAGGAAGCGATCGAGTGGCAGGTGAACGCGCTCTCTAACGTGGGATTGTTTTCGCGCTTCGTCGGTATGCTCACGGATTCGCGGTCGTTCATGTCCTTCCCCCGGCACGAGTATTTCCGCCGGGTGATTTGCAATCTCCTTGGCCGCGATATCGATAATGGCGAAATCCCTAACGATGATTCGCTCGTCGGGCCTTTGATTCGGAACATCTGCTTCGGCAACGTCCGCGACTATCTTGGCCTCGAGCTCGGCAGCGGCGCAGACGTGCGGGGAGAACAGGTCAAAGTTCGGTAACGCGCCGCGCCGCGTGTTGTGGGCTCCGTGCGCTCAGTTCTAAGGAGGCTCTCATGCAATTCACTAGGCGCGATCTTTGCACGCTGATCCCCGCGGCATTCGTCCCCGGAGCGCTGGCGATACGCACATTGGCCGCAAAGCAGGGAACGGCTCCCGAAGCAGCCGCACCCCCTGCCCCCGCCACGCTGATTCAATCCGGATCCTTCCCGTGGGATTCTCTTGTGCCGAAAACCTCCGCGGACGGCGCCTCCACGGCCCGGGCGATTTTCAAGGGCAAGCTCGCTACAGGTGAGTCGGTTGAGGTCCACGAGACGACACTCAACGTCGGTGGCGCGCCGCATCCGCCGCACCACCATCTCCACAGCGAAATGTTGCTTGTGCGCGAGGGCAACATCGAGTTTATGGTGAACGGCAAGAGCTACCGGGTGGGCGCGGGCGGGGCGGCTTTCGCCGCTTCCAACGAAGAGCATGCAGCGAAGAACGTCGGAGACACGCCGGCCACCTACTTCGCAGTCGCGATCGGCCCGACCGCGGCCTGAGCCGCTCCCGCGCTTCCGCCTGGGTGGCATTCGCGGAAATATACGGCGCCCCGGAATTGTCGATTTGCAAAGAACGCGGTGCATTACCTATGGATGATGAAAACAAGAGCGTAGTGCCTTCTGCTTCTTCCACAAATGCTGCGGCGGCTGGCAAGAGTGCAGGCGGCAATTTTCGCTGGATAATCTGCGCTCTGCTCTTCTCCGCCACCCTCATCGCCTATCTCGATCGCAGCATCCTCGGATACCTGGAAAAGTACCTGGAGGGAACCACAAACGGGAAGCAGATCATTCCGGGGCTGGATAGCGTCCAGTACGGGAATATCATGTCCGACTTTCAGTTCGCCTACGCCTTTGGGCTGCTGGTCGCCGGCGCCATCACGGATAAGTTGGGCACCAAGCTTTCCTTCGCTTTGGCGATCACGCTTTGGAGCGTCGCCGCGATGCTGCCGGGTGGTGCGCATTCCGCCCGCGGCCTTGCGATCGCCATGACCTTAGTCGGGGTGTGTGAGGCGACCAACTTTCCAGTTTGTATCAAGACCGTGGCGGAATGGTTTCCGAGGGCGGAACGCGCCCTGGCCGCAGGGATTTTCAACTCCGGCGCGAGCATCGGAACCCTTATGGTTCCGCTTGTGGCCACCTTCCTGACTCTGCGCGTGGGCTGGCGGGCAGCGTTTGTCTGTACGGGCAGTTTGGGCTTTGTTTGGCTGGCGTTGTGGCTTTGGCTCTATGCCAAGCCCGAGGAGCACACCCGCGTTTCGGCTTCGGAGCTGCGCTGGATACTGGGAGACCGTGAGGATACGGCGGCCCGTGTGCCGTGGCTCCGCCTCTTGCCGGTGAAGCAGACTTGGGCGTTCTCGCTGGGTAAATTCTTCACCGACGCGATCTGGTGGTTTTGGATATTCTGGGTTCCGCGATACATGCAAGGTACGTTTCATCTCAACCTGATGCAGAGTGCAGCGCCCGTCGTAACAGTCTATGGCCTTTCCATCGTTGGAAGTGTCGCGGCGGGTTGGTTGCCGGACTACCTTCTGTGCCGCGGCAGTACGCCGAATTTTGCCCGTAAAGTCTCCATGCTGGTGTGCGCTCTGGCCGTCATGCCGGTGATCTACGTGCCTTTTTCTCACAGTATTTGGGCCGCCGTGGGATTGATCGGTTTGGCCACCGCCGCTCATCAGGGCTTCTCTGCGAATCTCTTTACGCTGCCTTCGGACATGTTTCCCAAAACAGCCATCGCCAGCGTCGTTGGCATCGGCGGCATGGCAGGCGCGCTGGGCGGGGCGCTCCTGCAGCGTGCGGCGGGCCACATCATCGCATGGTCGCACAACAGCTATCTCTTGCTGTTCGCCATTGCGTGCTCGGCCTACCTCGTCGCGCTGCTGTTCATCCAGCTTCTGGCGCCTCGGTTGGAGCCGGCTTCTTTGGACCTCGGAGCTCGAGCATAATGTTCCATAATCCGAAGCCTCCGTCCGCTGTCCCGTACGTTGGCGAAACGGTCGCCAAGAATAGAATGAGGTGAGAGATGGCTTTGAAAATCAGGTCGAAGCAGGAGTGCCGCTGGGACATGCTGGCGCTGGGCGAGATCATGGTGCGCTTCGATCCCGGCGATAAGCGCATCTGGACAACGCGATCTTTCGAGGTCTGCGAAGGCGGAGGCGAATACAACGTCGCGCGTGGCCTGAAGCGCTGCTTTGGCCTCGACACGGCCGTCGTCACCGCGTTCGCGGACAATCCAGTCGGCAAGCTGCTGCAGGACCTCCTCTACCAGGGCGGCGTGGACCAATCCTTGGTCCGCTGGGTTCCGTTCGACGGCGTGGGCCGCACCGTGCGCAACGGCCTGAATTTCACCGAGCGCGGCTTCGGCGTCCGCCCGGCCCTGGGCTGCTCGGACCGCGGCCACACTGCGGCGTCGCAGCTCAAGTCCGGCGACATTGACTGGGATCATATTTTCGGCAAACTCGGCGTGCGTTGGTTTCACACCGGCGGGATTTTCTGCGCGCTCTCCGATACGACGCCCGACGTTGCGATCGAGGCCATCCAATCCGCGCGGCGCCACGGCACGGTCACGTCCTACGATTTGAACTATCGCGAGTCTCTCTGGTCGGCAATTGGCGGCAAGAAACGCGCGATGGAGGTCAATCGCCGCATCGCTCCTCTTCTCGATGTCGTGATCGGCAATGAGGAAGATTTCTCCGCGGCGCTCGGCTACCAGGTCCCCGGCCTGGACGAGAACCTCACCAAGCTCGATGTCGAAGGCTTCATGACGATGATCCGCAACGTCGTGAAGGATTTCCCGTTCAAGGTTGTCGCCACGACCTTGCGCCAGGCGAAAACGGCCACAAAAAACGACTGGGGCGCCATCTGCTACGCCGACGGCAATTTCTATGAAGCGCCGCGCCGCGAAGATCTCGAAATTTACGACCGCGTCGGCGGCGGCGATTCTTTCGCCGCGGGCCTGATCTACGGTTTTCTCAGTGGCAAGGACCCGCAGTGGGCGGTCGACTGCGGCGCCGCTCACGGCGCGCTCGCCATGACCACTCCGGGCGACACGACCATGGCCACATTCAAGGAAGTGCAACAAGTGATGAAAGGCGGCGGCGCGCGCATCGCCCGCTGACGCCCCCCGGCGCGCCGGGATGGAGAATTTCGTTTCATGTTGAAAGACGAAGTCAGAAGGCGCATCACCGGGGTTGGCATCGTTCCCGTGGTGCGCGCTTCTTCGCCGCGCGAGGCGCTGGACGCCGTCGAGGCCGTTTGCAAAGGCGGCATTCGCATCGTCGAAATCACGATGACCGTCCCGGGCGCCATGGAGATCATTCGCGAACTAATCAAGTCCGGCGAGCCGGACGTATTGGTCGGCGCCGGGACCGTTCTGAACCCCGAGAGTGCGCGCCGCTGTCTCGATGCCGGAGCGCAATTCATCGTCAGCCCCGGCCTCAATCTGAACACGATCGAGCTGGCGCAAAAGGAAGGCGTGCTGGTCATGCCCGGTGCCTTCTCTCCCACGGAAATCATAGCCGCGTGGGATGCCGGAGCTGATCTTGTGAAAGTGTTCCCGTGCGGAAATGTCGGCGGCCCGAAATACATCAAGGCTCTCAAAGGCCCGCTGCCGCAAATTCCGCTGATTCCCACCGGCGGCGTGACCCTCGAAAATGCCGCGGAGTTCATCCTGGCAGGGTCGGAAGCGCTGGGCATCGGCGGAGAGCTCGTGCAAAATGCCGCGCTCCGCGCCGGCAAACCCGAAATCATCACCGAGGCCGCGCGAAAATTTGTGGAGATTGTGAAAAAAGCTCGCGACCAGAGCACTTCGGCGTAAGCCGCGCGGCGCGCGGCGATGGCCCGGCTATTGGTTGACGCCGCTGGCGAGGAAGCCGCCGTCCACGGCCATCACGAGTCCGGACACAAAGCTCGCCGCGTCCGATGCCAGGAAGACGGCGGCTCCGACGAGTTCGTCGAGCTGCCCGAAGCGTTTCATGGGAGTGCGCAACAACAGTTCGGGGCCGCGATCGGATTCGTCCAGCAGCACCGCGTTCAGCGAGGTGCGGAAAACACCTGGAGCGATGGCATTCACGCAGATGCCGTACGGCGCCCACTCGATGGCCAGCGATTTCGTCAGGGAAGCCACGGCGCCTTTGCTTGCCGCGTACGCCGCCACTTCGTAAAATCCGACGAACGACGTTAGTGACGCAATGTTGACAATCCTGCCGTATCCTCTTTCTATCATGTGCCGGCCAAAGACTTTGCACGCCCGGAACGTCCCGTTGAGATTCGTATCCAGGATCCGCGCCCATTCCTCCTCGGTAACGTCCAGGCTCGGCTTGCGCTGCGTGATTCCCGCGCAGTTCACCAGAATTTCCACGCTGCCGAACGCGGTCACCACGGACCGGAACATTGTTTCCAGGCTCTCCGGTTTCGTGACGTCGCTCGTCACAGCCAGGGACTTGCGCCCTAACGCCTCCACCGCCGCCGCCGCCGCGGTCGCCTCGCGGATTCTCCGGCCCGTCGGCACGACGTTGGCTCCCGCTTCCGCGAGCCCTCGGGCAAGCGCCAGCCCGATGCCGGAAGTCCCTCCGATGACGACGGCGTTTTTGTTGGTCAGGTCAAGTTTCGGGTGGCCCATTTCTTCTCCTATTATAATTCTGCTTGGCGATGCGCTGCGCGCAAGAACTCCTCACGAGAGTCCATCATGAAAATCATCGATGCAAACGTCATTGTCTGCAGTCCGGGAAGAAACTTCGTCACGCTCAAAATTGTAACCGAAGACGGCCTGTACGGTCTCGGCGATGCCACTCTCAACGGCCGCGAGATGGCCGTCGTCAGTTACCTCCGCGATCACGTTTGCCCCCTGCTGATCGGGCGCGACGCCCGCCGCATTGAAGATACCTGGCAATACCTTTACAAGGGCGCGTACTGGCGGCGCGGCCCTGTCACCATGGCCGCAATCGCCGCCGTGGATGTCGCTCTTTGGGACGTTCTCGGTAAGAGCCTCGGCGTGCCGGTCTACCAGTTGCTCGGCGGTGCCTCGCGCGAAGGCGTGACAGTCTATGGCCACGCGAACGGCCGGGACATCGAAGAAACGGTCGCTGCCGTGGCCGCCTATCAGAAGCTCGGCTACAAGGCCATTCGCGCGCAAACCGGCATCCCCGGCCTTGCCGGTGCGTACGGTGTCGGCAGGGGCAAGATGCAGTACGAGCCTGCCACCGAAGGTCTTCCCGAAGAAGGCCGCTGGAGCACGGAACGCTATTTGAATTTTATCCCGCAAGTATTCGCGCGGCTCCGCCGGGAATTCGGCGAGAACGTTCTTCTCCTGCACGACGCGCATCATCGCCTCACTCCCATCGAAGCGGCGCGCCTCGGGAAATCTCTCGAACCCTATCATCTCGTCTGGCTCGAAGACCCCGTTTCCGCGGAACTCCAGGAGGGCTTTCGCCTCATCCGCGCGCACACGACGACTCCCATCGCCGTCGGCGAAGTCTTCAATTCCATCTACGATTGCCAGCTTCTCATCCAGGAGCAGTTGATTGACTATATTCGCGCCACGGTCGTCCATGCCGGAGGCCTCACGCATCTTCGCAGGATTGCGAATTTCGCCGATCTGTATCACGTGCGCACCGCATGCCACGGGGCCACGGACATGAGCCCGGTTTGCATGGCGGCCCTGTTGCACTTTGACTTGAGCATCCACAATTTCGGCCTCCAGGAATTCATGCGCCACAATGAGGATACGGATCGCGTTTTTCCCCACGCCTACACGTTCTCCGATGGAATGGCGCATCCCGGCGAAGAACCGGGCTTGGGTGTGGACCTCGATGAGAGTCTGGCCGCGAGATTCCCCTACCGCCGGGCGTACCTCCCGGTGACCCGCAAGCTCGACGGCACAATGGAAAACTGGTAGCGCGCCGCCGGCGGGGTTCGGCCTCACCCGTCTGCGTGAACATCACTCCGCCAGAAAAATCGGTTTCACCTGCCGCTCGAACAGGTTGGTGGTCACGTTTCGCGAAATCGAATCCTCGCACGCGTCGAGCATGTCGAGATAGCGCATGCCCATCTTCACGGCCACTTTGTACCCGACGTGAATCAATTGCCGCAAGCTTGGGTTGCACTCCCGGCAACTCTGCTCGTGCCGGAGCGCTCTTGTGAACCGCTCCGAATTCCTCGAAGGCTTCGCGTCCAAGACTGGGGTCGTCATCGTCTATCCCTCGGAGACTCGTCCGGCAGCGAGGCCAGTCCCACGCTCGCGCCATAGTTTAAAATAATTCACTCGAAGCCAGCTAACGTTCTGTTTGACAAACACATCATTTCGTGTTTTCTGTAACATGTCAGCGTGCTCTTTTTCCGCTTCGCTCTGCCAGTGAAGCCAATCGATTCCACGGAGGCAGGGGTGCCGAAATCCACACGCGATGCAGCTGGTGTTACGGCCGCTGATGGTTCTAGGCCGCGTTCGCTGGACTTGGGGAAGCTGAAAACCGGATACGATTTCAAGGGGCAAACCGTTGTCATCACGGGCGGTACCGGTGTCCTCGGCCGCGAAATCGCCTGCGCCCTTGCGGATTGCGACGCGAACCTCGCCATCCTGCATTCCAATCCCCATTCCGGCAAGCAGTTGCGCGAGCGTCTTGCCCCGCACGCGTCGCGCACGGAATTCATTGTTTGCGACGTCCTCGACGCCGGCGCACTGAACCAAGCTTCGGCTGCGATCCGCTCGCGCTTCGGCAGGGTGGACGTCCTGATCAACGGCGCCGGCGGCAACAAGCCGCAAGCCACCACCAACCCGCAGCAGCGGTTTTTCGATTTGCCCGCCGACGCCTTGCGCTGGGTGCTCGACCTGAATCTCCTCGGCACGATCCTCCCCAGCCAGATCTTCGGAAGAATCATGGCGGAACAGGGCAACGGGGTGATTCTGAACGTTTCCTCGATGAACGCGTTTCGCCCGCTCTCCCGCATCCCCGCGTACTCCGCGGCGAAGGCCGCCATCAACAATTTCACGCAGTGGCTCGCCGTGCATCTGGCGCAGGAATACTCACCCCGAATTCGCGTCAACGCCATTGCTCCGGGGTTCTTTTTGACGGAGCAGAATCGCTTTCTGCTCACCGACCGGAAATCCGGCGAGCTCACCGCCCGTGGCAAGGCCATCATCGCGCATACGCCCTTAGCTCGCTTCGGCGAACCGGAGGATCTGCTCGGCGCTGTGCTATGGTTGATATCTCCGGCGGCGGAGTTTGTGACCGGCGTGGTCGTTCCCGTGGATGGCGGCTTCAGCGCGTTCAGCGGGGTTTAGCGGCTGCATCTCTACCCGTAGTGTATCGCGAGCCCCGGCGTGGAAGGCCCCGGCGGCCCGGGAGCAAAGTTCATGACCGCAAGCGCATCGCCTGCGCCTAATTTGGCCGAGATCGTTCCCCAGCACGATTATTTTGTGGGGATCGATTCGGACGGCTGCGCCTTCGACAGCATGGAGATCAAGCACAAGGAGTGTTTCTGTCCCCAGACGATCAAGTACTGGAATCTCCAGGCTGTCTCCAAATACGCGCGCGAAACCTACGAGTTCGTCAATCTCTACTCGAAATGGCGCGGCACGAACCGTTGGCCCGCACTTGTCTCCGTGTTTGATTTTCTGCGCGTGCGTCCCGAAGTGATCGCGCGCCGCTGCCCGATTCCACAGGCGCCCCGGCTGCGCGAATTCATCGCCTCCGGAAAGCCGCTCAGCAACGACGGTCTTAAGGCCTACATGGCCGAGCATCCCGATCCCGAGCTGTACAACGCCATGGAATGGAGCCTGGCCATTAATAGATGCGTCGCGGACATTGTCCACGATCTTCCGCCATTCCCCTTTGTGCGCGAGTCCCTTGAGCGGCTCCAAAGCAAGGCGGATGTTGTCGTCGTGTCGCAGACGCCGGGGGAAGCCTTGCTGCGCGAATGGGCCGAGCACGGCATTGATGGATTCGCGCGGACCATCGCCGGACAGGAATTAGGAACGAAAAAACAGCATCTCAAGATGGCCGCGGGCGGAAAATACAAGCCCGGCCACGTTCTCATGATTGGAGATGCCCCGGGCGATTTCGAGGCCGGTCGCGCCAACAACACCCTGTTTTTCCCCGTCAATCCGGGCCACGAAGAAGCTTCCTGGGAGCGCTTCTACAAGGAAGGAATCCACAAATTCACCGCCGGCGAATTCGCCGGCGCCTACGAGGCGGCTTTGATCGCGGATTTCGAGAAGCTTCTGCCTGCGGCGCCGCCGTGGAAATTGTGAGGATGCCCGCAGGTTGCGGCTCTGCGACCCTCCGGGGCGACGCCGGCTCCTGGCAAACACAATGGTCATTGGAAAAGGCTCTTCAGATAAATTTCTGAGCCGTGAGGAAGCGCGTGCCGTCGTCGCCGAGGCGCTGGCCTCGGCCCGGCTCGACGGCAAGCGCGTCCTCGTCATCATTCCCGACGGCACGCGCACCATGCCGATGCCGCAGATGTTCGATCATCTACAGGAACTCCTCCGGCCGCGCGCGAAAGCGGTGGATTATCTCGTGGCGCTCGGCACCCACGCCGCAATGGATGACGCCCACCTGAGCAAGCTCGTCGGCCGGTCGGTTGCGAATGGAATGGCCGGCGAGACGCACGTGTTCAATCACCGCTGGGACAACCCGGAAACGTTCATCCTACTGGGCACGATTCCCGCAAGCGAAATATCGAAGATCACCGGTGGCCAGCTCTCCGTCGATGTTCCCGTCACGCTCAACAAACTCATCCTCGACTACGATCACATATTGATTTGCGGGCCCGTGTTTCCGCACGAAGTCGTGGGCTTTTCCGGCGGCAATAAGTATCTCTTCCCCGGAATCGCCGGGTCCGAAATTATCAACTTCACGCATTGGCTCGGCGCGGTCATCACCAATTACGCGGTGATCGGCTCCGGCTACACTCCCGTGCGCGCGGTCATTGATCGTGGCGCCGCGCTCGTGCCGAGGCCCAGGTCGTGTTTTGCGCTCGTGGTCACGCACGCCGGATTGTCGGGCCTCTTTTACGGTTCGCCCGAGGAAGCCTGGCAAGCGGCCTCGGAACTTTCCGCCCAAATTCACATTCGCTATGTGGACAAGCCTTTCCAACGCGTCCTCTCCGTCATGCCCGAGCTCTACGACGATCTTTGGACGGCCGGAAAGGGAATGTACAAGATGGAGCCTGCGGTTGCCGATGGGGGCGAGGTCGTCATCTACGCTCCGCACATCTCGGAAGTCAGTTACACCCATGGGAAGACGATCGATGAAGTGGGCTACCATTGTCGCGACTATTTCATGAAGCAGTGGGGCCGTTTTAAGAATTATCCCGGCGGCGTGCTCGCGCACTCCACGCACGTCAAGGGGCTGGGCACGTACGATGCTGTGACCGGCATCGAAACGCCGAGAATCAACGTGACGCTTGCGACCCGCATCCCGGCGGAGCGTTGCCGCCGCATCAACCTCGGCTATCGGGACCCGGCATCGGTCAAAATGGAAGAATGGCAAGGCCGCGAGCGCGAGGGCATCGTCGTGATTCCCCGCGCCGGCGAAATTCTGTACCGGTTGAAGCAGCCCGTGGGGGCCGCCTCCCGGTAGGAGGAAACTGGAAAATGAAATATCACATCGGTGTGGTCGGCGTCGGCGTCATGGGCGGCAACCTCGCCCTGAATATGGAGCGCAATGGATTTCCGGTTGCCGTGTACCGGCGCGACTTCGCCAAACTGAAATCGTTCCTGGACGGCCCGGCCAAGGGGAAAAACGTCCTCGGCGTCGAATCGCCCACGGCGCTGATGCAAGCGCTCGAAAAACCGCGCCGTATCCTCTTGATGGTTCCTGCCGGCCCGGCCGTGGACGACGTCATCGCTCATTTGAAGCCCTTTCTCGAGAAGGGCGACATCCTCATGGACGGCGGCAACTCCCTGTTTTCTGACACCGATCGCCGGAACAAACAGTTGGAATCGGAAGGGTTTCTCTACGTCGGAACCGGCGTTTCGGGGGGAGAAGAAGGCGCGCTCTGGGGACCTTCCATCATGCCGGGCGGCCAGCGCGAAGCTTGGGAAGCGGTTGCCCCGATTCTGCGCGCCATTTCGGCGAAAGCGGAAGATGGCGCGCCGTGCGTGGATTACATGGGCCCGCGCGGCGCCGGCCACTATGTCAAGATGGTGCACAACGGTATTGAGTACGGCGATATGCAGTTGATCGCCGAGTGCTACGACATCCTCGGCCGCGGCCTCGGCCTTTCCGCAAACGAGCTCCACAAGGTTTTCACGGAGTGGAACCAACGCGAATTGAAATCGTATCTCATCCAAATCACCTCCGAGATTTTCGCAAAGATTGACGATTTGACGGGCAAGCCACTGGTGGACATGGTGGTTGACCAGGCGGCTCAAAAGGGAACCGGAAAGTGGACCAGCCAGAACTCGCTCGACGTCGGCGCTCCGATTCCGACCATCAACTCCGCCGTCGAAAGCCGCATTCTTTCGTCGCTGAAGTCGGAACGCGCAGCGGCCAGCAAAGTACTGCATGGCCCCACGCCGTCTTACAAAGGCGATCGCGACAAACTCATCCAGGCCGTGGAGCACGCGCTCTATGCAAGCAAGGTCACTTCCTACGCACAAGGACTCGCGCTTATGCGTATTGCATCGGACGAGTATAAGTACGAGCTTCAGCCCGGCAATATTGCCAAGATCTGGCGCGCGGGATGCATCATTCGCGCCACGCTGCTCGGTGATATCACGGCCGCGTTCCAGCGCGATCCAGGCCTCACGAATCTCCTTCTCGACGGCGCGTTCCGCGATGCCGTCGAGAGCCGCCAGGAAGCCTGGCGTTTCGCCGTGCAGACGGCCGTCGGGATGGGCATCCCCGTCCTCGCGATGAGCGCTTCGCTCGCGTATTTTGATGCCTACCGCAGCGAACGCTTGCCCGCGAACCTCACGCAGGCGCAGCGCGACTATTTTGGCGCGCACACCTACAAGCGCACGGATCGCGAGGGCGTTTTCCATTCGGAGTGGGCCCTACACAAACACGAGGCCGGTTCAGCCACGTAACAACTCGTTTCCCCACCTTCGCGGAAGCGCCGCAGCCGTTATTCTCGGCAGAACTCCTCTCCTGGAGGGAAATGTAGGAATCTATGCCTTCCGCGCTCGGCAACGGCGCGCATGATTTCCGCTGCCTTGCGCAGTAAAGCGTGCAGTTTCAGCAGGATGAACGTCCCCGGCACCAATCTTCCTATTCTTGTGGTACCTCCGACCTATTGCCCGCCCGCAAACCGAGCGGCTAAGTTGGGAAGGTTCTGGGGGAGTCTTGGTCACATTCCTGGACAAACTGCCGACGATTTTGACTCTTGCCGTCCTGGTGGGGATCTTCCTCGCGCTCCGGAAGCATTCCGCGGCCTCGCGCGTCCGCCTCTGGACTTACGCCTGGGCGCTCATCTTCACACATTTTCTGATTCAGGCATTCGAGACTCACACGGGATTCAGCGAGAACATAGTCGAATCGATCGATCTTGGCGCTCTGGAACTTTCGGGAATTGTGTTCGTCGTATCGATGAGCCGGACGATCCAGGATCGCTGGCGGCGCGCGCTGGCCCTCTCGATCCTGATTGTCCCGACGGTGTTCCATGCGTTCGCGGTGACGTTCGATTGGCACGTGCGCGGGTTAGAAGTGGCGGCACTGGCGATTCTGGCCGCTGCGGGCGCGGTTTTTGTGGCCCGGGAGATCGGATGGAAATCGCCGCTCGGTGTTTCGCTGGCCGCACTCGTGCTTTCATCCGGGATTTGGGCGGTTCGCGATCAATGGCGGGGCGATCCAGTCATCGGCTTGACTGCCATCCTGACGCTTACGTTCGGGATCAGCGGCGTCCTCTTCTGGAGAACGGCGCGACGCCGGTCGCCGGGCGTCGTGGCCGGCGCGGGGGGCTTTCTTGCCTGGGGCGCGGTTTTCCCCGCCGGAGAGTTGATGGCGCGGTTCTATCCGAACCCTGGCGTCAACCCTGAGCTGTGGAACGTGCCCAAATTCTTCGTGGCAATCGGGATGGTGCTTACTTTGTTGGAGGATCAATCCCGGCTCGTCGAAGAAGCACGGGCTCAGGAGCGTGGTGAGAATCTCTTGCTCCACCGTCTTTCCTTGGTCACTTCGCGGCTGCTCGACGGACGGGAAGTGGCTAGTATGGGCAAGGAGATCACCGACGCGATTACGGGAGGAGGGAGCTTCCGCAGCGCGGCTCTGTTCCTGCTCGGGGACGACCGGTCGCTCGCGCTGTCTGGCTCGAGCGGCGTGCGAGCGGCGGAAATGGAAGCGCTGCGGAGCAGACTCGAGCGGCGGCAGATCGAGGGAATCAAACAGGCTTGCGCCGCGGGCGAACCGCTGGGGAACAATGCGTTCCTATTGCGACCCGAGAGTGAAGAGATTGGAACGGGTGCACGCGGCTCCCGACAGATCATGATTCCGTTGGTATCGCGGCGGGGAGCGCACGTCGGGGGACTCTGGCTCTCGAAGCAAGGGGAGGCGGAGAGTCACGAGTCCACCGAGCTGGGCGAGTTGGCGATGCTGGCCACCGACCTGGCGGTGACGCTCGAGAACCAGCGGCTGCACCGGGAATTGGTGCGGTCGGAGAAGCTGGCGGCACTGGGCCAGCTTGTCGCAGGTGTGGCGCACGAGTTGAACAATCCGCTGACTGGCGTTCTCGGGTACGGCGATCTGCTCATGGATGAGGTTGAGAAGGAAACGGCGCGGAAGCGGCTCGAGAAGCTTGGCTTGGAAGCGCGGCGGATGAAGCGCATCGTGGACGGGCTGCTGCGATTCGGCCGCCGGGGAAATTCCGATTTGGGCAGCGCGGACTTGAGCCTCGCGCTGCATGATGTGATTCAATTGCGCGAATATCACCTGCGAAAGTTCGGCATCGAAGTGGACATGAAGATCGAAGACGCCGCGGGGCAGGTTGCCATCGGCGAAGACGAACTAAAACAAATCTTGCTAAACATCTTGAACAACGCGATAGACGCGGTCGAAGAGAGTGCGCGCCGGACCATCACGATCCGAGCGTTTCGCATGGACGATCGCGTGGCCATCCGATTCGAGGACAGCGGGCCGGGATTCCAGGATGTCGACCGCGCGTTCGATCCGTTCTACACCACCAAGCCCGTGGGCAAGGGCACCGGCCTGGGCTTGAGCATTTGTTACGGCATCGCGCGGGAGCACGGCGGCGACGTCGCCGTCGCCAACAAGAATCCCTACGGCGCCAGCGTCGTGATCGAGCTCCCCGTTGCGCGGGCGCTTGTCTTCCACGACGATGCGTGACGCCTGAGTTTGTCCGCCACCTCTTTCACTCTTTCTACCCATACCCTTCCGGATGAGCTTTGTGCCATTCCCAGGCGCTTGCGACAATCGAATCCAGAGTCGCGAACTTCGGGGTCCAATTCAGTTCGCGGTGAATCTTCGCGGAGCTGGCGACGAGAACCGCGGGATCCCCAGGGCGCCGCGGCTGAATTTCGGCCGGGACAGGATGGCCGGTGACGCGCCGGGCCGTCTCGATCACCTCGCGCACGCTGAAACCTTTTCCGTTGCCGAGGTTGTAGATTAACGGGTCGCGTCGGTCGAGCGCATCGAGCGCGAGCAGGTGAGCCTGAGCGAGATCGTAGATGTGGATGTAATCGCGGATACAGGTGCCGTCGGGAGTGGGATAGTCGTCGCCGAAAATGGAGATGGACTCTTGCTTGCCCAGGGCCACCTGTAGGACTCGAGGAATCAGGTGCGTCTCGGGGCGATGATCCTCTCCACGGCCGTCCCAAGCGCCGGCGACGTTGAAGTAGCGGAGGCTGGCGTAGCGGAATCCGTGGACGCGATGGAACCAGCCAAGCATGCGCTCCACGAGAAGCTTCGATTCGCCGTAGGCGTTGGTGGGTTGGAGCGGCGCGTCTTCTTCGACGGGCGTACGCTCGGGATCTCCGTAGAGCGCAGCCGTGGAAGAGAACACGAGTTTCTTCACGTTGTGGGCAAGCATGCTCTCAAACAAAGTCAGCGTGCTCGCGGTGTTGTTGCGGAAGTAGAGCTCGGGAGCGCGCATGGATTCGCCGGCCTCGATCAGCGCGGCGAAATGAATCACGGCATCGAACTGGCACCGGGCGAAGAGGGCTTCGAGACTCGCACGATGGTTCAGCTCGACGCCGAACAATTCCGCGCCCGGCGGCACGGCCTGCGCGTGGCCGTGCGATAAATTGTCCAGAATTGTGACTCGGTGGCCCTGCCGCACGAGCAAATCGGCGACGACGCTGCCGATGTAGCCGGCCCCACCGGTAACTAGTACTTGCGAAGCCATCGTTCCCCGCCGTCCCCTTCCTGTCGGGCATTCCCAAGACTCAATTGGGCCAGAGCCTTGCCGTGATGTGCGGCACGGCCTTGCGCGTCCGGCCGCTCCGGGCGCACACTGCCTAGCTGGCTATCATACCTATCTTGCGCACGCGCGGGTGACACACATCATGACACCAGATGAATTTCGCAAGATCGGCCATCGATTGATCGATTGGGTCGCGGACTATCGCGCCGGAATCGCATCGCTCCCCGTCGTGGCTGGCACGGCTCCGGGCGAGATCAAACGGCAGCTTCCGCCAGCTCCGCCGGAGGCGCCCGAATCGTTCGACGCGATCTTCGCAGATCTCGACAACATTCTTTTGCCCGGCCTTTCGCACTGGCAGCATCCGCGTTTCTTCGGCTACTTCCCGGCGAATTGCGATCTGGCGAGCGTGCTGGGAGATTATCTCAGCACCGGCCTGGGAGTGCTGGGGCTTTCCTGGCAATCGAGTCCGGCGCTGACCGAACTCGAAGAGGTGACGACCGACTGGGTGCGCCAGATGGTGGGCCTCTCGGCAGAGTGGAGCGGCGTGATTCAAGACGCCGCTTCGACGGGCACGCTGGTGGCGTTGATCGAGGCGCGCGAGCGGACGACCAAGTACGGGCTCGCGGCGGGCGGGCTGCAGGAGGAGGAGAAGCCGCTGACGGTTTACGTTACGTCGCAAAGTCATAGCTCCGTGGAGAAAGCGGCGCTGCTGGCGGGATTCGGGCGGCGAAACATCCGAGTGGTGCCGCACGACGCGGAATTTGCGATGCGCGCGGACGCTCTCGATGAGATAGTGCGTTCGGATTTGAGCCGGGGCGCGCGGCCGTGCGCTGTGGTCGCGACGGCCGGCACGACGGCCACGACGGCGTTCGATCCCATCGGCGCGATCGCGGAAATCGCCGAGCGGCACGGATTGTGGCTGCACGTGGACGCGGCAATGGCGGGCTCGGCAATGATTCTGCCGGAGATGCGACGGCTCTGGAGCGGAATCGAACAGGCGGACTCGCTCGATCTGAACCCGCACAAATGGCTCGGCGCGGCGTTTGATTGTTCGCTGTTCTACGTTCGCGATCCCCAGCATCTCGTGCGCGTGTTTTCCACGAATCCGAGCTACCTGCGTTCGGCCGTGGACGAGCAGGTGAGGAATTTTCGCGATTGGGGAATTCCGCTCGGCCGGCGTTTTCGCGCGCTGAAATTGTGGTGTCTGATCCGGAACGAAGGAGTTGCCGGATTGCAGGCGCGCATCCGGCGCGATCTGGAAAACGCGCAGTGGTTCGGCGAACGCGTGATTGCTGCGCCGGACTGGCGAGTGCTCGCACCGGTGCGCCTGCAAACCGTGTGCGTGCGGCACGAGCCGCCCGGCCTGACCGGAGAGGCGCTCGATCGGCATACAGTGGCTTGGTGCGATCGTGTAAATCGCTCGGGGAAAGCGTTTCTGACACCTGCAGTGCTCGACGGCCGGTGGATGGTGCGCGTCTCCATCGGAGCGGAACCGACGGAGCGCAATGACGTAGCGGCTCTGTGGGAGCTGATGCAGGAGATGGCCGGGGAGGGATGAGGAGAGTACACATTATTCCGGAGTGCGGTTTGTGGAACATTTGGTCGGTGAGTGGCGTTCAATCCAGTATTGGCTATTTCGTGCGAGGTTTGATCGGGCCATCCTGAATCGTTCTTGCTTGCGGAGCGAAAGGAGTTCGGCGTGAACAGCATTTGGCGTGACATTCGCTTTGGTTTCCGATTACTCCTCAAGAATCTCGGGTTCACCTCTGTCGCCGTGCTGGCGCTGGCGCTGGGCATTGGCGCGAACACTTCGATTTACAGCATCGTTTACGCCACTTTGATTGCGCCCATGACGTATCCCCATCCCGAGCAACTCGTGATGGTGTGGTCGAAAATACAAGGCAATCGGAACGTG
>DASPOJ010000084.1:0-17352 GCA_035626055.1 Candidatus Methylomirabilota bacterium | reverse complement strand
TTTCCCCATTTCCGTGATGCACTTCACAAATAGTGTCGTGCGCGGCGGCGCGGAGGAGCACATTCTGACTCTGCTGCGCAACCTGGACCGGAATCATTTTCGTCTCCACCTCGTTTGCCCCGGCGAATGCGCGAAATTGCTTGCACCGGACCTGCCTGCAGACGTTCGTCTGATTCGCTTGTCCTTCCAAGCGCCGCATCAACCGGCGGACGCAATTCGCTTCGCGCGGCTTGTGCGCGAATTGCGAATTGAGATTCTCCATTCCCATCTCTTCAGCGCGAGTATGGCGGCGTCGCCGATCGGTTGGCTGTGCGGCGTTCCCGTCGTCGTCGAGACGCCTCATGTCCGGGAAGCCTGGCGCCAGGGCTTTCTGAAGAAAACTCGCGCCGTTGACCGAATGGCCGGCCGATTTGTGGATCGCTTCATCGCAGTGTCCGAAGCGAACGCACGTTACCTGATCGAGGAGAAGCGCTTGCCCGCGCGAAAAGTCAGCGTTATCCACAATGGGTGCGACCTGCGAAAGTTCTCTCCTGAAACATCTGATCCGTCAGAAATGAGGCGAAAGTTCGACCTATCCGCGGACGGTCCGGTGCTTCTCGTCATCGGCCGTCTGGAATCTCAGAAAGGCCATCGGTTCTCCATCGAGGCATTTCGTGCCGTGCTTCGGGAGTTTCCCACAGCACAGCTGGTTTGCGTGGGCGAAGGGAGCTTGCGCCAGGAGTTGGCCCAATTGGCGGTGCAATTCGGAATAGATCGGGCTGTACGCTTCGTGGGCCATCAGGCAAACGTCAATGATTGGCTGGCGGCGTGCGACGTCAGCATTCTGCCATCGCTCTACGAAGGGTTGCCTTTGGCGGCGATCGAGTCCCTTGCTGTCGAGCGTCCACTCGTGGCCACGCGTGTGGACGGCACGCCGGAAGTTGTCGTTCACGGGCAGACAGGCCTGCTCGTTTCGCCCGGAGATTCACAAGAACTCGCTGCATCGCTTCTTCGATTATTGCGCTGCCCGGAGCTGGGGCGACGATTGGCCCGCGCCGGCCGGGAATGGGTAGCGAAGCGGTTCAGCCAGGAACAGCAGATTCAGAAGACGCAAGAGTTGTACTTGAGCGCATGGAATCTCGCTCTTGTCGGCGCAGGCTCGCTTGCCTGCGCCAGTGCATTATCGAGCTGGAACGCCATTGATTTCCGTGACCGCGGCGGATACTCGCTGCGTTTGGAAAAGAATTGAATAGCAGCATTCCGCAAATCGCCGAGGCACCGGCAGACGCAGCAGACAGCAGCTCGCGCCCTGCCGTCTTGCGAAGCCTCATTTGCAACCGCGTGCGGCGAATCTGCGTAAATGTTGTCGGCAGCCGGCTCCAAGCGATTGTGCTCACCGGGAGTCTCGCGCGGGACGAGGCAACTTTCGCCCGCACCGCGCGCAAGTACAAGGTTCTCGGCGACGCGGAGTTCATGGTCGTCCTGAAGAAAGGGCAAACACTACCGAAGGCCGCAAGCCTCCGTGCGCTGCGAGAACAGATGGAAGAAGATCTCCGGAGGCAAGGAATCCTCTGCAAGGTCGATCTGAGCGCCGTTTCGCCGGATTACTTCCGCCGGCTCGCGCCGCATATCCTCAGCTACGAGCTGAAGCATTGCGGCCGCGTGATTTGGGGCGACGAGGATGTTCTTCGGTCGATTCCGGAAATCTCAGCGACGGACCTCTCGCGAGAGGACGCAGTACGACTGCTCTGTAACCGCCTGGTGGAATTGCTTGAGTGCGCGCCGGAAATCTTCAACGGCAGGAATTCCATTTCCGTAAAGCTTCACTACAAACTCGTGAAGCTCTATCTGGATATGGCGGCTTCGCTTCTGGTGTTCCTGAGATGTTACGCGCCCACCTACCGTGAGCGGGCGCAAATCCTCACGCGTCTCGCGATCCAGCACGCCGGGACCGCCTGCGATCCAATCGAGATCGTGCCGTTCGCAGAATTGGTTGCCGACTGCACGCACTGGAAGCTAGCCAAGCACGACGGATTTGAGGCCGGGCCCGATGTCTCCTGGTGCGAGGCCGTGCAGTGCGCCCATTCGCTTTGGCGATGGGAATTGATTCATCTCACTGGCTCTCCAGAGTCCATCGCGGATGAAGAACTCTTCCAGGCGTGGGAACACTCGCAACCCCGGCAAGCAAATCTCCGGGGTTGGGCGCGCGTCTTTCGACTCTGCGGATGGCGCAGGGGGCGCCGCCAATGGATGCGGTGGCTTCGACTCTCCTGGAAAACTGGACCTCGTTTCGGCGTGTACGAAGCCGCACTCGAACTACTGTTTCATGCATCCTCTCTTGCAGGCGGGACCCTGAATCAAACTGAACTAGGAGCGGACTTTTGCGATTTGCACCGTCTCCTGCCCGTCGCCGGACAGAGAGAAGGGAACAGAGAATCGAATGGCGCGCATGCGTTGGCTGCGACAATCATATCCAACTATCAAGAGTTTCTGACCGGAACTCGCACCTGATCCTATCGGCCGGCACTTGCACCCGATGGCCGAGCAACTCATACAGAGATGCGCATCCTCTTCCTGTCTTCGACTTGGCCCTTGCCGCTGAACAACGGCGCAAGAATGAGAACGTGGGCTTTGCTCCGCGCTCTCGCCGCGAATGGCCACGGGATTGTGTTTCTCGGAATTGACTCGCCGCTTGAAATCCAGGCAAATGACTCGTCCGTGCATCGTTTGTGCGAGCAGGCATTCGCCATGCCGCGAAACATTGAGACGCCTCCCGGGCCGCGAATGCATCTTTCACGCGCAAGGAATTTGTTCAGCCGCAAGCCGCACTCCGTCGAGGCCACGCGCTCGAAGTCAGCCGCGCAACGCATCCGCGAATTGCTGGATTCGGGGGGCATCGACGCGGTATTTTGCGAGCAAACGCAGCCGCTCATCAACGTTCCGGACCCGTTGCCCGTGCCGCTGTTCCTGGACAATCACAATGCGGAGCATGTGATCTGGCAGCGTTTCCTGCGTCATGCGCGCAACCCTCTGGCAAGACTCTACGCATGGCTTGAAAGTGAAAAGCTCCGAGAATGGGAACGCGGCTCTTGCGAGCGCGCGAAACTCGCCATAACGTGCTCCGAGCAGGACCGCAGAATCCTGCAATCTTTGTGTCCGCGCACATCGTTCTTTGTCGTCCCCAATGCGTTGGACACGGATCGCTATTTTCCGGCCTCGCAGGAAGAACCGTTCAAGGTGCTCTTTCAAGGCGGAATGGACTGGTATCCGAACCGTGATGCCGTGCAGCATTTTGTAAGATCGATCCTCCCGGAAATTCGCGGAAGCATACCCGGCATAGAGTTCGTCGTCGCGGGAAGAAACCCCAGCCGTGGCTTTCGTCGCCGCCTCGCCCGCGACCCGCATGTCCGCTTCACGGGAACCCTGGAGGACATCCGTCCGGAAGTTGCCGGCGCCGCTGTCTGCGTCGTGCCGCTTCGAATCGGCAGCGGCACACGCCTGAAAATTCTCGAGGCGGCCGCGATGGAGAAGGCGATCGTCTCCACGCGCCTCGGGGCGGAAGGTTTGGAGTTCCGCCACAATGAGGAAATTGTCCTGGCCGACGATCCATCTGATTTTGCGCAGGCAGTAGTTGGATTGATGCGAGATGCGCGCCGCCGCAATTGGCTTGGCTTGAACGCCCGGAAACGAGTTGAGGAACAATATAGTTTTCCGGTCTTGTGCAAGACCCTGGAAGACGCGATGGCGATCATTCCCGAGGCGCAGCTTCCTGACCCCCGCGAGCTTTGTCCGGCTGGTGCTTCTCTTTCGTGAATTCACGCTGATGATCTTTTATTTCTGGCTCATCTGGGTCCTGCCCATGACTCAACATCCGATTTGGGGCGGCAGAGTCGGGCCTTTGACTGTCTTCGAGTATCTCGGTTTGGCATCACTCGCCTACGCAACGCTTCATATTCTGCGAAACAAGCAGGCCCCTGCATTCTTGCAAATGCCGCAGGTTTGCGCGCTATTTCCATTCTATTTATGGGCGACCCTTTCCATGCTGGGCTCGGGAGGCAGCATAAGCCCTGGAAACAGTCCCTTCGTCGCCTACACCTCTTCCTTCCTGCTTTTCTTGATCACGCTCGCGGTGATTGACTCGATGTCTCGATTCCGCCGCATCGTTCTGGTGATGATCGGCTCGTACGCATTCGCTTCACTGTACGTTCTCCGCGAATGGCAAACGGAGCATGCGCGGTGGAGTTCGTTCCGGCCGGGCTGGATCGCGGGCGACTCGAATTACTTCAGCTGCGCGGCGCTGATCTCCGTATTTCCCGCTCTCTATCTGGCGACATCCAGCCGTGTTCTGTGGCAAAGGCTGTTTTGCGCCGCGTGTTTACTGGCCATTTGCCCCGCGCTCACGCTTTGCGCCTCGCGCGGAGCATTCGTAGGACTCGCAGTCGCCGCGATCTATTCCATCTGGCACACTCGCCGTCGGCTCCGCACCCTCTTCCTCTTGTCCATCCTCGTCATTCCCGCTTCTCTTCTGCTGCCAATTTCTCCGCTGCGGCGCTTGGTGAATCCGGAAGTGGCGGAGCGGACGTCCGAAGGAGCGCATCTGGAAGCGTGGCGCGCCGGATTAAGAATGATCGAAGCCCATCCAGTTACTGGAGTCGGAGTCGGTCGCTTTAAGGAAGAGATGCGCGCCTATGCAGCACCCGGGCTGGATGTGGACACCATCGGACACAACATGTTTATCGAGATCGCGGCGGAAATGGGAATTCCTTCGGCCTTGCTGTTCTTTTCCATTTTCGTTTTCGATTTCCGAGGCCTGGCGAAATTGCGGAAAGCGCCCCAGGCTTCCCGGTTTGCGAAACAAATGGCGGCGGCGCTCTCCGCGAGCTTGGTCGCTTTGCTAGTCTCCGGGCTGTTCATCTCCGCCGAATACCAGAAGACGACCTGGTTTGCGCTGGCTTTGGCCGCGTCTTTGTGTTCGCCGGCATTATTTCGAGCCGCTCTGCGCCGTCCTCTCGACTCCCGTGCGCATCTGCCCCGCAGTGCCGATCTTGCTGTAGCACGAAACTAGCCGCGCCATTCAGAAGACAACTCCCGATGGAACTCCTCAGCAATGAATTCTCGGCTGTCCCTGGGGATTCCGCAGCCTTGCTTTCGGCCGTACCGGTGGAGACGCGGAGCCGCATCGTCTCAGGCATGCGCTGGACCGTCTGGCTTTCGTTTCTTGCTGCGCCATTCAGCTACGGCACGAGCGTCCTCCTGGCGCGCGCCGGTCCTGAGGTGATCGGCACATTTGGTATCCTGTCCGTCTATCTTGCTTTCGGAACTGCGTTTCTCTACCTGGGCGGCGACACGGTCACAATCAAATTCATTCCCGAAATTGCCCCGCGCGACCGTTTCTCCTACTTGTGGTCTTATTTCCTGCTGATTTGCCTGACCGCGGTTCCCTGGCTCGCTGCGGCGGGCATTTGGTCCGGCAATTTGCGCTTCTTGTTTGGACGGCAAACCAGCCCCTCTTCGCAGCTCTTCTTGTTGTGCCTTTCGCCCATCGCCATCCTGCTTTCGCTCGTCGTTGCCGCCCTCAAGGGAAATCTTGAAATCCGCTCCGCCCAACTCACGGCACGAATCGTCACGTTTGGCTTCTTCATCTGTTCGGCCATCTTCTATTTCGGCTGGCGCTCTGAATTGACAAAGCACTCCGTCGCCGTGATTTGGAGTGCCTACCTGGGTCTCGCCTTACTGTCTGCACTCATCGGGATTTTCCGCCTGTCCAGATTGCCGGCGTGGCGCCCTGGCATGCATCATCTTCGTCTTCATTTTCCACGAGGTTTTTGGCGCTATCTGTTTGCCACCCAGCAGGTTGGCTTGCTTTCTTTCTTCGTGAATCGCCTCGATTATGTCCTGATCCTAAACTGCGCCGGCCTTTCACTCCTTGGACGTTACGTCGCAGTGATAACTCTCACCTCCCTGATTCCTGGGGTTGGAGCTTTCTTCCTCGACCCGATCCTGCCCTCGCTTACGAATCTGATGGCGGACCACAATTTTCCGGCGGCGGCGCAAGTATTCGCCTTGCAAGTGCGAATTCTTTTCCTTGTCAATGCCGCCATCACGATCGGTTTGATCTTGTTTGCCGGCCCGCTCACCACGCTTCTCGGTTCGCAATATGCTCAATTGGGCCCCGCCCTCATCCTGTGCGCGCTTTTTGTCGGACTGGCCGCCCCAGGCGCCGTTGGAGCGCTGCTGCTTTCCAGCGTCGCCAAACAACAGCGCGCCGTCTGGCTGGGTCTTGCACAAATCGCTCTCTACGTCTTGTTGTTCTCAATGCTTTGGCGAAGATTCAGTTTACTGGGAGCGGTCACGGCATACGGTCTGGCTTTGCTCGCGGCGAATGCGTCGCTCTTCCTGGCGGGCAAACGCAGTGTCCCGTTCGAGATTTCAGTCCACCGGCAATACGCAGCCTTCGCATCGCTCGCCCTGGCCGCGTCATTCTTGCGGTTGTTCCGGCCTTCGCACGATGTTGCCGCCGCATTGGCGTGCTGGTGTGTGGCGATGAGTGTATTCCTGCTCTTGGCCGGGCATGGTTTCTCGGAATGTGTGGCGTTGCTCCGATATTTCGTTCCGCGCCCGGCCGATTCATCTTTCAACGCGCATCCAATATGAACCCCGATTGCACGCCCTCGACCGAAGCAGCCCGTCCGCCTGTTTCACTTGTTCGTGGTCCGGGCGCGCGAAAAGTCTTGAAAGTTCTGCACGTGGAAGTCGGCGGAACATTTGGCGGATCGCTTCGCATACTGGAAACCTATCTTCGGCACGCGGACAAGCGGCAGGCGATCCACGATGTCCTCTTCTACTATCCAACGCCGGGCGCAAAGGCGCTCGCCGGCCTGGTAAAGAACATGTTCGTCTTATGCGCCGCTTCACCACCGGAGCCCCGGCCCCCTCGATTTGGCTATCAGGGAACGAGGGGGGCGCGATGGGAGAGCACCTTCGTTGGGCATGGATTCAACGGACTTCGGAGGATCGCGCGGATTCCAAAGGTATTGAGAACGGTGAGGGCTATCGCTTCGCTCTTGCAGCGGCAAAACTACGACGTGGTCCACGTCAACAACACATTCTCGTATCAAGCGCCAACGCTCCTGGCTGCGAAGTGGGCCAAAACCCCGATTCTTGCCCATGTTCGCAATCCTGTGCCGCCAAGCGGTCTGAATCGGGCGCTCCTCCGTTGTGCCGATCTTGTGGTCACCATGAATCGTTCGCTTGAGCGCGGACTTCGCTCCTGGGGTGTACCCGTTTCCGTGAGAACCTGCCGCGATGGAGTCGAATTGCCCGCGCCTGACCCCTCATCTGCGTTCGCATGGCGAACGAAACTCTTGCCTCATGGCGGGTTTCTCGTGGGATCGGTCGGCCAATTGCAGCCGCAGAAGGGGTTCCACGATTTCATTCGCGCCGCGCGTCTTGTCATCGCTTCCAACCCAAACGTGCACTTCGCCATTGCGGGGGCGGGCCCGCTCCAATCCTCGCTTGAATTTCTGATCTCCGAGCTCGGCCTTCGAGATTGCTTTTTTCTTTGCGGGTTTCAATCCGACGCAGCGAGTTTCCTGGCCGCACTGGATCTATTCGTCTCCTCGTCTCATTGGGAGGGCGGCCCCCTCGTCGTCTGTGAGGCGATGCTCTTGGGAAAACCCGTTGTTGCCACAGACACTGGTTGGAATCGGGAACTGATCGCGTCCGAGGGAACGGGGAAATTGGTGCAGCCGCGGGATCCTCGCGCTCTGGCCACCGCCATCGTGGAATCGTTTGCAAGTCACAGCGCAATGGCGGATCGGGCCGAGAAGAGTATCCCAGGTGTTCGGCAGAGGTTAGACCCCGCGCGGAGTTCCCGGCAAACCGATGCTTTCATTCGCGAATTGTGCGGGTGGGAGCGACCTCAGTGAGCGAGCCTGCTCACTCCGCGATTGGGAGTCTTTGCAAGGAACTGAAGCGCACGGATCAGCGCGAGCGAGGCTGGAATGTAACCATCGCGGAAGACTGCTACCGGTTGCTACTCTTGAAGGAAGTGACTCCCGAAACAGAGTGGTTGGATCTGGGGTGCGGCCGGCAAATCCTGCGTGAGTGGCTGCCCAATGGTAAGGCCGACCAAAACACACTGTCTCAGCGAGCTCGGCGGTTGGTGGGGATTGATAGGGTTGCCGATGATGTCTCGCGAAACCCATACCTGCACGAAAAGGTAGTCGGAGATTTTCTCAAGCTTCCGTTTCCAGATGCTTCGTTCACTCTTGTGACGGCTCAGATGGTGGTTGAACACGTGGAAAGACCGCTGGAACTAATGCGCGAGGTTGGCCGCGTGCTGCGTCCCGGAGGCAAATTCATTTTTCTGACTCCGAATCTTCTGAATTATCAAGTTCTCGCCGCCTCCTTCTTCCCGGAAAAACTGAAAAAACGCATTATCCGCTATCTTGAGTTTAGAGAGGAACGGGACGTTTTTAAGACGTACTACCGCATGAACACCAAGAATGAAATCGTTAAGACCGCACGTGCGCCCCGCCTGGCAATCGATGCAATTCAGTTGGTTCATTCGGCTTGCAAATTTCGACGAATTCCCCCATTGCTTTGGGTGGAGAAGGCTATTCTTCGCGTTTTGGACTTGGAGCAAATGTCTAATTTCCGAAGCTGCATCCTCGCCGTCCTGAACAAGCCTGTCCTCGATTCCTGATTTCGCAATAAGCAGGTTCGCCGTCCGCTCAAATCAAGACACCCCGTGTGCTGGACCAAGCCCTTGCGGCGGGCTTTTCGAGCAAGGAACGATCGTGCTCAAATCGCCTGAAGAAGCCCGGGCCACGATCGCGGAGTGGAACCGCATCGATCGCGGATTTCTCACGCCGAGCTGGACCCTTGCGTTCGTTCTGATCTTGGTTGTTGCCTTGATTTTTCGTGTTGAACTCCTCGTTGCGGCCGTAACAGGCACACTGGCGTCGGATTTCGTCGTGTTTTGCGTTTGCCGCGCGCGCACGCTGGCGCGCTACAAAGCAGGTCAACCACGGCTCGTCACTGCAGCCGATTGGGCGTCCGTGAGCCGCTCATATCGCGATGCCGGAGTTGGGGAACCCACCATGAGCAATTGGGAAATTGTCGCAGGGCACGCAACGCATCCTCAATGGAGGACGGACCTCCGTTACAAGGAACTCCTGCGGCACTATGCCGGAGGCGTGGTCGCCGATATCGGCTGCGGCGATGGGAGATTATGCTGGCGGTATGAAATCTGCGCGCCGCGGAGTTACATCGGAGTGGATGTCTCCGAAGGCCTATTACATGAGCTGAGCGCCAGGACCTTCGGCGCGGCAGGCATCGTGCAAGGAACGGCCGAATGCACTGGGCTGCCGAGTGCGAGTGTGGATTTCATCGCGTGCACGGAAGTTTTCGAGCACTTGCCGGATCCAGCTCTCGCCATCCGGGAATTTGGCCGCGTTCTGCGGCCCTTTGGGAAAGTCGTCATCCAGTCGCCCAACGCGACGCGGCTTCGCAACGCGAATCCATTCCACATTTTGTCGTGCGTACTCGGTCTCTTCTTTCCTTCCGTGTTGCTGCGCAAGACTGTTCACGAAAATACTTTTGTTCGCGCGTGGACGTATCACTCGGACTTCACCCGGCAAGACATTCGCTCGTTTCTGCAAGGCTCGGGGCTTTCCGTGCGACTCCTTACCAGCGCCACCCACCGCTTCAATCCGGATGGGTCGCTGCTCCACCGGGTCGCGCACCGCCTGTCACGGCTCCCGCTCATCTCCTGGGCGTGGGGAGATCTGACGGTCGTCCTCCAGAAGGGTCGCGCATGAAAATGGCTTAGCGGGCGGTCAACCATAGCGCGTTTGCGTTCTTGGTGAGCGTCAGCACGTCTCCATAATTTCCCGATTCGCCGCCGCAAAAAAATTGTGAAATCGGGGCAGAGCACGCCACGAGCGCCAACGCGTCTTCATGACCGTCGTACGCGTTATCAAGGTGTGTGACGAGGCCCCAGTTCGATTGCTCTCCCCAATTGTCCATCCAGGCCCATACGCTCATGCCGGCGTGTGGAATTGTCCCGCTGGAATTCTTCGCCGATTCCAGAATTGCCGCCATTGAGTTGTAGTACGCCTGCCCTTTCGCATGCTGCGATGCATAGTTGCCCGCGGCCGGACCGGGAAATGCCGAAAGCGGCGAATCCGTATTGGCTGTCCGGTACGAGCTTGCGATCAACGGCTTGTCTCCGGCATTCCGTGCGATGAAGTCCAGTTCTTGCTGCGAGTAGACCGATGTCGCTTCTCCCGTGATGATCACGTCCAGATATTGTCCGGCCGCTTTGAGCACCGGAGCGGGCGCCACTCCATCCCAGGTTCCGAGCCCGGGGCCGAGAACCAGCGTGTGGGGGAAAACAGACTTCACTTCCGTCCGAAACATTCCGAAGTACCAGCCGGCCGTCTCTTGCAGAAAATTATCCAGATCAGCCTTGACCGCCGGCGCCATTTGGACGACTGCTTTGCCGGAGATCGCCGGAGTGAGGCCGTTCCACGTGTCTCCCAACCACACTTGATGAGCCGCCCTGAAGTCCTCATCCATTAGCCCCGTTCCGATCCCCCAGCCGTTCTGCACGTAGTTCACCGCAAGGATTGCCCCTGCGGCGGGAGCCTCCCCTGGCGCAAACGTGATGGTCAGCGAGCCGGTCGCGTAGTTAATGCTTCCAACAGAGATTTTGAGACCGTATAGCGAGCCGTTTCCCGTGTCGCCCGCGACGGCGTTGCCGCCGGAAAGAATCTGCACGGAGTGGGCGCTCGGACGCAGTTTGGCCAGCGTGTGCGTGAAGGTCAGCGTGCTGCCGTCTCCGGTGCCCATGGATTCGTTCATGACTTGGGTCCCCGACGAATCGAAAGTCGTGTAATGCGCGCCCCACGCCGCATCGAGCGCGCCGATGGTCCCGTATTTCGCAGCCAGCGCGTCGCGCAGCGCCTTCTTCGAGTGCAATACAGTGTCCAAGTACACAAAGCCGAGCTTTGCGTTCGCCGTTTGCACCGGTGATCCGCAGAGAATCATGAGGGAGAGATTGAAATTGTTTTTCCCCGTGGGAATGGTCGGGAAGTCCGGGCCCGATTCAAAGCCCATCATCTCGTCGGTGTCGTCCGCCATCATTCCGAGCAGGTAAGTTTCATTCGGCGAGTCTTGAATCGCCTTCATCGAATAGTCTTGCTTCAAGAATCCGCCCAGCCACGTCTGCATCTTGGTATCGAAGTAGTCTCCGATTCCACCCGGGGGCACGTATCCGGAGTAGTACGGGCTGTGCGCGTTCATGATCTCCTTGACCGGCTCCGGCAAGAGCGTAGAGATCTGCCCGCCGCCTCCATCCACGGCGGCGTTGCGCATCGAATAGTAGGAAGGGCGCGCGTAGTGAAGGAAAGGCAGCTTGATCGGCAGCGATCCCCTGTAAAGCACCGGCCAAAGCTGATTGTGCGAATACACGCCGACCGTGTTGAAGCCCCAGGATTGCAAGCGTTGCAATGTAGCGTCCATCCAGGCCTGCGCATTGCCGCCATACTTGGCGGTGAACGCCGCCTGCGCGGCGCTGTCGCTGTTGTAGAGAGCGTCCTCGACGTCCTGCTCGAAAAAAGCGTTTCCCGCCGGCGTGCAAAACCACCAGTGAGCGCCGATCTTTTCCGTGTGAAACCAACCCGTTGGCTGCGCACATTCAAGATCCGTGCGCCCGCCATAGGAATCCAAAGCCGGTCTCGGAACCGTCAGTCTCAAATTCATGAGAGCCTGCGCCGGCCGCGGCAGTGTCGATGTCGTGATCGCAAGCGGTTGAATGGGTCCCTTTGGAGTCGCTACCCCGGGGCATCCCGAGGCAAAAAGGGCTGGCGCGAACAAAGCAGTCATCGAAACGAATGCTCGAACTTTTCTCTCGTTCACAACGCACATCCAATCGTTTCACTGCAGAGTGTATTATCCACCTAGCTACTATAAAATTCTTGGTGAATCCTCTCAACTAATCATTCGGCCAGCTTCGGGCCATCTCAGGACGCCTCCGTGGCACTAACGGCATGCATGGCGCGGACCCATCCGGGGACTTCTTGACCCAGGGGCCGGTGGCGTCATCTAATCGGCGGGGACAAACGACTTGAGACGGATCATCCACAGTGTTGCCAGGGCTTTGTTTCATGCGGGGGGATTGGGATTACTGACGCTGGGCGCGTTTGATTCGTCGCCCCTTGTGGTGCCGATGGGCAACGATTTGCTGGTGCTGGCGCTCTCTGCGCGTTATCACGAGCGCGTGATCTATTACGTGTTGATGGCCACGGCGGGTTCGCTGATCGGGTGTTTTGCAACGGATTGGATCAGCCGAAAGAGCCAGAGCGGGCTAAAGAAAGTCCTGTCGGGAAAACATCTCGCCCACCTTCGGAAGCTGGTGGAGAGGCGGGCCGGCTGGACACTTGTGGTGGCCTCGGTCATGCCGCCGCCATTCCCTTTTACGGCGATTGTGGCCGCTGCGGCGGCATTTCGGTATCCGCGATACAAGCTCTTGAGCCACGTCGCCGTGGGAAGACTGATGCGCTTTGTAATCGAGGGTGCGCTTGCGGTTCACTACGGGCGGTGGATCATCAAGCAGGCTGAATCCCCCTTGCTCGATCACGTGATGATCGCGGTCATCGTGATTTCGATCGGGGGGAGTGCGGTCTCTCTTTACCAGTGGATCGAACGGCCAAGCGGACAGCGAGAAACGCGGCGTTGAGATTCGGAGCCTGCACTGTGCGAGCCAGAGCTCCAATCGGCAAATCCTGTCACATAGAATTCAGAAAAATCTATTGACACAGAATCTGATCCTCAGTATAAAAGTTGGTTCCTTTTTCTTGGGAAACTTAATGCGCGCCCCAGCCCTCACCTTAGCCGTGCCGTTTGTCCTGCCAGGACCTTCGGTTTTCACTCAGACTATTCCGCTGGAGCAATTGCGCGGCAGGAAGCAGGGTTCGTCAGATGGTCAAGAGAGAGCCGTCGGAACCCCGCTGACCTTGCTGGGGCCGCGCTGGTGGCAAATTGCTTGTGGTGACTGGTATTCCTACCGCGGCTGACAGAAAAACAGAGAACAGGAGGAGGGCATCAAGTATGCAGCAATTGAAAACTCAGGGTGCGATGGCGAGAGGGCTCATGGCCTTCATTCTCGTCACATCCTCTGCGCTTGGCCTGGCGTTCGGGCAGACAGGGCCGGTCATGCAGGCCGAAATCCCGTATGAGTTTACCGTCGGTTCGAAGGTGCTGCCAGCGGGGACGTACACTTTCTCAGTGGACAACTTTGGACTCGGAGTGCAATCGGCCACCAGTGGGGTGTTTCACGCGCCCATCATCACTCGGCTTGGCGGGCCGGCCGAATTTCTTCGGGACGGCTCTCTTGTATTTGACAAAACGGATGGCGGCCGCATCCTCTCCGAAATATGGATACCCGGGACAGATGGAATACTTTTGCACAGTACCCCGAAGGGCCACAGTCGCGACGTTTTGTTAGCTTCCAATCTGGACCGGAACCGTAGTGTCTCTGGAAGAGAGGCTTACAATCTGACGTGCGGCAGATGTCATGGCCCGGACGGCAATGGTGATGCGAGAGCGGACAAGTTCTTCAACATCACAATTCCGAGGCTCAGCTCAGCAGAGGTGCAAGGCAAGTCGGACGCGGAGTTGAAAGAGATCATCACTCAGGGCAGCCGCGCGATGCCTCCTGTCGAGATCGATGAGTCCGGGTTCCGGCATCGTCTCCCGCCGCAAGACGTGGACGCCGTGATTGCTTACGTGCGTACTCTGAAACGGTAGTTTGACGTTAAAATGGGGACATCGTGTGGTGCGCTCTCTGACGTCGAGCGCTGCCGCTACGAACCGGGTGTTGGCGATCAAGCGAACGGGAAACCGGCTTAAGGGCCTCCGACCCCTCGTAACTGATTGATTTTTCTGGCTTGGGTCTAACTGACCTTGCATGCGAATTGCTAAGTTGAAGACAAAAAGACGGTATGGATTGTGAGTCGCGCGATTTGGGGGCCACCTTCCCCTTTTGGCCCCCAACATTCTCAGGATTCACACTCCCAATCTTAGGGTTCCCATTCTCAGTGGCAGTTTCCGAGCAAGAACAGTGAACCCTGTGCAAACGGGAGCGTGATTTCCATTTACCAATGGATCGAACGGCCAAGCGGATAGCGCGGAACGCGGCGCAAATGGGTTCGAGGCGTGACCGTAAGATGAGGGGAAGACAAAAGGTCACGAAGCGCACCCTCAGGTCCGGAGAGTGAGGCGACCTCCTCGTCTCAACGGTCAGCGCTTTCTCACTTCGATCGTGATAGATTTCCTGAATCGAATCACCATGCGCCGCTTCGCACTGGCTTGTCTGTTTCTTTCGTTCGCCCTCGGGGTGCGTGGCATCTACGCGCAGACTCCGCAGACCCCGCAGGCCCCCACGGCCTCGATGCGCTCGGGTTTCGGCGAGAAGATCCAGATCAAGCACGTTCCCAACGCGGGGAGAATTTCGGAGCACCTGTACCGTGGCGCCCAGCCGAAACCGGGCGGCCTGGAACAATTGCAGGCGTTGCATATCACGACGATCGTTGATCTTCGAAGTGAGGATTCCGCCACCCGCGATCGGGAACAAAAGGAAGCCGAAGCGCGAGGCATTCATTTTGTCAGCATCCCTGTTGGCGAGTTCTCTCCACCCACCGGCGCTCAGGTAGCGCTGTTTCTTTCGCTATTTGGTGAGGACTCAAAGGAAACGGTCTTCGTTCACTGCCAATATGGGAAAGACCGCACCGGCGTCTTCATCGCGACGTACCGGATGGGCATTCAGAAATGGACAGCGGAGCAGGCTCTAAACGAGATGTATTTCTTCGGTTTCAACCGGTCTTGGCATCCAGAGATGATTTCGTTCGTCCGTGAATTTCCCTCACTGCTCAGTTCCGATCCCGCGCTCCAAAGCTTGAGTCGTTCCAAGCCGTAAGTTTCTTTTATCGCTCCACCCAAGGGAAGCAGGAAGGCAAGGGCATGGCTTGCAATCCCAGCTCGGCGGACCCGCCGGTGAGAGGCTGATCAACGACCTGCAACTGAACTGGCAATGGTGCGAACGCGCGGTGCACGGCGCGATGGTGTAGTTGCATATCAATCCCGCACTGCTTGCCGCGCGTTGCTCTTGGGGTGCCCGCGGACCTTTCATCTTCGGTGTCTAGCAAGTGTAGTATCATTCTCGACCTCGCGAGCTCTTCTCTACGCGCCCTCGCGCCGCGACTCCAGATTTCGGAGCCGGGCCATCGGAGACATATGAAGGCTGCGTTCCTCACAGGGTTGCGGCAGATCGCTGTGGCCGACGCCCCGGCCCCCCGGCTCACTCAACCGGAGGACGTCCTCGTTCGCGTGGATTCAGTGGGCATTTGCGGCTCCGACGTGCACTACTACACCACCGGACGCATTGGTCCCGCCGTCATCAAGTTTCCGTTCGTGGTCGGCCATGAGTGCGGTGGAACGATCGTGGAAGTCGGCGCGGAAGTGGACGACCTCGTTGCGGGCCAGCGCATCGCCATCGAGCCTGCGATCCACTGTGGCAAGTGTGATCAGTGTTTGCGCGGACGGCATCACACTTGTCGCAACCTGCGCTTCCTCGGATGTCCCGGCCAACTCAGCGGCGGCCTGGCTGAGTATCTCGTCATGCCTGCGCAATGCTGCTTCCCCCTGCCAGAGTCGATGACGGCGGATCAGGCCGCGCTGGTCGAACCGCTTTCGATTGCGGTCTACACGCAGCGCATGGCTGCCGCGCAGGACGGCGCCCAGATCGGCATTCTCGGCTGCGGCCCGATTGGATTATCGGTGCTGCTCGCGCTTCGAGCCACGGGCGAGTACTCGATTTTTTGCAGCGAGCCCATCGAGGAGCGGCTGGCTGCGGCGCGGCGCTGCGGCGCGGAATGGGCGGGGAATCCTCACAAGGTGAACGTCGTTGCGGAAATCGCCAAACTGGCCCCGCAAGGACTGGACCTCGTTGTTGAATGCGCGGGGCAGCAGGAAGCGCTGGATCAAGCCGCCGAATTGCTCAAGCCCGGCGGAACGTTATTGATCGTCGGCATTCCCGAGACGGATTGCGTAAGCGTGCCGATTCATACATTGCGGCGCAAAGAACTCACGATTCGCAACGTCCGCCGCCAAAATGATTGCGTGCTCCCCGCGATCGATCTCCTGGCGACCGGCAAGATCGACATGGAACAGCTCGCCACGCATCATTTCCCGCTCGCAGAGACGCAAGACGCGTTTGACATGGTTGCCAACTATCGTGATGGCGTCATCAAGGCCATCATCCGCGTTGGTGGCTCTTCCTGATTTGGGAGCTTGGCGGGGAGAGATTCTCTGCTGCATTACTCAGAGGGTCGGTTTTCCCGGCCCTCGGCGTTTGACTCCGCTGGCAATTTGGACGAGGCGCAAGATCCTCGTCGTCCGTCCACTCATCAGCGATCAGCTGCCCGACGAAGAATCGGGTTGAATCTCAACCGTTCTGCCGGGCAGAACCTGGATGTGTTCCTGGTAAAAAGATCTACCACTCGGGTCGCGCAACTCGATGTCGTGCGGGCCCGCCTTTATCGAAAACTTCTTCACCTTTTCCGCCTTGCCGATAAAGCCGCCGTCCAGGTAGACCGAGGCATCCTTCATTTTCGTTTCTATTTTGACGTCTCCGGAGTTCGGCCGGGAAATGTAGCCGAAACCGTACGGCGCTCCCCAATAGCCGTACACCCAGGGGCCGGGGCCCAAATAGCCGAAGAAATGCGGGCCATAGAAGCCTCCGTAGAATCCGCCGCGGATGATCACCACGCCTCTCTGCGCAGAGGCCGCGGGCGCGATCGCCAAGACCGCCAGGAGTGCGATCGCCGCAAAAATTAGAAGCCGTTTCATGGCATTCAACCTCCCGCCGGGCATCTCAACCGCCACCCGACAAATACATTTCATCACTTCCTACTCTTATTAAACTCAGATGCGCGAAAAAAGTCGCATGTTGTCCGCCGCAATACCGGGTATTCCTGGAACCGGCGGTCGGGTGACCCGACGCCGTCCCCACGGGCGGCAGCGTTTCGTGCGCCGCTTGCCAGGGGGCCGCGGCACAGCGAAGATGGGGAGCTCAATGGGCGCGAGCCCGGACATTTTTTCGTGCATCCGTTCGAGCGACAGCTCCGCGTGTAAAGACATATTCGTGCCGATTCCGCGAGAACCTGCCGCGCTTGTCCTGCGGATGATGGTTAAGTGAAGCAGAGCGCCGCGGCGCCGGGCACGCCGGAGTCGGCGCCGTAGCGGGCGAGCAGGAGCGGGATTTCCTGACAGCGGGGATTGATGGACCAAGCCGGCAGCTTCGCGCGA
>DASPOJ010000083.1:0-11296 GCA_035626055.1 Candidatus Methylomirabilota bacterium | reverse complement strand
GCGATCATGATCGCGTATCTGCCGACGCTCTACGCCGCCTTCTCACAGCGGGAGGTGAATATCTCTCTCCTGGACGCGCGCGCCGGATCACCGCCGACGGCGGGTGAATTGCTTCGGCGTCACGGGCGGCTCCGGGTCCGCGACGGTCTCGCACAGTATCTGCGCGATTGGGAAATCTGGTCCGCGCAATTGATGGAAAGCCACTTGACGTACCCGTTCCTCTGCTTTTTCCGGTCGCAGCACGACAACCAGTCCTGGCTGGCCGCGTTTACGGCGATTCTGGACGTCTGCGCCGCGCTGATTGCTTACGGCGATGGAGAAACGAAGTGGCAGGCGCAGCTTACGTTCGCAATTTCCCGCCACGCGGTGGCGGATTTGTCCGAGGTGCTGAGAGTCAGGCCGCGGCCGCCGCATGCGGACCGTTTGCCCCAGGAAGATCTGAAGCAGGTGCGAAGTCTGCTTCTGGAGTGCGGAGTGGCGCAGTGCGCGGACGCGGGGGACCAAAAGCTGAAGGAATTGCGGCAGATGTACGAGCCGTATCTTGCGGCGCTTTCGCGGCTCCTGTGGATGTCGCTGCCCTCCTGGGGAGTCGACGCCGCGCCACCTAGCTCCAGGACGGTGTGGGGTCGCATCACCTCGTCGGCCCCCGGAGAACCGGGCGATGACCGGTCGCACTCGAATCATTTCTAGCCGGGCAGAATTGGCCCCCGCGGACGATTGTCGGCCGTATTATTCTTCGTGCCCGCCTTTCTTGCAGCAACGCCTACGGCGAAAATCAAGGCGTCCTTGCGCCGTCACCACAAGCGTCCCGGCGTCAACTTGCGCGTCATTGCGAGCGCACTCTCGTAATACTCCTTGTGGCGCAGGTTTGCCGCGGCGTCGCGATCCACGAGTATTGTAGCGTCCCGATGCAGTTGCAGCGCGGACGCCGTAACGGAAGCCGTCACTGGCCCTTCCACTGCAAGCGCGACCGCGCGCGCCTTCCTGGCTCCCGCACCGAGCAGAAGGATTCGCCGCGCTTCCAGGATCGTGCCGATTCCCATCGTGATCGCCGCGCGCGGCATCTCTTCGCCCGAGGCAAAGCCGGCGCGATTATCTTGGATCGTTCGCCGCGTCAGAGTCTTCACGCGCATGCGCGAGGCAAGACTCGAAGCTGGCTCGTTGAAACCGATGTGGCCGTCCTTGCCGATCCCCAAGATCTGCAAGTCAATCCCCCCGGCGCGGCGGATCGCTTCTTCATAATGCGCGCAGGTTTCGTCAAAGTTCCCTCGCAGGGTACCTTCGGGGATGTGAATCTGCTTCTTGGGAATGTTTACGTGGTCGAAAAAATTTCGGAACATGAACGAATGAAAGCTCTGTGGATGCTCCGCCGGCAGACCGACATATTCGTCCAGGTTGAACGTCACAACGCGCGAGAAGTCGAGCGCTTCTTCACGGTGCATTCGGACCAACTCCTGGTACATTCCGACTTGCGTGCTGCCCGAAGCAAGCCCCAGCCGCAGGTCCGGCCGGCGGCGAATCGCCCCTGCGACCATCCGCGCGGCTTCCCTGCTCACTTCGGCGTAATTTTGCGCGATGAATACAAGCATGGCGTGAACGGGCGCAGCCCGCGAGGAAGGATCATGCTCCGGCACAGCTCGGCACGTCAAATTCAAGTGTCAGGTCATCGAAGCGGCAGCGGCAGGAAGAAAGTCGAGCGCCGTCAGCCCGGGCCCCGGATGTTTGCGCTTCGGAACGGCGAGCGGCTGCCTGTGAAGCAGGTTTTCAACTGGCAAGCTCCGGCGAGCGTGAAAACGACGAAGAAAAGAACTCAGCAGCAATTCGACGCTCCGGACCATCTTCGAGTGTTATCGCAAACGCAGTGCGAAAGGTGATGCCCTGTGTGCTAGATTCCAAACGCGGACAGAGTCTTGGCGAGCCGCAACTGCAAGTTTGAACTGGAAAATGGCTAACTGCTGCGTATAAAGTAGCGCGGTTGAATTGTTCCGTCTGTTGAGAAAGGGTCCTTTGGATCTTGCTGATCTCGAGGCTGCACAGCTCTAGTGAACGCACAGCTGTCGTCGTTCTTCCAACCAATGGAACCGGGCGCGGCCTTTTCTTAGGGCCGGCGGACCCAGGAATCGACGTGGTGGCTTCAAACGGCCGGCCCGCCAACTCGTGATGGAAACTGACGCCAAGGGACAATGGGCACCAGCTTTAGCCTCCCACTTCCGTTTTTCGCTACGCCGGCGCCAAGTTGGCCACGATTGTCTCGGAGATCCCGTTAGACCAGCGCATGACGGCGCGAGAGAAGATCGCGGCGAGGGTGGTGTTCCTGATTTCGGACCCGTCCATTTGCACGACCGGATAGCATCGGTTCCATGCACGGCGGATGCGGGCACTTCGATTGCGCCCTGACATAGAAAGTGACGCTGATGGCTTCCGAGACAAAATTAAGACGGAGGAAGGGCCGGCAATGACTTCAACTGAGCGGGAAACACGACCCCTTTTCCCCGCGGGTGGCACCTTGCCATTTTTCTTGGTGACCGCCCTCTTCTTCCTTTGGGGAATTCCCAACAACCTCAACGACATCCTGATCCGCCAGTTCATGAAATCCTTCGAGATCACTCGTTTCGAGGCGGGGCTGATTCAATTTGCATTCTATTTGGGGTATTTCGTTTTGGCGATCCCGGCTGGTCTCCTGATGCGCAGGCTGGGGTACAAGGCCGGGCTCATCGTGGGCCTCGTTCTTTATGGGGTGGGCGCGTTGTTGTTCTGGCCGGCAGCATTGGTCGGCCGGTATTCATTTTTTCTTGTTGCGTTGTTCGTGATCGCCAGCGGCCTCTCTTTTCTCGAGACTGGCTCCAATCCATTTATCGCGCAGTGCGGCGATCCCGAAACTTCAGAGCGGCGGCTGAATTTCTCGCAGGCATTCAATCCATTCGGAACCATTACGGGCGCTCTCGTCGGCACGATCTTTATTTTCTCCGGCGTCGAGTTGAACCCTCAGCAGGTCAGCGCCATGCGGGCCGCCCACACGTATGACGCCTATCTCAGAGTCGAGACTCTCAGGGTCATTCGCCCCTACGCCGTCTTGGGGATCGTCGCTCTGGCGTGGGCGGTGCTCATAGCCCGCACGAAATTCCCCGCCATTGCGGAAGAGGCCAAAACGCGCGATGCCGATCGAGGGAATGTGCGTGCCCTGCTTCGACAACGGCACTTCATTTTGGCAGTGCTGGCGCAGTTCCTGTACGTAGGCGCGCAGGTCGGCACGTGGAGTTATTTCATAACGTATGTTCAGGACTACACGCACGAGCCCGAGAAGATCGCGGGGTATTTTTTGACGGGCACGCTCGTCGCGTTCGGCGTGGGCAGGTTTGTTTCGTCCTACTTAATGAAGTTCGTTGCTCCGACGCGGTTGATGGGAATCTATAGCCTTATCAATGTCGCGCTGATCGGCGTGGGAGTCTTTTTGCCCGGATGGATAGGGCTATGGGCGATTTTTCTGACCAGCGTGTTCATGTCGCTGATGTTCCCGACGATTTTTGCGCTCGGATTGAAAGGCCTTGGAGCGAATACAAAAATCGCAGGTTCACTGCTCGTCATGGCGATCATCGGAGGCGCACTTTTCCCTCCAGCCATCGGGCTGCTCTCCGAAAAACTTGGGAGCCTCGCGTTGGCCTTTGGATTGCTTCTGCCGGCGTACGCGTTCATCGCTTACTACGCCTTCCTGGGTTCGAAACCGCACTTAAGTCAACGAGATTGAGAAAGGGCGGAAAGAACTTCGCCCGGAGAAGGAATCCAGGGCGGGTCCCCGCATTCGATGCGGTCTCCGTGCGCATGGCCGAACGCTGGCGAGCCGTCTAGCGACCGAGGCGCTCAACTTCTCCTTGAAAGATCGCTGAGTGTATCGTATGAGATAGAAACTTGGAACGATTTTGACGCCGCCGGTCAAAGGCGTACGGGGGATCGGTTCTCGCGCGCGTTCCGGCATGCAGCTTTCCTGCTGGTCAGACTTGCCGGCGGAGTCCTTGGAGAGTTTTCGTCCTTGACTCCGCTTGGAGGAACGACGATTGCGGCGGCCAACCCGATGAGCAGAAGAGGCCGTGCAGAGTGATGAAGGCGCTCGTCCTTTACGAGCCCGGCCATGCGTCCGTCGAAACAATTCCGGATGCGGCGCGCGCGGACGAGGAAGTTCTGCTCGAGGTGCGGATGGTCGGGCTTTGCGGAAGCGACTTGAACTCCTACCGTGGCAAGAATCCACTCGTTCGATTTCCTCGGATCCCGGGGCATGAGGTTGCCGCAACCATAGTAGAGGGAAACGCTGCCTGGCCGGCGCTTGCCGTGGGCACAAACGTGACGCTCTCGCCGTACAGAAGTTGTGGGAAGTGCGCATCGTGCCTGCGGAGACGGCCCAATGCTTGCCAATTCAATGAAACGTTGGGCGTACATCGAGACGGCGCTCTGACTGAGTATATTTCCATCCCCGCTGAGAACCTGTATCCGGCGAATCTGAGCCTCAAGGAGCTTTGCCTCGTCGAACCGCTGACCGATGGATTTCATGCGTTTGCTCGAGGCCGCGTGACATCCGGGGATACGGTAGCGGTGTTCGGTTGCGGAAGTGTGGGTCTCGGGGCCATCGCAGCTGCTTCCTTCCGCGGCGCCAAGGTCATTGGAATCGATTTGGATGACGCAAAACTGAGGATTGCGGAACGCGCCGGAGCAGCGCAAGCGATCAATAGCCATGATAAGCCGCTCCATGAGCGTTTTCTGGACATGACCGGGGGGCGCGGCCCTGACGTCATCGTTGAGGCAATTGGTCTGCCTCAGACATTTCGAGCAGCGGTCGAGGATGTGGCGTTTGCTCGGCAGAGTCGTCTACATCGGCTATGCGAAAGAACTGATTGAATACGAGACCCGGCTCTTCGTTCAAAAGGAACTCGACATTTTGGGCTCGCGCAACGCCCTGCCGGAGGACTTCCGCGAAGTGATTCGGATGCTCGACGAGCACCGTTTCCCAGTCGAGGACGCGGTCAGTTCGATCGTATCCATCGATGAAGTTCCCCGTGCGCAGGCGGACTGGAGTGCGAATCCGGCGTGTTTTTCAAAGATTATGGTGCGCGTGGCTTGAGCCGTTGGCACGCCGCCAGATTCTGATTCGGTCAAGCGAGAAATCCCCAGAGCGATAAGGAAGGTGGCCCATGTCTTTTGGCAGATCGGCACGTTCGACCTTTTTGTTTGTGGCTGTGTTGTGCGTTCTTGCCGGATCGTCCGCAAGCGCGCCCCAGATCGGTGATCCGAAGGCTCCGACTGCCTCTGCGAGTCCTTCCGCGATCGACGACATCTGGCAGAAATCCAGCGCCAAATACGATCCGGCGAGGGCGGCCATCCTGGCGCGAGTCGACCAGGTCAATCGCGAAGGCCCGTTCCGTCCCGATTGGGAATCGCTCCAGACTTACCAGGTGCCGGATTGGTATAAGGACGCGAAGTTCGGCATCTTCATCCATTGGGGCGTTTACTCCGTCCCCGCATTCGGAAGCGAGTGGTACCCGCGGATGATGTACGTTCCCGGATCGAGAGAGTACGAGCATCACCTCTCTACCTACGGCCCGCCGGACAAATTCGGCTACAAAAATTTCATCCCCCAATTCAAGGCGGAGAAGTTCGATCCAGCAGCCTGGGCGCACTTGTTCAAGGAAGCGGGCGCCAGGTATGTAGTGCCGGTCTTCGAGCACCACGATGGCTTTGCCATGTATGACTGCGGACTCTCCGATTGGACGGCCGCAAAAATGGGCCCTCATCGGGATTTAGTCGGCGACCTTGCCAAGGCCGTCCGGGCCGAGGGGCTTCATCTAGGCGCATCGTCGCACCGTGTGGAACACAACTTTTTCTTCGGGGTCGGCCGCGCCATTCCCTCGGACGTCAATGATCCGCAATACGCGGCTTTCTACGGGCCCGCTCACAATTGGCTCGCCAACGAACCGGGCACGCCGCTTGAGAACGATTTCACGTTTGTTTCCCCAGCTTGGACCCAAGATTGGCTGGCCCGGTCAGCTGAAATCGTCGAGAAGTATCACCCGGAGATCATGTATTTTGACTGGTGGGACGGACAGGCTTCTGTACGGGCGGACCTCGCGCGCTTCGCCGCGTTCTATTACAACACCTCTCTGAAGAGCGGCGGCCCGTTTGGCGTGATCACTTACAAAGACTACGCCATGCAGGAAAACTCCGGGGTTTTGGATATTGAGCGTGGCCAGCTCGCGAGTACTCGTCCGCAGTATTGGCAAACGGACACCTCGGTGAGCAACCGTTCGTGGGGTTACATCAATAACGACTCGTTCAAATCGCCGGAGTTTATCGTTCATCAGCTCGTGGATATCGTCAGCAAGAACGGCAATCTGCTGCTGAACATCGGCCCTCGCTCCGACGGAACCATTCCGGACGAAGTGCAGCAGGTGCTTCTGGACGTGGGATCGTGGCTGAAGATCAACGGCGATGCGATCTACGGCACGCGGCCGTGGAGGATTTTTGGAGAGGGACCGACCGAGGTATCTGGAGGCTCGTTTCACGACACGAACACCCAGCCGTACACGGCCAAAGATTTCCGCTTCACTACCAAAGGCGACGTCCTCTATGCGATAGAAATGAGCTGGCCGAGTACGGGCGAAGCGGTGATTCACTCGATCGGCACTGGCGCCGTCGGCGAGCAGCGAGTGGATTCGGTGGAATTGCTCGGCTCAGACGGAAAACTTTCCTTCCAAGAGAAGCCTGACGGTCTGCATATCCAAGTTCCCAAACAAGCGCCCGGCAAATTTGCCTACGCGTTTCGTATTCGATTTGCAGGTGCTCGATAAATTGATCAGCTCGTGATGGAGTGTTAGGCGCGCGCTTGAGCGTCACACAATCCGGTCCCAACGCGGCTGTGTCTTGAAAGCGGAAATCCGATGGACTTGACTGACCCAACGCTGACGGTGGCGGCGCCAAGACACTTGGTCCATCCAAGGAAGGCGATCAGGGCCGTGCGTCCGCACAGCCTTGCAATTCGATTCTAATCACTTCGCCCCAATCCCGAAGAGCCCGGGCTACCGGCAGCATCCGCACGTGTGGAAAGTGAAACGCGAAGCGCGCGAAAAGGCTGCGCCACGTGCCCAGAACCTCAGCGCATGGGAAGCGCGTACATGAGCCCGCCTTGCGTCCAGAGGTTGTTTGGACCGCGAGCTAGATTCCTCGCCGACCCCGAGCCGAGGTCGCGCTCGAACATCTCGCCATAGTTGCCCACGGCTTCGATCACGCGTGCAGCCCAAGCATCGTCGAGCCCGATGAGTTGGCCATAGCCGCGCTGGACGCCGAGCAAACGCTGGATCACTGGATCGTCGCTTTTCTTCATCTCGGCGAGATTCGTCTGTGTCACCCCGCTCTCTTCAGCTTGGATCAACGCTTCGACAGTCCAATCGATAATCGTGGCCCATTGCGGGTCGTCGAGACGGTAGGTGGGCGCCAAGGGATCTTTGGCGACGACGTCGGGCAGGATTTCAAAATTCTTCGCCATGTTCTTAAAGGAGATTCGCTCGTAAGAGAGTTGCGAGACGTCGGCACTGACGGCAGCGCAGTTGCCGGTGACGAATGCCGCCTCCATCTCCCCTTCTTCCGAGAAGGCGAAGGGTAGCCACTTGATCTTCTCGCGCTTCATGTAACCTTCCAACTGGGCCTCGATCTCGGTGCCACCCAGAAAACAGACTTTCTTGCCGGCGAGGTCCTGGGAAGCAGTGATTCCCATCCTCTTGTTTACGAGAAAGCCTTGGTAGTCATAGAAGATGGGCCGCGCGAAGCCAAAGCCCGTGTTGGCCGTATTGATGAGATTCGGAGATCCCGTGGCGAGCAGCGCGATCTCGCCGGACTTGAGGGCCTTCAAGGCGTCCTGCTCGTCCCGGAAGGGAACGACAGTGAACTTGGCGTTTGGCCCGAGCACAGCCACTGCCAATGCCTTGCAGATGTCCAGGTCGAGAGCGGCGTGACTCCCATGTGCGTCTTGAGTGGAGTACTCAGGCTCTTCGGTGTTGGCTCCGCAGGGGAGTGAACCGGCAGCTTTGATTCTCGCAAGCGTGGCGCCAGCCTGAGCCATCGCTGGAGTTCCGATCATCGACCATGCAATTGAAAATAGCAGTATGGCAATTCTGCTCATGCGTCTCCTCTTCCTTCCAAACACCAATTGCTGGGCATGTGTCTAAGAATGCGGCGACCGGATGGAGAATCCGGTCGCCGCTAAAAAGTGGTTGAGAAGTACTCTAGTTCGAAGGCCAGCCACCAGCGTAGGGTGTACCCGGGTTGGTGCTGGGACGAGGGTTGAAGTCCTGGGGAGCCGGATCGATTACTTTTCCGTGCACGATATCGGTTGGCGTGATGTGCAGGACGCTGCATCCTTGCGCACCAAAGTGAGGGAGACTAATTACCTGAGCCCTGGGAATCTCGGCGAACGAGGGCGGAAGCGCCGGCGCTATGCCCAGCAATCGCGCATTGTCAAAGGCGGAGAAGAGGTCGCCGACACCCGGGGTCCGGTCGTCGGAGGGCCCAAGGTACTTCTGGCCATATGTCTCCTCGCCCAGAGCGCGAGCCGCCGCTTCGTCTGGAAGATCGGCCAGTGGAGTCAGGTTGAAGAGCTCGTCAATGAATTTGATGATCGAACCATGCTCGGTGGGTTCATGAGAGATAGCGTGGACTACGCCATAAGGCGAGATCATGATCGCTGGAATGCGCGGACCCTGATCGAGAGCGTTCCCCACGGGATCCCAGGAGCGAATACTCGGCTGAGTGTGGTCGTACAGGCCGTCCGTCTCGTCGTACGTGATGATAATGGCGCTCTCCGGCCAATACTTGCTGTTTGCGATCGCGTTGATCGAGTCAGCCAGAAGGGCCTCGCCGATCTGTGCGTCGGAGTAGCCGGGGTGCTCGTCGTTGCCGGGGAAATCTGCCTTGACCGCCGGGCTGGGTGAGCGAGGAACGAGCCCATCGAGGTTGCCATACCCGCCGCGCACGTAGAAAACACCGCCCTCTTCGGGCAGCGTCTCGTCCTTGATTGCAGTATAGAAATCGCCGAGGCCCTTCAGGTGTGCCTTGGTTTCGACTGTGTTGTCAGCCTCGTATCCGAAGTACTGCGGGCCGTTGTGGTGGGCAATGTAGGTGGCATACGTTGGGGTGCTGGTAGGATCGGTCGACTCGTGATCATAGCCTTCCTGGAACCAACCCCAATTTACCGGCTTGTTGTGATCGCCCGCTATCTTCGCGATGTCGTGTTGAACATCCGAGAGATCGAACGCAGGGTCCAAATCATTGGGCGCGGCCGTGATGGTTTGAATCTGGTCTCCCATGAATGAGAGCGGCAAACTTGCAAACGTAAGACTCGAGGCCGGGGTTGTGGTCTTCGGTTCACCTGACTCGGTCGGTTGGAATACGGCGTCGGCAAGATTACCCCAGTAGGGCTGTGGATCGCCGGTGACGGGGAGCTGCCCGTTCGCGTATATGCCTGAACCCCCCAACGCAAGATTGGGATGTAGGACCCACTGTGTCATGCCCGATTGGCCGGCGATCATGGCGATGGCGTTTGGTGTCGAAGGGCCGATTACGGTGTCAAAGAAGTTGTCGAAAAGCGTGAAGCGATCCGCGTAGTTCCAAAGAAATGGAACGGTATCGCAGTCTATATGGCTAACGACCAGCTCGCCCTTTTGCACTTGCGCCTCAGTCGGGGCCGGTCCGCTATAGGTTAGTCCATCGGCGCTCAGTGTCCCGCTTATACCTTCTTCCGTGAACGCATAGCGGTCATTCTGGGCCACGTCACTCGAATCCAAGTGCAGCTTGGCGTCTATGGCCGTGTGGCCGTGATTCACAGAATCCGTATCCTCCGGGTAAAGCAACACTGTGTTGCCTTCTTTGTCGACGATCAACTGGGGGATCAGGAAGGGTGAAATGGAGCCGACCGAGCCGTTCGTCAGAACGATCGGCTGGACAAAACCCGGAGTTTGCTGGGTGGGCTGAGAGAACAAGCCCCGGGCCCCCGGGTAGGTGCCGAAGTAGAAGTCAAAGGATCGGTTCTCCTGGAAGAGAACAAAGACGTACTTGATTCTCTTCCGAAGCAACTCAAGTTTCTGCTGATGGCTGAGGTAGGGGATGTCTTCGACACGACGCGTATATCGAGCGACCGCATCGCTGGATTTCGGTGCGATTTCGATATATTGCCTTTGATCGAAATCACGGTCATTCCTTGAGTCTTGGGCAAGACCGATAACTGGCTGCATCATCAACAAAGCCGCAATGAAACAAGCACAACTCACCTTTATGCATTCTTTGCTACGCATATTTGCCCCCTTCGTGGGTCGAATCGTCTTCAGTTCATGCGGTTTTCGCCGGTGTTTCCCCAGTCACCGCTAGCGTGGGTGGCGACCCCGCTCGCGAATACTTTCGAGGCCGCAAGATAATGGGGGCATGTGTACGGGAATTTAGGCTGGCGTGAAAAGGTAATGAAAACCTTGTGTCAGACCAAATCCATGCATGTGGCGATCACGTGCGCAAATACTTTACAAACAATAATATGACAAGGGCATCCAAATCGGAATTTAAGCTAGCATGAAAGGTTGATGAATGTCTTATTTTCAGCGCCTCTGGGAGTGACTGAGCTTCTGGACTTGAGCCAATTCAGTTTATCGGCCGCAGTGAAGCCTCGCGTGGTGCACAGAAACTCCATCCGTGCTCTCATGTGATGGAAATACCTGCATTTAGTCTGTAGGCCCTTCTTCCTTGAATAACGACAGGAGAGGGAGCTTAGCCTGCGGGAATCTCTTCTCAATCGTCCTGCCGCCATTGTGCCATCCTGACGCCTATGTTTCGTCACGATTCACAACGAGCAGGAAAAGGCGTTAACCGCGAGGTGTTGCAATACAGATTGTCTCAGTGGAGGTGTCCACCCCATGCGACTGCAAATAGCTTTGTAGCTGCGAAAGCCTCCAACTTCAACAGAGTTCAACAGGCAGGCCGCAAACGATTCAACAGCAATCCCTTAGAATCAACAAGAATCCATAGAGTGCAACAAGCGCTGGCACCTGGTTCGGGAACAGGGAGCGTGGGCGGTCAATGGGCCCAGGGAAGGCGATCAGGGCCGTGCGTCCGCACAGCCCTGCAATTCGATTTCTAATAACTTCGCCCCAATCCCGAGGAGCCCGGGCTACCGGCAGCCTTCCTTAAAACACAGGTTCTGGCTGAAGAACTTCATCACATGGTTCTGAAAACGGTCAGCGACGGCGCTGGTGTGCGTGCCCGGGTAAATTTC
>DASPOJ010000082.1:0-18924 GCA_035626055.1 Candidatus Methylomirabilota bacterium | reverse complement strand
CTTCGTCGAGCTGGTCGAGCTCGGCGTCGGTCGCTTCGTTGCAGCTCTCGAGACCTTCGTGAACAATCACGTGGCACGTGGAGCAGGCGCACACGCCGCCGCAAGCGTGGTCAAGCCCCATGTGAAAGCCCTGCGAGATGTCGAGAATGCTTCCGGGCAAGCCGTCGTGGCCGTAGGGGATTTTTTCGGGATCGATTTCGACCGTTTTCCCTTCCCTCTTAAAGGTCACCTTGAATTTCTTGGTTGCGGGCGTGAACTTTGTCTCTTCAATGTAGGGATTCTTGCCGCCCATGATGTTGCTCCTTGTTTCGAACCAAAAGCGCCCGCCTTAAGGCGGCCGCTACATAACCCAAACAACCCCAAGAGCACATGCAGGAGTGCCTGTGCCACGAAAACCAAACTGCCACCCAACCACTAAACTTCGTCGAGCCGCTTGCCCTCAAGCGCGGTTTGCAGCGCGCTGTTCATCAAGACTTCGGCCAGATGCGTTGTGGCCTGGTTGACCTCGTCAATCATTGCGCGGATCAGCTTGTAGTCGGTGCCTACCAGCGATAGTTGCAGCCGCGCGGTTGATTTCGCGATCGCCGCGCGTTCCTCGCGCGGTAGCTCGGCCGCGCGAGGGTCGCGCAGCGACTTTTCGGTCGCCTGGAGAATCGCCTCGGCCTCCCGGCGAGCCTCGATCAACTGGGCTTCGGCGAAATCCTGCTCGGCATATTCGATGGATTCTTCGAGCATGCGCTCGATTTCGGCGTCACTCAAGCCATAGCTCGGCTGCACTTCGATCGAGTGCTGCTCGCCGGTGCGCAGATCGCGCGCCGCCACCTGCAGGATGCCGTTTGCATCAATCAGAAACTTCACCTCGATCCGCGCAAGGCCAGCCAGGCCCGGCGGAACTCGCAATTGGAAGCGCGCGAGCGACCGGCAATCTTTCGCGAGTTCCCGCTCGCCTTGCAGAACATGGACGTCGATGCCCGTCTGATTCTCGACGCCCGTTGTGAATAGCTCTTGCGCACTCGCAGGGATCGTCGAATTGCGCGGAATAATTTTCGCGACGACGCCACCCATCGTCTCGATGCCGAGAGAAAGCGGCGTGACATCCAGCAGCAGCATCGTCTTCACGCCGGTCTCAAGGATATCGGCCTGGACGGCCGCCCCGAGCGCAACCACTTCATCCGGATCAAGCTCGCAGTGTGGCGCGCGCTGGAAATAGTCGCCCACGGTTTTGCGCACGAGCGGAATGCGCGTCGAGCCCCCGACCAGCACGACTTCGTCCATGTCAGTCGGAGCCAGCTTCGCGTCCGCGAGTGCTTGCTTCACTGGCGCCATCGTGCGCGCGACAATTGGCCGAATGAGCTCGTCGAATTCCGGGCGCGTGAATGTGAATGTAAAGGTCTGGCCGGGCGTCATAAGCGAGACCGATGCCTCTTCTCGCGTCGAGAGCTCGTGCTTTGCCCGGATCAGTTCCTTGCGAAGTTGCTGGACTGTCTCGCCCGGCAGCTCCGCCTTTGCGTTTGACGGTTGGGCGATTGCGTCGCGTGCGACGGCCATCATCGCGTTGTCAATATCGTCGCCGCCCAGATGCGTGTCCCCGTTGGTGGAAAGAACCTGGTAGATGTCGCCCTCGTCGGTCGAAATCAGTTTGAGGATCGAAATATCGAACGTGCCGCCGCCAAAATCGTAGACGGCCACGCGGCCGCGCTTCTGCTTGTGCAGGCCGTAGGCGAGCGCCGCGGCGGTTGGCTCGTTCACGAGCCGGAGAACTTCCAGGCCCGCGAGGCGCCCGGCGTCTTTCGTAGCCTGGCGCTGCGCGTCGTTGAAATACGCCGGCACGGTAATAACGGCGCGATCCACTGAATCGCTGAAATAGTGCTCGGCCCACTGTTTCAACTCGCGCAGAATGAACGCGGATATTTCCGGCGGAGTGAAGACACTTTCGCCGAGCCGCACGCGGAGCACACTCCCGCTATCGGACTCGATGCGGAACGGGAAAAGTTTCAGCTCGTCCTGCACGTCGGCGACGCCGCGGCCCATCAACCGTTTCACGGAGTAGATGGTCCGTCCGGACTGCGTGAGCAACCGGCGGCGCGCCGCCTCGCCTACCAGAATCGCACCGCCGGCATCCACGCTTACGACGGACGGGCACAATGGCGTGCCGTACGGGCCGGGAATGCATTTCGGCCTCCCCGACGCCTTGTCCTGGTAGGCGATCAGACTGTATGTCGTTCCGAGATCAATTCCGACTGTCTTTCCCAAGTTTCTAGCTGCCCTCCGCCAGTTCCTTTTGGACACTCGCGACGAGATTGCGAATGTACGAGCGGCGATTCAAAGCGGCGTTCATCCGCTCCATCAGCTTTCGGCGTGCCGTCGCCTCCGCGCCACCGTCCAAGCAGGCGTCCCACTCCGCGCACAAGCCTTGCAGTTCCGCGTCTACGGCCGACAGTTTGCTCTCGAAGTTCTTCTCAGTGGTCTCGAGCGTTTTCGCAAGCCGCGCCATCTCCTCGGCATCGCCGCCGGCCTGGCGCGCCGAGCGCAATTCATCGAGCGACTCATTGAGCTCGAAAACTTCTTCCAGCAACTCGGGCGGCGCTTGCTGTTTTGTCTGCCCTTCATTTCGCCTTCCTTCGCGTGCAAGCAAATATTCGACGCGTGCGATCGGATCGGCGAGCGTACGGAAGGCGTCGTTCAACTGCGAGGAGCGCTCCAGCGACAACTCGCGCTCGGCCTCGGCGGCACGAACGAAATTATCGGGATGCAGCTTCCAGGAAAGTGAATGAAACCGGCGCTCCAGGTCCGCGGAGTCAATCACCAGCTTCTGCGGCAAGCCGAAGAAAGCGAAATAGTCGGCCTCCGTCGAAAGCGGCTGAATTTTCCCGCACTTGGAGCAAAAATGCCCGCCCGAATTCGCGGCACCGCAATTCCAACATGCAGCCGAGACCGATGATGTGGAAGCGCTCATCCCAAATCAACTTTCGGAGAATTCAGAAGGGATCGTCCCCCAAACGCCCCGCTCAATAAAAATGGCTGGCGGGCGCTACGCGCCGGCCAGCCACGCGTGAAAACTCGCGCCTTGCAAAACCACGCCCGCCGCGTCCTCCATTTTCGGAGAACGCTCTCGGTGAACCATTCCTTGCTCGTCAGGCCGTAAACGAACTGCCGCAACCGCAAGTACGAGTGGCCGCCGGGTTTTGAAACACGAAGCCCCGGCGCATCAATGTCTCTTCGTAATCGAGCGTGGTGTTTGCCAGATACAAGTAACTCTTGGGGTCCACGAATATCCGTGCGCCATTTTCCTCGAAAACCTGATCGCGGTCGCGCGCCTGCGTCTCGAGCCGCATGGCATAGGTCAGCCCCGAGCACCCGCCCCCCTGCACGCCCAGGCGCAATCCTCCGGAATCAGCCGGCACACCCTCTTTCACCAGCAGCTCCTGGATCTTGGTCGCCGCAGTTGCTGTGACGTGAATCATGGTCGTCTATCCTACCCACCTAGGCCTTCCTAACTAAAGACTCGCCGACTCAACTGCTGGCCCATTGGATGAGTGAGGGCTCGCCGGGAGTCGCGGATCAGCGCCTGGTCCCTCCGCCCGCGAAAGCAGGAAACTTGCTTAGGCCCCTTGGGCTTCTGCATCCTTCTTTTGCTTCCAATCACCGATGGCCGCCTTGATTGCATCTTCGGCAAGCACCGAGCAGTGAATTTTGACTGGGGGCAGGCTCAGTTCGCGAACGATGTCCGTGTTCTTGATCGCGAGAGCCTCCTCGACGGTCTTGCCCTTCACCCATTCGGTGGCGAGTGAGGAGCTGGCAATCGCCGAGCCGCAGCCGAAGGTCTTGAACTTCGCCTCTTCGATCACCTGCGTCTCGGGATTGATCCGCACCTGCAATTTCATCACGTCTCCACACTCCGGTGCGCCGACCAGCCCCGTGCCCACATTCTGATCGTTCTTGGGCAGGCTGCCGACGTTCCGTGGGTTGTTGTAGTGGTCAATCACTTTGTCGCTGTACGCCATTTCTATTTCCCCTCCCGGTTCAAATGACGGATGAGATCAAAATTCCTACGCCGACTTCCAATTCATTTTGCTCAGGTCCACGCCTTCCTTGGCCATCTCGTACAGCGGAGACAGCTCGCGCAGTCGAATGACCACTTCGGAAACGCGATCCACAACGTAATCCACTTCCTCCTGCGTGTTGAAACGGCCCAGGCCGAAGCGAATCGAGGTGTGGGCCAAGTCCTCTCCCACGCCCAGCGCCTTGAGCACATAACTCGGCTCGAGTGTGGCTGAAGTGCAAGCCGAGCCGCTCGATACCGCGACGTCGTTGATCCCCATCAGCAGCGATTCGCCTTCGACAAACGCAAAACTCACGTTCAAATTGCTCGGTAGGCGGTGAATCATCGAACCGTTGATGTACAGCTCATCCAGTTTGGCGAAGAGTCCGTCTTTCAGGCGATCGCGGAGGGCGCTCATGCGGGCAGATTCCTGGGGCATTTCGTTTTGACAGATCTCCGCCGCCCTGCCGAAGCCCACGATGCCCGGCACGTTCAGCGTGCCCGAACGCATACCGCGCTCGTGCCCGCCGCCGTCAATCACGGCGGCCAGCTGCACGCGCGGGTTGCGCCGTCGGACGTACAGCGCGCCGACACCTTTCGGCCCGTACATCTTGTGCGCGCTGATTGCCAGCATGTCGATGTTGTCTTTCTGCACGTCCACGGGAATCTTCCCCGCCGCCTGCACGCCGTCCACGTGGAACAACACGCCTTTTTCCTTGGCGATCTTGCCGACTTCCGCGATGGGCTGGATTACGCCAATTTCGTTGTTGGCGTACATGATCGAGATCAGGATCGTCTTCGGGGTGATGGCGCTGCGCAGCTCGTCGAGGTCCACGCGGCCGTCTTTCTGCACCGGCAAATAGGTCACCTCGTAACCGTATTTCTCGAGGCGCTTGCAGGTATCGAGCACGGCCTTGTGCTCGGTCACCTGCGTTATGATGTGATTCCCCTTTTCGCGGTACATCTCCGCTGCGCCCTTGATCGCCAAATTGTCGGACTCGGTGGCGCCGCTGGTGAAAATGATCTCCTTCGGCGACGCGTTGATCAGCCGGGCGATCTGCGCGCGCGCGTTCTCGACTGCTTCCTCCGCCGTCCAGCCAAACTCGTGATTGCGGCTAGCTGCGTTGCCGAACCGCTCGGTAAAATACGGCAGCATCGTCTCCAGGACGCGCGGGTCCACCGGAGTCGTGGCGTGATAGTCCATGTAAACGGGCAGCTTAATCGCCATGCGTCTCTCCCCTAACTTGAAAGCTCCACCACCGCTCCCGCGGAATCGTCGCTCATCTGAGAGATGGTGACATTCCGCAGGACTTGCATGATGCTCTCATTCACACGCCGCAAGGGCGCGCGCACGGTGCACGTGCTGGACTGACCGCACTCTCCGTGCGAGGTCGAGCACGACGTAATCTGCATCGGGCCATCAATCGCGTCTATGACCTCGAAGGCGGTAATCTCCTTCGGATCGCGCGCCAATTGATAGCCTCCCCCTGAACCGTGCCGCGAAATCACCAGCCCTTGTCGGGCCAGCCGCTGCAAGACTTTCGCCAGCAGCGGAAGCGAAATGGAGTAGATTGCAGCGATGTCCGAAGCGCTGCAGGACTCCCCTGCTTCGCAGTGAGCTAGATGCCGAACGGCAATCAAACCATAGTCGGCTTTTTTTGAGAGCTTCAGCATTCCTGATATGCGACTTAATAGGTCGCATTTGCTATGCTAGACCCTTCGGGCGATGCTGTCAAGAGCATATTGAAGACGCAAGTCCCAAGTTGTGAGCGATTTACAATGCGACTAATTTAGTCTGATATGATGCGGAAACTCGCGTCGAATGGCGAATTCAGAGTGTTAAACGGGCGAATTCAGGGTTGGGCGGAAACGGGCTTATTCGCGATTGTCAACCATTCTGGCCCGATCCTCGGTGCAAAATTCCACGTGAGAGCGAGAGCGATAGGCTAGAATGCGGTACGATTGGATGCGACCATGAAGATCGCAATCTATCCCGGCACGTTTGACCCCGTCACCAACGGCCATCTAGATCTCATTGATCGCGGTTCCAAGGTCGTCGACCGCCTCGTCGTGGCCGTATTGCGGAATCTCGAGAAGGACACACTTTTCTCTTCGGATGAGAGGGTGGAGATGCTGCGCGAAGTGACGGCGGGGTCCGCGCATGTCGAGGTGGACTCCTTCGATGGGTTGCTGGTGGATTACGCTCGGAAGCACAACGCGAGCGTGATCCTTCGCGGCATTCGCGCCGTTTCGGACTACGAGTACGAACTGCAGATGGCGATGATGAATCGTCGCATCGAGCCGGGAATCGAGACGGTCTTCATGATTCCGGCCGAGCCGTACAGCTATCTAAGTTCGCGGTTGGTGCGCGAGATTGCGCGGTTGGGCGGGCCGCTGACGGGCCTTGTGCCTGAAGCGGTCGTGGCACGGTTGCGCGCCAAAGTTTCTTGACGGGAGAAGCCAGATGATGAAATTCGCGGAACGCGTAAATCGAATTGCAGTATCGCCTACGGCGGCGGTCGTGATGGAAGCTGAGAAATACAAGGCCCGCGGCGTGGACGTGGTGGATTTTGGCGCGGGCGAGCCCGATTTCCCGACCCCCGAGCACATCAAGCGGGGGGCCGTCCTCGCTCTCGAGCGGAACCAGACCAAGTACACGCCCGCGGCGGGAATTGCGCGCCTGCGCGAGTCAATTTGCCAATGGCACGCGGCGCAATTCGGCACCGCCTACAAGCCCGCTCAGTGCGCGGCAACTTCCGGCGGAAAGCACGCCATTTTCGAGGTGATGGGCGCGCTTGTGGACACCGGAGACGAAGTCATCATCCCGGCGCCCTATTGGGTGAGTTATCCGGACATTGTGAAGTTTTGCGGCGGCACACCAGTTTTCGTCGAGACGGATGCCCAGGCCGGATTCACTCTGCGCGTGGAACAAATCGAGGCTGCGCTCACGCCGCGCACCCGCATGGTCATCATCAATTCGCCGTGCAATCCCACCGGAGCGGTCATCTCCGACGAAGAGTTCACGCGGATCGCGGCGCTCTGCGCCAGTCGCGGTGTCTGGTTGATGAGCGATGAGTGCTACTCGCATTTCATCTATGGCGGCGTGCGCCCGTTTTCCATCGCCAGCCGGCCCGAAGCGGGCCCGCAACTGATTATCATCGGCTCCCTCTCCAAGACATTCGCGATGACGGGCTGGCGCGTCGGCTACGTGCTCGGAGCCGAAGCGCTCATCGGGGCCGTCATCAAACAACAAAGCCAGTCCACGACCAACGTAACCTCGATCGCGCAGCACGCTGCGATCGAGGCGTTGACCGGGCCGATGGAGTCGGTGGGCAGGATGCTCGAAGAGTATTCGCGGCGTCGCGCGCGCATTTACAACGGATTGAACGAACTTCCCGGCGTCTCCTGCGCGGAGCCAAAGGGCGCGTTCTATGCGTTCCCACACATCGCAACTCGCCACGGCAATGGCAACGCTGATACGACGGCCGTCACCAAGGCCCTGCTGGAGCGCGAATACGTCGCGGTCGTGCCCGGCGAGGCGTTCGGCGCGCCCGGCTACCTGCGAATTTCCTACGCGACATCGATCGAGCGAATCGACGAGGGCTTGAAGCGTTTCAAGCATTTCTTTGCGGCGGAGGCTGCCGCTTCGTGACGCAAGATGTTTCGCCGCTTGCCGGCGACGGCACATCCGTCTGCGCCAGCAAGCTCGAACCCATTTACGTTCCGCGCATCTGGGGCACGCGCCGCCTGAGTCCTCTCTTTCCGGATCCTCCCGGCGCAGGCGAGCCAATCGGCGAGGTCTGGCTGACGGGCGAGGCGTGTCGCTTTGCGACCGGCCCATTCGCGGGGCGCATCCTCGGCGAGGTGTGGCGTGATTTGCCTGCTGCGTGGACGGGCACGCAAATGCGAGGCCGGCCGCGCATTCCTCTGCTTGTGAAATTCATTTTCTCCGAAGAGTACCTCTCCGTTCAGGTGCATCCAGATGACGCATACGCCGCGCAAAACGAACGGGCGCAGGGCGGTGCCGGCAAGACGGAGATGTGGTACGTGGTTGCGGCGCGCGCCGGCGCGGAGGTTCGCGCCGGACTGCGGCCCCGAGTAACGCGTGACTCGCTGGAACGCGCCATCCGCGATGGCGCGGCGGATCAGAGTCTGGTGCCACTGCCCGTGCGCGAGGGAGACGCTGTTTTCGTGCCGGCAGGCACCGCGCATACGATCGGCCCCGGGCTCGTGCTTTGTGAGATAGAGGAGCATTCCGATCTCACCTATCGCGTGTACGATTACAATCGTCTTGGCCCGGATGGGAAACCGCGAACATTGCACATCGAAAAGGCCCTCGAGGTCATGCGCTTCGGTTCGCAGATCGGAGGCCGTCTCACGCCGCTGCCGCTGGCGAGCAAAGCAGGCGAACGAAGTTTGCTGGTCGCGTGCCCTCATTTCGCAGTGGAACGATGGAGATTTTTCTCGCGGCGTTCCGCGCAAACCTCCCGTGAACGATTCGAGTTGCTGATCGTGATCCAAGGCAAAGGCAAGCTTGGCGCGCAAGGCGCGGCCGGCGAGTACGCGCCGGGCGAGGCATGGTTCCTACCCGCCGCGCTCGGCGAATACGAAATCACGCCTTCAGCCTCCACCACGATTCTCCGCGCCTACGCGCCGAACGTGGCCGCGCTCCAGCGCGACCTCGCCACGCGGGGCGTGAGCCGAGCGGCGCTCGCCGGGGCGGTGTTCCCGTGAGCGGCGCAAGGATCGAAGCGCACGCGGTGATCCTCGCCGGCGGACGCGGCACGCGCTTCTGGCCGCGCAGCCGCACGCGCACCCCGAAGCAGCTGCTCAACATCGTCGGCGGCAGCACGATGCTCGAGCAAACCGTGGCGCGACTCGCCCCACTCTTTCCCGCCGCTCGCACGTGGGCCGTCACCAATTCGGAGCAGGCCGCCGTAGTGCGCGGGGAAATCCCGCGCGCCGCGCGCCGCCATGTTCTTTCCGAACCGGTGGGCCGAAACACCGCGGCCGCCATCGGCCTCGCGGCGATTCACGTGCTCCGCGAATCGCGCTCGGATGACGCGCTGTTAGCGGTCCTGCCCGCTGACCACTACATCGCGCAGCCGGAACGCTATCGCCGAATCGTGCGAGCCGCATTGCGCGCGGCGGAAACACCCGGAGAGCTGGTGGTCCTCGGCATCCCACCCACGCGCGCGGAGACGGGATTCGGCTATATCGAGCGCGGTCAGCTTGTGCGGCGCGGGAAGCCGCCCATCTATTCGGTGCGGCGCTTCACGGAAAAACCCCCGGACGCGTTGGCACGCCGGTACATATCTTCCGGCCACTATTACTGGAATGCGGGAATGTTTTTCTGTCGCGCCGCCACCTATCTCGCGGCGCTCGAAACATTCCTGCCTGCCACCCACGCAGCGCTGCAGCGCCTCGCCGAAACAGTCGGCACTCCGCGCTACGCTGCGGCGCTCAAGCACACCTACACGAAGCTTGCCAATGTTTCCGTGGACTACGCAATTCTTGAGCCGGCAAGCCGGGCGCGCGGCGCCGGGCGAGTCTCCGTGATCCCGGCCGAAATGGGCTGGAGCGACATCGGCTCCTGGGCCGCTGTGTACGAGCTGCTGGCTGCAAAGCCCGGCGAAAACGTTTCCGCCGGCCAGCATTTCGCGCTCGATGCGACGGGGAATTTCCTCTGGAGCCCCGGAAAATTTGTCGCCGCCATCGGCGTCAGCAATCTTGTTGTCGTCGAAACCCCCGACGCGTTGCTTCTCTGTCCTCGCGACCGCGCCCAAGATGTCGGCAAGATCGTGAAATGGCTCGAGGACCGGAAGCTCCGCCAACTGCTCTGAGAGTTTTTGCTGCTTTCTCCACTGCCCGTGCTTCGCATATACTTTTTCGTTGTGAGCGAAATTCGCTTCGGCACCGACGGCTGGCGCGGCGTTATCGCGGAAGATTTCACTGAATCTAATGTGCGCCTCGCCGCCTACGCCATCGCGCGCTTCATCGTGCGCGCGACAGATCCGCAGCGCGGCGTTCTCGTCGCGTATGACAATCGCTTTGCCTCGGACCGGTTCGCGCGTGTCGCCGCAGAAACCGTCGCCATGACCGGCACAACGGTGCATCTGACCGAGTGTTCTTGTCCCGCGCCCGCGCTCTCGCTGCTCGTGCGGCAACGCGGAGCCGCAGGCGGCATCATGATTACCGCGAGCCACAATCCTTACAAGTGGAACGGGGTGAAATTCAAGGCGAGCTACGGAAGTTCCGCGCTGCCTTCGATTATCACGCAAATCGAACAGGAATTGGCGGTGGTCACGCGCGACGGCGTGCCCGCGCTGCCGCCGCGCAGCGATCTGGTTCATTCGCTCGATCCCAAAGCGCCCTATCTCGACACAATCGAAAAATTGGTGGACTGGGACCGCCTGCGCGCGGCGAAGCTCCGGTTCGTTACGGACCCGATGTACGGCTCGGCCAGCGGCCTGCTGCGCGCACTTTGCGCGCGCAACGGCGTCGCGTGCGACGAAATTCACGGCGAGCGCGATCCGCTCTTCGGCGGCATCCATCCTGAGCCCATCGAGCCACACGTCGAGGAGGCGCGCCAAGCCGTGCTCGCCGGCCGTTACGACGCCGCTCTGTGCGCGGACGGAGATGGCGACCGCATCGGCGCGATCGACCGCGACGGCACATTCATCACGCCGCACCAGATTTTCGCGTTGCTTCTGTGGCATCTCGCCGGCACGCGCGGCCTCACCGGGGACGTTGCGAAAACGTTCTCCTCAACGAAACTCATCGACAAGATCGCCGCGAAATACAGCCGCACGGTGTACGAAACGCCGATCGGTTTCAAATACATCTGCGAGCTGATGCTCGAGCGCGACATCCTGCTGGGCGGAGAAGAATCCGGCGGCATCGGCACAAAGCTTTATCTTCCTGAGCGCGACGCCACGGTCATGGCCCTGCTCCTGGCGGAATTGATGGCCTGGCATGGAAAAACTCTCGGCGAGTTGGTCGGCATCCTCCACGCCGAATTCGGCGAATTTCACTACGGCCGTGTTGATTTGGAATTGCGCCCCGGACAAAAGGAGCGCGCCATCGTGCGGTATTCCGACGCCAAGATGAAGCGCGTGCTCGACTGGCGCATCACGCGCCGCGAAGACATCGACGGAATCAAGCTATATCTGGGAGAGATCGGCTGGCTGATGCTGCGCGCCTCGGGGACGGAGCCCGTCCTGCGCGTCTACGCCGAGACGTCGAACGCGGCCGTCACGAAACGCGTCCTTGATCATATCTGCGCCGCAGTGCGCGCAATCTAGCTGCGGCCGGCGGTCTCATTCCGCGGGCGCGCCCGTCGAGCGCGCGATGGCATCCAGCACGCCGTTCACAAACGACGCGGCCTCTTCCGAAGAATATTTCTTCGCCAGATTCACGGCTTCATCCAGGATGACCTTCGCCGGCGTGGACGTTCGCGTCATTTCATAAGCCGCCAAACGCAGGATCGCGTGATCGATCGCGGACATCCGGCCCACGCGCCAATGTTCCGAATGCTTCGCGATTAAATCGTCGAGCCGCTTCGTCTCCGCCGCCGCACCTTCGAATAATTCGTTGGCAAACGCGCGCGTGGAAACCTGCGCTCGCGCACTTCTCCAGAAAGCCGCTTCGAGTTGCGTCGGCACCTGGCGGCTCACTTCCCACTGAAAAAGCATCTGGAGCGCAAATTCGCGGGACTTCGTCCGGAGGGCCATGCTACGGACGGTGCTTGCCGCGGCGCGCGGATTTCTTCGCGCCCACTCGGCGAGATGAAGTAGATTGCGGAGTGAGTTTGCGCGTCAAATTGGCCATCTCGATCGCCGCGAGACCTGCTTCATAGCCTTTGTTGCCGCCTTTCAGTCCGGCGCGGTCGATCGCCTGTTCCAGCGTATCGCATGTGAGAACGCCGAAAATGACGGGGACGCCCGTGTCCAACTGCGCCAGCTGCACGCCGCGTGCGACTTCAGTGCAAATATATTCGTAGTGCGAAGTCTCCCCGCGCAAGACGCAGCCGATGGCGATCACCGCATCGGCGCGGCCGCCGGCCGCAATCTGCTTCGCAACGAGCGGGATCTCGAAAGAGCCGGGCACGCGCACGATTTCAATGGCGTCGGCGGCGGCGCCCGCCGAGCGCAAGGCGTCCAGCGCGCCGGCAAGCAGCCTCTCCGTGATGAAGCTATTGAACCGCGAAACGACGATTCCGAAGTGAAGACCATCCGCCGTGGCGGCGCCGCGCACTTTCCGTGGCTCGAATGCTTCGCTCATTCCTAATCCTTGTGAACGCGGTGCCTTATTTCCCCTGGAATTTCGCAGGGCGCTTTTCAAGAAACGCCCGCGTTCCTTCGCGAAAATCCTGCGTCGCGGTCGAAATGCCGAACAGCGCCGCTTCCAATTGAAACGCTTCGGCCTGCGGCATTTCCAACCCGCGCTCGATCGCTTCCATAGCATAGCGGACGGCAAGCGGTGCATTGGCAATAATTTTCTTCGCCAGCGCCTCGGCCGCAGGCAGCAATTCCGCCGGTTCATACACGTGGTTGACCAAACCGATCCGCAGAGCCTCTTCGGCGGAAATCATCTCGCCGGTCAGGCAGAGTTCATGCGCGATTCCCTTCCCGCAGAGCCGCGCCAGCCGTTGCGTGCCGCCGTAGCCAGGGAGCAGACCTAGTTTCACTTCCGGCTGACCGATGCGGGCCGCGCGGCTCGCAAGGCGGATCGTGCAGGCCAACGCAACTTCGCAGCCTCCACCGAGCGCGAAACCGTTGATCGCGGCGATCGAAACCTTCCCGAGCGTTTCGAGCCGCCGCAGCACGGTCTGGCCGCGCAGAGACGTTTCCCGGCCGTCCACGGGTGCGCACCGCGCAAGTTCACCGATGTCGGCTCCGGCGATGAACGCCTTGTCGCCCGCTCCGGTCAGGATCAACGCGCGCACTTCCGAATCTTCGCGCACCTTGGCGAGCGCGTCGTCCAGCTCGGCTATCGTTCTTTCATTCAGCGCGTTCAGCACTTTCGGCCGGTTGAACGTGATCCAGCCGATGCCCTCGCGTTCTTCGTAGAGGATATTTTCGTACGCCATACGCTTTCGTCTCCGTGCGTTCGCCTGTTTCCGCAGCTCGATCGGTTTGGGATTCTTCGGCTCGGAATAATCGCAAAAGCCGCCGCCCGCCTGCGCGGCCACCTTGACAATGCCGGAGCCTATCAGGCCGCTGCCGGGCGACGCCAACTTTTTCAATTGCCATCCGGATTCTCCCGCACACCCTGAACGCGGGCCGCGGTGATTATGTTACGGTCAGGGCTCGTTCGCCGAACGCTTCGCCTAGTTGTGCCCGGTCTCAATCGCCACAATCGTGTCGCCCCCGCGCCGGCGGGCCTGCTCAAGGCTTGAGTCCACGCGATTGATCAACTCGGTGACGATATCTTCGCTGTCGTATTCGGGCCGCACTACCGCTTCGGCCACCACGCCGGAAAGTGTCGCGCGCGCGCCGTCCCAGGGTGGCCGCACTCCCGCAGCTGTCTTGAACAATTTTTCGAGCATGGTGCGCGCGCCATCCAGATTCGTGTCGGGCAAGATAAAGGCCAGCGACCACGGCGTGTACTTCACCGCGAGGTCGGCATGCCGGACGACGGGCTGCAGCGCGCGAACAACCTGTTCCATGTGCCGGTCAAGTTGCGCCTCGCCCTGCTGCTGCAGCAGGTCGGAACCGTGGTCGAGTTGCAGAATCGCGACCGAGAGCGAGGCGCCCTGCGTCTTCGCGCGCTGCGATTCGCGCAGGAGACAATCCGGATAGGAGCTGCGGCGCAACAGGCCTGTCTTTTCGTCCGCAACGGCGAGATTGCGAACGAGCGAGCGCAACCGCGTGTGATTGATGCCAAGCAGCATCTGGTCGCCAACGGACTGCAGGAAGTAGATCTCGTTGGGCTTCCAGGCATGCGGGACCGCCAAGCCCGCTATGAGCATGCCGGCCGGGGCCATCGCATCGCGATCGGTAAGCACCACACCCAGCGCGGAGTCCAGCCCCAGCTCCCTCAGAAACGGCGTGGCGGCTGCGTCGAGCCGCAATCCCCCCATCGCATCCGGCGTCGCGCGTTCCACCAGGCCCAGCAATCGCATGATGGACGGGCCGGCCGCAGGTTCGAAGCCTGATGCGCAAAACTCCGCCGCGAGCTGGGGCGGTTGTCCCCGGGCTCCAATGAGCGCGATGCACCGCGCTGCGCGCAGGAAGCTCCCGGCTTCGTTCACGGCCGTGCTCAAGATGGCGCGCGGAGTAGGCTGGCGAAATAAATTCTGCGAGATCTCGGAAATACGCGCCAGGTCGCGCATGGCGTCCCCGGGAGCGGCGGGCGAACCGGTATCCGCAGCGGTGCGCTGCACGCCGGCCTCGATCCTAGCGCGCGCTCCCTCGGGCCACCATTGCGCCAGTTGGCACAAATTGATGAGGCGCTCGTTGCGCTCCACTTCGCCGGGATAGAGCTCCGCGATTTTCTTTAGTCGCTCGACGGCTTTTGCCGGCAAAGAATACTGGATGAAGATTTCGGCCTGAACGATCAAGTCATCGAGCGCGTTTTCGGAACGCTTCTCCTCGGCAGCCACCGCGTTCGTGGCTACGCTTGGTTCGGATGGCACTGGTGGGGGCGCGGTGCCTCCGTGCGTGTCGGACTGCTGGAGCCGCGCCCTCACGTGCGCCACGACTTCACTGCCGCCCCCCGTTTCGAGCCGGCGCAATCTCTCCTGATTCCGCGGGTCATAGGCGTCGATATCCACGAGCCGCTCCAGCGTGTCGCACGCGCGATCGATCTTGCCCTCGGCCAGATAGAGATCGAACAGACGGGCGAGGACGTCAAAGTATTTCGCTTCGCGGTTGAGTTCACTGTAGAGTCCGCCCCAGAATTCGATCAACGTCACGCAGCGAGGGTGGGCCTCGGCCAACTTATCGAGTTCCGCGGCAAATTCATTTTCGCGGCGCGCTTGGATCATGAAGGTCTTCACCGAGCCGAGCGTCGCAATCGCCATTTCCTCTTGATGCGCCGCCAGATACTGGTTGGCGATCTCCATTTGGTAGCTCCAGGCGGTGGGTTTCAACTTTGCCAGGGCGGTAAGAACCGTACGAGCGCGTTCCATATCGGCGGACCGCAGCAAAGCGACTCCGTAGGTCTCGAGGAAGGCGGCATCGTGCTCTGATTCGGCGAGCGGCGCGAGCAGTGCGGCGGCGGCGGCCGCATCGCCCTTGCGTAAGAGCGCCTGCGCGTAAATCAGCGCCGCGCCCCGCTCACCCGGAGCCAGCCTCTGCGCGCGCGCCAGTAGATCGAGAGCGCGATCGATATCGCCGGCGGCCTCGACAAGCTGCCCCGCCCGGAGAAACCCGCGCGCCGCAATCGCATTCTTGCCGAGGCGCTCGGCCATTTCTCCCAGCGCAATGTGGCGTTCGGCGTTTTCCGAATCAAGCTGCGCGATTCGCTCGAGACATGCAACCGCATAGTCCTCTTTCCCCGCCGCGAGGAATTTTTCGGAAGCAGCCGTGTACTGCTCGATGGCCTCGTCGTTGCGGTTCTGCTTCTGCAGAAGCACGGCGTAGCGCGCCACGCGCTCGGGAGTCTGCTGCGTGTTCTTCAGAAAGCGGGAATACAGAGCCAATGCCTTCGGCTCATCGGCTGGATCGGTGAAACGGTCGAAAAGGAAACCAAAATAGACCGCAGCGTGGTCGTACTGGCCCAACCGCGAGTAGAGATCACCCAGCGCTTGCAAAGACTCCAGGTGGTTCGGGATCGCTTCGAGAACCGCCTGGTACGCCTCCACCGCGTCGGCGAGCTTGTTCTTCTCGAGATAGCGCTTGGCGCGTTCCAGTTGCTTTGGGACATCCACTGCCATGCGTGACCAGCCCAGCCCGTCGGATTTTCGGCGCTGCGATCCGGCCTTGCGCCGTTCTCCGACTATATACTGTCCAACTGCTCGGCGACACACAAGCCTCCCGGGCTGTGCCCGAAGCGCCGACGCAACCCACACCAGTCCCTCGCCTCGCGTTGCGTCCTCCGTTGGCCGCGGGCCAGATTTGTGGCAGACTGGAAAATCCGGATACACACAGACGCACGAGCCGCGCGAGCGAGTTCATGGAACCCCGCCTCATACGAAATTTCTGCATCATCGCGCATATCGACCACGGCAAGTCCACGCTGGCCGACCGCCTGCTCGAACTCACGGGCGCGCTGCCGCAGCGCGAGATGACCTCGCAGGTCCTCGACTCGATGGATCTCGAGAAAGAACGCGGCATCACGATCAAGGCCAAGAGCATCCGTTTGCATTTTCGCTCCGCAGACGGGAACGAGTACCAGCTTAATCTGATCGACACGCCGGGGCACGTGGACTTTTCTTACGAAGTCTCACGGGCGCTTTCGGCCTGCGAAGGAGCTCTTCTGGTGGTCGACGCGAGCCAGGGCGTGGAAGCGCAGACGGTCGCCAACGCGTTTCTCGCCTCGCAGCACAATCTCACGATCCTTCCGGTAATCAACAAGATCGATCTTCCCGCCGCGCGGCCGGACGAAATCAAAGAACAGATCGAGAACGTGTTGGCGATCCCCGCCGGTGACTCGCTGGCCATTAGCGCGAAAAGCGGCCTGGGTGTGGAGGCCGTGCTGGATGCGATCGTCGCGCGAATTCCGCCGCCCACGGGCTCGGCCGGTTCGCCGCTGCGCGCGCTGATATTTGATTCGTGGTTCGATTCCTACCGCGGCGCAGTCGTGTTGGTCCGCGTGTTTGAGGGATGCGTCCGCCCGCACCAGCAGATCCGGCTGTGCTCGAACAACGAAGTATACGAAGTCGAGACACTCGGGGTGCTCACACCCAAGCCCGTCGCGCTCGAACAGTTGGCCGCCGGAGACGTGGGCTTCATCGTGGCCGGCATCAAGCAGGTGGCCGATGCGCGCGTCGGCGACACGATCATCGAGGCCGCGCGCCCGGCCAAGCCGCTGCCCGGATTCGAGGCGATCAAGCCGATGGTCTTCGCCGGGCTGTTTCCAACGCAGGCGTCCGGCTACGAAGTGCTGCGCGACGCCCTCGGCAAGTTGCAGCTCAACGACGCCGCGTTCTTCTACGAGCCGGAAAACTCCGTCGCGCTTGGCTTCGGCTTTCGCTGCGGGTTTCTCGGCCTTTTGCACATGGAGATCGTGCAGGAGCGGCTCGAACGCGAATTCGACATCGACCTGATCACGACGGCGCCGAGCGTGCGCTACCGCATCACGACCACAGGCGCGGGCACGATCGAAGTGGACAACCCCACGAAGTTCCCGTCGCCCAGCGCGATCTCCAAAATCGAGGAGCCGGTAATCACGGCGATGATTATCACGTCCGAGGAATCCGTGGGCGCCATTTTGCAGCTCTGCGAGGACAAGCGCGGCGTGCAGAAGAACTTCGAGTATCTCTCGCCCACACGCGTGCTGCTGACCTATGACCTGCCGCTCAACGAAATCGTTCTGGATTTCTACGACCGGCTAAAAAGCGTTTCGCGGGGCTACGCTTCGCTCGACTACCACCTCTCCGGCTACAAGGAAGCCGATCTCGTCAAGCTTGACGTGTTGGTCGGCGGCGAGCCGGTGGACGCGCTGACGCTGGTGTGTCACCGGGAATTCGCGTACGAGCGCGGCAAGGAACTCGTTACGCGTCTGCGCAAGCTCATTCCGCGCCAAATGTTTGAGGTGCCGATTCAGGCGGCGATTGGCAGCCGCGTCATCGCGCGCGAAACAGTAGCGGCCATGCGGAAGAACGTTCTCGCCAAATGCTACGGCGGCGACATCACGCGCAAACGCAAACTCCTCGAGAAACAAAGAGAAGGAAAGAAGCGAATGAAGCGCGTCGGCCGCGTGGACATACCGCAGGAAGCGTTCCTCGCCGTGCTGAAAGTCGCCAGCACCTCGGACGATGAGTGACCCCTCTTTAGAGGGCTAGCGCGCCCACGGCCGCCTCCATTTATGTTGAGAACGCTTCGCTAAGCTTAGGTTCCCGAACCCTGACGCTTTGAATCCTCTTGCATTTGCCTTGACGATTGAACCGATTCGCGCGCTTGTCTTTCCGATAGATTTCCCTGAATAGTCCCTCGAGTTCTGCGACCTCGTCGTGTGGAATGTTTGGCCAAACCTCGAATACCGAAAAGTGAGACCAATCCTTCCGCTTACTTTTAGAATGCCGTTCAAGGCGGCTGCGAACTCCTCCTCCTTCCGATGCCATTCCAATGTAGACAACGTCGAATAGTTTCGTATGAGACCTTTTCTTGTGTAGCGCGTAAATGCCTCGTACACCCCTTGGCATATCCTTTCTTTGTTCCTTCGGGACCCATTGGGCACAGCGTCTAATGTACTTTAGTTCGGAAGCATTCATTGCTTACACCTCCCGTTTTCTGACATCGGTAATAAGGCGGCCGCGGGCCAACTGCACGCGGACTTCATCGCCGAGCGCGACTTGATCGGGCGAGCGGAGGATGTGGCCCGCGGCGTCATACGCTATGGCGTAGCCGCGCTCGAGCACGCGCAGCGGGCTGCGCTCCTCGAGTTGCACGCCGAGGCGCTCGATGCGCTGGCGTTTCGCGGCGAGCAAGCGCTCGACGCGCCGGCGCAATTCCTCCGAGCGCTGGCCGATGCGCAATCGCATGGCCTGAATCCGCTGGCGTAAATCGAACGATGCAATGCGCGTCTGCGCGATGGTCAAGCGGCGGCGCACGAGTTCGAGGCGCGTTTCGAGAGCGTCGCCAAGGCGCATCAGCAACTCATCGGCGCGCTGACGATTCTGCCGCAGGATTTCTTCGAGGCGGCGAAAACCTGCGTGCGTCACCAATTCCTGCAGCCGGTGACGCTGCTCGTGCAGCAGTAGCCGCATCTTGTCT
>DASPOJ010000081.1:0-3503 GCA_035626055.1 Candidatus Methylomirabilota bacterium | reverse complement strand
GTAGGGACGCGATTCTCGATCGCTATGTTCTGCGCGCGAATCACTTTCTTCGCGGTCATCGGGAAGAAAGCGCCGGCCTTTACCGTTGCGTCGTTGGCAATGACCATGAACAGCCGCCCGCACACCTGCGCCAGGCCCGTGATCGTGCCGGCTGCGGGCGCGCCGCCCCACTCCTCGTACATGCCGAACGCGGCGTAGAGGCCCAATTCAAAGAACGACGTTTCGGGGTCGATCAGTTTGGAGATGCGCTCGCGCGCCGTGAGGCGGCCCTTTTTGTGCTGCGAATCGATGGCTTTCGCGCCGCCGCATTGTTGCAGGACCGATTCCTCGTTCTTGATTTCGGTAAGGAGATCCACCATGCGGCGTGTGTTCTTCAGGTACTCGGAGGAGCTTGGATTCAGTTTCGTCTTGATCTCGGACCTGGACAATTGCTGGCTCCTGTGCGGCCGCTGGAATCAGGATCGGGCCGACACGCGTTCCAGAACGAACTTCACGATGTCTTGCATCGAAGCGCCGGGGAGAAAGACTTCAGAGATGCCCGCCTGCTTCAGGGTGGCGATGTCGGCCTCCGGAATGATTCCGCCGACGAGGACGACGACATCGTCCATATGCTTCTGCCGGAGCAGGTCCATCAGGCGCGGACAGAGAGAATTGTGCGCGCCGGAGAGAATCGAGAGGCCGATGACGTCCACATCTTCTTGCTCGGCTGCGGAGGCGATCATCTCCGGAGTTTGCCGCAAGCCGGTGTAGATGACTTCCATGCCGGCATCGCGCATGGCGCGGGCAATAATCTTGGCGCCGCGGTCGTGGCCGTCAAGGCCGGGCTTGGCGATGAGAACGCGAATCTTCTTGTCAGTCATTCTCTCTGTGCACTCTGTGTGCTCAGTGGTGCGTCGTTTCTATTCACTTAGTCTAAACGATAAACCGCCGAACGCCATCCTTCAAGGTCTGCACGTGGAAATTGATCAAGAGTCCGAGCTGGCAGTGCGACATGGGCAGGTAGGTCAACATGATCGCTTCGTGATTCGGAGCCAGCGCCTCAATGAACTATAGTTCCACGGCGATGCGGACTTCGGTCAGCAAATCAATGCAATGGCCGCAATCCAGTTCGGCATCCTTGTACACGACGGCCACAGGTTTCTGCCGCTCAAAACGGGGACCACGAATGGAGAGCTCATGGGTTAGACATTTTTCATGTGCGGATTCAAGCAGGCCGGGGCCGAGAGGGCGGTGCACTTCGATCGCTGCGCCGAAGATTTCGTGGGCGAGTTCGTCGCCGGTCATCTTAAGAGACGCGAAATCTAACACAGAGGGCGTAGAGAACTCAGAAAACACAGAAAAGCGGCACGGAGCTAAGTCTACGTGATTGGGGTTTCGGTATAGGTGCCGAAGACGTCGCGGAAGGCATCGCAGATTTCGCCCAGCGTGGCGTAGGCGCAGACAGCCTCGTAAATGTAGGGCATCGTATTCGCAGTGCCCTCCGCGGCCTTGCGCAGTGCGGCCAACGAGCGCGCGACGGCCTCCGAGGAGCGCTCGGCACGAAGCGTGCTCAGGCGTCGCTCCTGATGGCGCGCGACAGTATCGTCAATCTGCAGAATTTCGATTGGTTTCTCTTCGCCCACGAACTCATTCACGCCGACGATGATCTTTTCCTTGCGGTCCACGGCAAGCTGGTAGCGGTAGGAGGCATCCGCGATCTCGCGTTGAGGAAACCCGCGCTCGATCGCCGCGACCATGCCGCCCATGGCGTCGATCTTCTCGATGTAATCCCAGGCGCCGCGCTCGACCTCATTGGTGAGCGCCTCGACGAAATAGGAGCCGCCGAACGGGTCCACCGTATTCGTAACACCGGTTTCGTGGGCGAGGATCTGTTGCGTGCGGAGGGCGGTAGTGGCCGCGGCTTCGGTGGGCAGGGCCCAGGCTTCGTCCAGAGAATTCGTGTGCAGGGACTGCGTGCCGCCCATCACGGCCGCAAGCGCCTGAATCGCCGTGCGGACAACGTTGTTCCTGGGCTGCTGCGCCGTGAGTGAGCAGCCGGCAGTCTGCGAATGGAATCGCAGCGCCCACGAGCGCGCGCTCGACGCACCGAAGCGCTCGCGCATCGTCTTGCACCAGATGCGGCGCGCGGCGCGATACTTCGCGACTTCCTCGAAGAAATCGTTGTGGGCGTTGAAGAAGAACGAAAGCCGCGGCGTGAATCCGTCCACGGCAAGTCCGCGCTGGACACCGCGCTCGACGTACTCGATGGCGTCGCGCAGGGTGAAGGCCAACTCCTGAATCGCCGTCGAGCCCGCCTCTCGAATGTGGTAGCCGCTGATGGAGATGGGATTGAAGCGCGGCGTTCGCTGGGCGCCGAACTCCAACGTGTCCACAACCAAGCGCAGCGACGCCTCGGGCGGATAGATATATTCCTTCTGCGCGATGTATTCCTTCAGGATGTCGTTTTGCAGCGTGCCGGAAATCTTGCGCCAGTCCGCGCCCTGCTTTTCCGCGACGGCCAGGTACATCGCCCAAAGGATGGATGCGGGAGAATTGATCGTCATCGAGGTGGTGACGTCCGCCAGCGGAATTTGATCGAAGAGGACTTCCATGTCCGCGAGGGAACTGATCGCCACACCGCATTTGCCGACTTCGCCTACCGAGAGCGGATGGTCGGAGTCATAGCCCATGAGCGTCGGGAGATCGAATGCTACCGAGAGGCCCGTCTGTCCTTGCGCAAGGAGGTAGCGGAAGCGGCGATTGGTGTCTTCCGCCGTGCCGAATCCGGCGAATTGCCGCATCGTCCAGAGCCGCGCGCGATACATCGAGGAGTGGATGCCGCGCGTGTAAGGCGGCTCGCCGGGCGCGCCGAGATCGCGTTGCGCATCCCAATCGGCTAAATCAGCTTTCGTGTAAAGGATGCGAACGGGATGTCCCGAAATCGTGGTGAACTGCGCGGCGCGCTCGGGCGACTGCGCCAAGGCCGGTTCAAGCGTGTTCTTCTCCCACGCGCGGTCGCGAGGCGAGGGACGGCGCGACGTGGCCTCGGGACCGGTTGTCGATTCGTGCTTACCTTTAGCTTTCATTCCGCCACGAACTCCGCCTGCGTCCGTCCCATTTGCTCGATTGTAGGGAATGGGCGGGCACGCGGCAAGATGACAACGAGTTGCCGCTCCTGCGGGGACGAATTCGGTTCAGCGATGAAGAGCGATGCCAAGGGAATGGGCGATCCTGGACGAGCGGGAGAAGAGTCGGCGCGGGTGAAACCTGAGGAGGCATGCGTGCGGCCCCACCCGCGCCTTGCCGGACCAGAGGAGAGTTCAGTGCGTCACTGCTCAAAGTCTCGGCGTATCATGCGAACGGATTCCCTATTAGACTTCAGGGGTTATAGCCCCTCTCTTGTTTCCGTCGCCCACGCCGGAACTGAAGCTCCGGCCTGCTAGGGGAGAACCGAACAGCGGGACGCCGTTGAAGCTGCCAGTTCGCCCCGCTAATTGTTCTGCTCTTGCCCCGGCGCGGGCGGA
>DASPOJ010000080.1:0-20368 GCA_035626055.1 Candidatus Methylomirabilota bacterium | reverse complement strand
GACATTCGAGATTACGGCGCCGGGGCTCGGTTCGCAGGACGCGATCTGCGGCGGCGGACGGTACGATGGCCTTGTCGAACTGCTGGGCGGACCACCGACGAAAGGAATCGGGTTCGCAATTGGCACCGACCGGCTGATTCTGTCGTTGCAACAGGGTGGGGGTAACCTCCCAGCATTTTGGCGGGGACGGCCTTCTCTGGTTGACAAACAGTACGGAGGGGAAGCTCCCAGCGTCTTCATCGCCTGGTCCGGCAAAGAGAGCTATGGGGCCAGCGTGAAGTTGGCGCGCCGCCTGCGTGCCGAAGGATTCCGCGTCGAAGTGCCTGCTGATGAGATGAAGTTCAGGAAATCACTGAGTTTGGCGAACCGCCTGGCCGCGAGTTGGGCCGTCATTATTGGTGGCGTTGAGCTGGAAAGCGGAGTTTATGGCCTGAAAGATCTCTCAACCGGCGTGCAGTACCAATTGAATGAGAACGATCTCGTGAAGAAAATTAGGGATGAGGAGAGCCACCCCCACGTTACCCTAAGCTGAGATGGCATCCACGCGCACTACGGACGGAAAATGGGAGACAACCAAGCCATGAAGCTGGACGCTTTGGGAGATTGGCAGCGGACGAAGTATTGCGGTGAACTACGCGCGTCGGATGCGGAGCGCGAGGTCACGCTGGCGGGATGGGTGCACCGGCGGCGCGACCTGGGCAATTTGATTTTTCTCGATGTGCGCGATCGCGCGGGCATCGCGCAAGTCGTCTTCAACAAGGAGCTGAATGCGGCGGCGCACACGCGCGCGGATGAAGTGCGGCCGGAGTACGTCGTGGCGGTGCGCGGACGGGTCGTGCGGCGGCAGAAGCCGAATCCGGAATTGCCGTCGGGCGATGTGGAAGTGGTCGGCGCGGAGCTGCGCTTGCTAAACACGGCGAAGACGCCTCCGTTTCAAATCGAAGACGAAGTGAGCGCAGCGGAAGAGACGCGACTTCGCTACCGCTATCTGGACTTGCGGCGTCCGCGGCCGAAGCGGAATCTCGCGCTGCGCCACAAAGTAGTCCTCGAGATCCGCCGTGCGCTCGACGAGCTGGGCTTCCTCGAGATCGAGACGCCGATGCTGACGCGCTCGACGCCGGAGGGCGCGCGCGATTATCTCGTGCCGAGCCGCGTGTATCCGGGGCAATTCTACGCGCTGCCGCAATCGCCGCAGATCTTCAAGCAAATCCTGATGATCGCAGGACTCGACCGCTACTTCCAGATCGTGCGCTGCTTCCGCGACGAGGATTTGCGCGCCGACCGCCAGCCGGAATTCACGCAACTCGATCTGGAGATGTCGTTCCCGACGCAGGAAGCCATTTTCAGCGTGATCGAACGCGTAATGGAGCGCGCGTGCGCCGCGGCGGGAATCGTGGCGAAGGGACCGTTCCCGCGAATGGAGTATCGCGAGACGATCGCACGTTACGGTTCGGACAAGCCGGATCTGCGATTCGGCATGGAGCTGCACGACGTCACGGCGCAGTTCGCGGCGAGTCGCGAGACGCTGCGCATTCACGGAAACGTGCAGGCGATTGCAGCGCCGGGTGCCGCGGCGTTCTCGCGCAAGCAGCTCGATGAGTTAACGGAGCGGGCAAGGGCGGCCGGCGCGGCTGGCGTGTTCACGATAAAAGTGACGGCGGAGGGTGTGGCGTCCTCGCTGGAAAAAATGATGGGCGCCGAAGCGCTTCGCAAGATTGCGGGCGCGACGGGTGCGAAGCCGGGCGATTTGGTGATTGCGGTGACGGCCAAAGAGCAAATTCCCGGAACGGACGCGGCGGCGCTTGTGGCGGGACAAGTGCGTTTGTATCTTGCCGATAAGCTGAATCTCATCCCCAAGGACGAATGGAAGTTTCTTTGGATCACGGGATTCGCGCTGTTCGAGTGGAGCGACTCGGAGAAGTGTGTTGTGAGCGCCCAGCATCCATTCACCGGAATCGTCGAAGAGGATGTGCCGAAGTTGGAGGATCCGTCGGACGAAGTGCGGCTGTCGATGCGCTCGAAGGGATACGATCTGGTGCTGAACGGCGTGGAGTTGGGATCGGGAAGCATCCGAAATCACCTGGAAGAAATCCAGACGCGCGTGTTTCGCGCGCTGGGGCTGAGCGAGGAGCAGCAGCGCGCGCGCTTTGGATTCTTTCTTGACGCGCTGACCTACGGCACGCCGCCGCACGGCGGAATCGCGTTGGGTTTGGATCGCGTCGTGGCTTTGTTGGCGGGCGAAAAATCGATACGCGAAGTGATCGCGTTTGCGAAAACGACCGCGGCTCAGGACTTGATGGCCGACGCACCGTCATTCGTGTCGCTTGCTCAACTGTATGAAGATTTGAACCTCTTGGTCGCCGGAAGTCTACGGTATGAGTGTGCCAATGGCGGTTGCAAAGCGGAGAACTGGGTGCTCACGCGCAAAGTGGCTGCAGGCGCTGTGGCAGCGCCCGTTAAATGGCTTGACTGCTTATTTTGCAACTCTCCAATCAACAACCCGGACGGTAGCAGAGTTCCGTTGCGCTCTCCGTACACAGCGTGGGCTAGGCGGCGAGGCGGCGGCGGTTATGAATTGCGCGACGAAATTGGCTGAGGCGCTCGACCAATCACGAGTTTAGGTCGCAGTTGGGGCATTGGAATTTTAGGGGGTCGGAGCTTTAGCTCCGACATATTGGCCAGGGTGGAAAGCGGCTTTAGCCGCTGAGGGAAAATGGGACGTCTTGCTCACAGGACGGCGCCGGGCTTCACTTATTTTGTTTCTACAAAGACGTGGCAAAACTATGCGATCTTTCAAGTCCCAGAAGCCGCTCAGATCGTAATGTGGTGTCTCGCGCACTATCGTGATGCGGGCGCCTACCTCCTGCACGAATTTGTGGTCATGCCCGACCACTTGCACGTGCTCCTGACGCCAACGAAGGACGTGACTCTCGAAAAAGCCGTGCAACTGATCAAAGGAAGAAGTTCCCATGACATTCACGTGCGGCGAGGCAGCCACACGCCCGTGTGGCAGGTGGGATTCCACGAAGAAAGCGTTCGAGATGCAAAGGACTTCGCGCAAAAATCGGAGTACATTTGGATGAATCCCGTTCGGGCCCAGCTTGTGGACAGACCAAAGGATTGGCCTTTCGGATCGATTGCGGGGAAATTCAAATTGGACCCGATGCCGGAACGGCTGAAAGATTTGGCCTCAGGGGCTAAAGCCCCTCAAATGAGAGCAGCTTATGTCGGAGCTAAAGCTCCGACCCCCTAAGAACCGACATGGTTCAACATCACAGACTATCGGCGGAAATGATGCGCAAGATCGCAGGCGGAAAAATGTCTACCGAGAAGGGCCGCCGAGCATGAGCCGGATACGTATACTGCCGGAGAATGTGGCGAACAAAATCGCCGCGGGAGAAGTTGTCGAGCGGCCGGCGTCTGTTGTGAAGGAGCTCCTCGAGAACGCGCTGGACGCCGGGGCGCGCACGGTGCGCGTCGAGACCGAGGCGGGCGGGCGGCGGATGATTCGCGTGAGCGACGACGGTTACGGAATGGCGCACGACGATGCGCTGCTCGCGTTCGAGCGCCACGCGACCTCGAAGCTCCGCACGGCGGACGATCTGCTCTCGATCGAGACGCTCGGATTTCGCGGCGAAGCGCTGCCTTCGATCGCGGCGGTCTCACGGCTGCTGCTCGAAACGCGCGCCGCGGAGGAAGAAGAAGGCACGCGCATCGAATTCGCGGGCGGCAAACTAGTGGGCGTGAAGCCCGCGGGATTGCCCGCAGGCACCACGGTGAGCGTCGCGGATTTGTTCTACTGCGTACCGGCGCGGCGAAAATTCCTGAAGTCGGACACGACCGAGCTCGGCCACATCGCTTCGGTCGTCACGCACTACGCCCTGGCCAATCCCGACAAGCATTTCGTGCTGAAGTCGCCGACACAGGACATCGTGGATGCGGTGCCCGCGACGAATCTAACGGATCGCGTGTATCAATTGTTCGGGCGGCAGGCGCTTGATGAACTCGTCGAGATTCCGCCGGTGCAGGCGCCTGTGCGAGCGGCTATTATGGAACCGGAGATCGAAGCCGAAGAGCACGCGGCGCAATTGGGCGCGAGCGGATTTGTCTCACGGCCGGAAGTGCAGCGCGCAAACCGGAACAGCATCTACATATTTGTGAACCGCCGGCTCGTACGCGACCGGTTAATCCTGCACGCGATCCACGAGGCGTATCGCAACATCGTTCCGCAAAATGTCTTCCCCGCCGTTCTGCTATTTCTGGAATTGCCGAGCGAAGAAGTGGATGTCAATGTTCATCCCGCGAAAATCGAGGTGCGTTTCCGGCATCCGCAATTCGTCCACGATTTCGCGCGCGATGCGATTCGCCAGGCGCTCACGCGCGCCCGGCCCGTTCCGAGCTTCGTCACCGCCGCGGCCGCCGGCGCAGCAGGCGGTGCAACGCAGCCGAGCGCGCCGGCCATTTTCGGCGACGCGAACACAGGAGGATCGGCGCGCGCCGTGATTCCCCCAATGACGCCGTTCGGCGGCATCGCGGCTGCGGAAGAGTTCACGCTCACAACGGCGCCCGCTCAACCGGAAGCGCAGCGATTCCAGTTCGAGCCCGGCGCGACTGAAGGTCCCGCACCCAACGCCGTTTCCGATGCGCCAGCGCCGACCTTCGCCCAACGATTCCGCGAGATTGCGACACAGCAAGCCGAAGTGCCGGCGAGCGCGTCGAGCCTGCTGGATTTGAAACCGCTCGGGCAGGTGAACGCTAGCTTTATCGTCGCCGTAAACGGCGAAGGCCTCTGGCTGATCGATCAGCACGTCGCCCATGAGCGAATCCTTTTCGAGCAGCACCTGCAGGCCCGCCGCGCCGGGCAGCTCACCGGCCAGCGCATGCTCGTGCCGATCGTGGCGGAGCTTTCGCCGCGCCAACTCGTGACATTCGAGCGCATCGCCGAGGAGCTTTCGGCGAACGGATTCGAAGTGTCGCCGATGGGGCCGCGCACCGTCGCGATCCAGGCGACGCCGGCGGGGATTGCCAGCGCGGACGCGGAAAAATTGCTGCTCGAAATCCTGGACGGGATCGAGCGCGAGAATTCCGCAATCTCGCTCGACACGCTGCAGGCGAAGATTGCCGCGTCGACTTCGTGCCGCGCGGCGATCAAAGTGAATATGCCGCTCGACCAGAAAAAGATGGAATGGCTGCTCGACGAGCTCGCCAGGACCGACGCCCCAATGAGTTGCCCGCACGGCCGGCCGATCGTCCTGCGCTATTCGTTGCGCGAGATCGAGCGTGCGTTCAAGCGCATCTAAGGCCGCACGAGAGGACGCGCGAAAGTCCCGGTGGAAAAACTAATCATCGCAATCGACGGGCCGGTCAGCTCTGGGAAAAGCACCGTGGCCCGCCGCGTGGCAGAGCTGCTGGGCTACGCGCATCTCGATAGCGGCGCGATGTATCGGGCTGTGGCTTGGAAGGCGTTGCGCGACGCCGTGCCGCTCGACGCGCCCGAGCGCCTTGAGGAAATGGTGCAAGCCACGCGCATCGATCTTGATCGGGGACCGGAGGGCATGCGCGTGCGCGTGGACGGCAAAGATGTGACGTCGGCCATTCGCACGCCCGCGGTCGCGCTGGGCGCATCGAAGGTGGCCATGCTTCCGGGAGTTCGGCGCGTGCTCGTGGCGCAGCAGCAGCGCGCGGGCGCGCAGGGAGGAGTCGTGATGGAAGGACGCGACATCGGATCAGTTGTGTTCCCGAACGCCGAACTGAAAATCTTTCTCGTCGCATCGCCCGAAGTGCGCGCCCGCAGACGGTGGCTCGAGCACCAGCAGGAGGGCGGCGCCGTGAGCCTGGAGCAGACGCTCGAAGAAATTCACGACCGCGACCGGCGCGACTCGCAGCGCGCCGCCTCGCCGCTGGTTCGCGCAGCGGACGCCGTGCTCCTGGACAATACCGCGATGGACGCCGAAGAAACAGCGCGGCTGATTATCTTGCTGGCGGAGGCGCGGATGGAATCCGGAGCAGCGCGGCGCAAGTCCTGAGATTTTCCCGGAGGCAAACCCTTGATTCGACACTTGGTCTTTTTCTTTTTTCTCGCGTTTCTTCTCGGAGGGCAGTTAACTGCAGCGCCACAGGAGAGAGCCGCCGCGCCCGCCGAGTCCGGATCGCCCCGGCTGCGCCATTTCTTCGAGCAGGATTGGAATTACTGGATAAAGGAGTATCCGGAGTTTGCCACGTCCATCGGCGCGCCGGGGTACAACAACCGGTGGGCTGACCTTTCGCCCGAAGCGATGGCGCGGCGCGAAACGCATTTGCGCGCGGCGCTGCACGAGCTTGAGAGCATGTCTCGAGATCCGCTGAACGCCGAAGATCGCTTGAACTTCGAGCTATATCGCCGGCTCCTTCAAACCGCCATCGAAGGCCGGCGCTTCCACAACGATCCCTTCCCCTTCGGCTCGGTCTCGATCCCGAGCTTGCTGCGTCCGATCAATCAAGTGGAAGGCGTCCAACAGACTGTCGCCCAGATCATCGCGCTGATGCCCGCCGAACGCGCGAGCGACTACGAGGACATTGTGGCGCGGCTCCGAGGCGTGCCGCGGCTTGTGGATCAGACGATCGCGGAAATGCAGGCCGGAATGCGCGAGCACAGCATGCCGCCGAGAGTGACGCTGCGCGATGTCCCGAAGCAGGTGACGGATCAAATTTTCGACGATCCCGACAAAAGCCCGCTGCTCGCGGCGTTCCAGAAATTCCCTGACGAAATTCCCGCGGAAGAGCAGTCGCGCCTTCACGACGAAGCGCGCGCGGCGTACCGCGAGAGTTTCCTGCCCGCGTTCCAGAAGCTGCACGATTTCCTGGTGAATACCTACATTCCGCAGTGCGCTGGAAGCGTCGCCATGAGCGATCTGCCCGATGGCCCGGCGAACTACGCGTACAACGTGCGCTGGCATACGACCACGAATCTTACTCCGCAGCAAATTCACCAGATCGGCCTAGACGAAGTGAAGCGCCTGCGCGCCGAGATGGACAGCGTGATGGCGCAGACCGGCTTCCACGGAACGCTGCAGCAGTTCAGCCAATTCCTACACAGCGATCCGCGTTTCTTCTTCACAAGCGCCGGCGAAATGCTGATGTATTACCGCGACCTCACCAAGCGCATCGACCCGCAATTGCCGCTCATCATCGGCAAGCTGCCGCGCCTAACTTACGGCGTGAAGGAAGTTCCCGCGGCAATCGCGCCGTCGCAATTCATGGCGTACTACCAGCCTGGCGCGTCGCCGGTCGGGCGCCCCGGCTGGTTCATGGTGAATACGTACGATCTGCCGCAGCGGCCGAAATGGGAGTCCGAATCGCTGACGCTGCACGAGTCCGTCCCCGGCCATCACTTGCAGCTTTCCCTCGCACAGGAAATGCAGGGGATGCCGGAGTTCCGCAAGCAGCTGGGTTATACGGCGTACATCGAAGGCTGGGCGCTGTACTGCGAAACCATGGGCGAGGAACTCGGTCTCTACACGGACCCATACATGAAATTCGGCCAGATCAACGACGAGATGTGGCGCGCGATTCGCCTCGTGGTGGACACAGGCATTCATTCCATGGGCTGGACGCGCGAGCAGGCCCTTCAGTATTTCCGCGACAATTCCGCCGTGCCCGAGCGCGACGTCGTCGTGGAAGTGGACCGCTACATCGTTTGGCCGGGTCAGGCGCTCGGCTACAAGATCGGCCAAATGGAAATTCGCCGGCTGCGCAACGAAGCGGAAGCGGCGCTGGGCGACAAGTTCGACGAGCGCGCGTTTCACGACACGATCCTTGGCGAGGGCGCGCTGCCCCTGGACGTGCTCGAGAAGCAGGTTCACGCCTGGATTGCGTCCGAGAAAGCGCGCACAAGTGCACCGCCGGCGCGAGAAGCCGCACCTACAAAGCCTTGAATTGAAAATTAAGCTGTAGACAAGCCGGTCGGCAGGTTCAGGCCGGGCTGGACATGGACGCGAGGAATTCGGCGTTCGACTTCGTCTTGGCAAGCCGGCCCAGCAGCAGCTCCATCGCTTCCACAGGAGAGAGCGGGTTCAGCACTTTCCGCAGCACCCAGACGCGGTTCAATTCGTCCGTCGGCATCAGCAGTTCTTCCTTACGCGTTCCGGAACGGTTGATGTCGATCGCCGGAAAGATGCGCTTGTCCACGAGGCGGCGATCAAGATTGATTTCCATGTTGCCGGTGCCCTTGAACTCTTCGAAGATGACGTCGTCCATGCGGCTGCCGGTATCGATCAGCGCGGTGGCGATGATGGTGAGCGATCCGGTCTCCTCGATATTGCGCGCCGCCGCGAAGAAGCGCCGCGGCCGCTGCAGCGCGTTGGCGTCGATACCGCCGGAAAGCACTTTGCCCGAAGGCGGCGTGACGGCGTTATAGGCGCGCGAGAGCCGCGTGATGGAATCCAGCAGGATGACGACATCCCGCTTGTGCTCCACTAGCCGCTTCGCTTTCTCGAGCACCATCTCGGCGACCTGAATGTGCCGCTGCGGCGGCTCGTCGAACGTCGAGCTGATGACTTCGCCCTTTACCGTGCGCTGCATGTCCGTGACTTCCTCGGGCCGCTCGTCGATCAGCAGCACAATGAGCGCAACCTCGGAATGATTCGTGCTGACGGAGTTCGCGATACTTTGCAGCATCATCGTCTTGCCGGTGCGCGGCGGCGCGACAATCAATCCGCGTTGCCCCTTGCCGACCGGGCAGAGCAGATCGAGCACTCGCCCTGTGAGGTTTTCCTTCGCGGTCTCCATCTTGAGTCGGCCCGCCGGGTAGAGCGGCGTCAGGTTGTCGAAGAAGATTTTGTTGCGCGCGACTTCGGGATCCTCGAAGTTGACGGCTTCGACCTTGATGAGCGCGAAATAGCGCTCGCCGTCCTTCGGAGGACGCACTTGCCCGGAGACGGTGTCGCCGGTGCGCAAGTCGAACTTGCGAATCTGCGACGGCGAGACGTAGATGTCGTCCGGGCCCGGAAGATAATTGTACTCGGGCGCGCGGAGGAATCCGAAGCCGTCCGGCAGACACTCCAGCACGCCCTCGGAAAATATCAATCCGTTCTTTTCCGTCTGCGCACGGAGGATCTGGAAAATTAATTCCTGCTTGCGCATGCCACTGGCGCCTTGGATCTGCAGATCCTTGGCGACTTTCGCCAGATCGGTGATGTTTTTCTCTTTCAGTTCTGCAAGGCTAATACTCATCGTTTTGCTTTCCTTACGTTAGACCTCAAATTCAGGCCGGAGTCGCGATTTCGGAGGTCTCCGGGCAGGCGATGCCACTTCCAGCCACGGTCCAAGCGTGAAATCGAATTCCTGCGCCCCGAGAAGAGCGCAAAGTCCTATTCGTCCCGGAACACCCCATCCTCATTTGATTCCGGGAGGGAGAGCGGAGGGCTCTCCTTTAATTTGTCAATTCCTGGTCGCTCTCGGCTTCCGCGCGGAAGTCGGCCGCCACTTCAGGCACCGGCCCCGGCGCGGCCGTTTGGACGGGATGTTCGAGGGCAAACTGCAAGACCTCGTCCATCGTCTCGACGAAGCGAAGCGCGAGGTTCGCCTGAACCTCCGCCGGAATTTCCGCCAAATCCTTTTCGTTGTCTTTCGGAAGAATCACGGTGCGCATGCCCACACGATGCGCGGCGAGCAGCTTTTCCTTCACGCCGCCGATAGGCAGGACCTTGCCCCGCAGCGTAATCTCGCCGGTCATGGCCACGTCGCAGCGCACGGGGATGCGCGTCAGCGCGCTCACGATGGTCGTCGCGATCGTAATGCCCGCCGAAGGTCCGTCCTTCGGGATTGCCCCTTCGGGAACATGCACGTGAATGTCGACGTGCCGGTAGAAATCGCGCGGCAGGCCGAATAGCGCCGTTCGTGAGCGCACGTAGCTCATCGCCGCTTGCGCGGATTCCTGCATGACGTCGCCCAGCTTGCCCGTGAGCGTCAACCGCCCCTTGCCTTCCATCAGCGTGGATTCGGTCGAGAGCACCTGGCCACCGACTTCGGTCCAGGCCAGGCCGGTCGCCAAGCCAATCTCATTCTTTTTCTCCGCCCAGATTTCGCGGAACTTGATCACGCCGAGAAATTCGCTGACGTTCGCCGTGGTGATTTCCACGTGGATCCCGCGGCCCTCTTTCACCACGCGGCGCGAGTTCTTGCGGCAGATGTTGGCTATCTCGCGCTCGAGGTTACGCACGCCCGCTTCATGAGTGTAGTGGCGGATGATGGTAGTCAGTGCTTCGTCGGAGAAGACGATGTTTTCGTCGGACAGACCCGTCAGCTCGCGCTGCTTCTTCACCAAGAAACGCTTCGCGATCTGCATCTTCTCGTTCTCGGTATAGCCTGGGATGCGGAGAACTTCCATGCGGTCCTGCAGCGGCTGCGGGATCGTGTGCAGCACGTTCGCCGTGCAGATGAACATCACCTTGGAGAGATCGTATTCGACGTCGAGGTAGTGATCGGTGAAGGCGTGATTCAACTCCGGGTCTAGAACCTCCATCAGCGCCGCTGAAGGATCGCCCCGAAAATCGGTGGACATCTTGTCCACTTCGTCCAGCACGAAGATCGGGTTCACCGTCCCCGCTTTCTTCATGAGCTGGATGATCTGGCCCGGCAGTGCCCCGATGTAGGTGCGCCGGTGGCCGCGGATTTCCGCTTCATCGCGCACGCCGCCGAGCGAGACGCGAACGAATTTCCGGCCCGTAGCCCGGCCGATGGACATCGCCAGTGAAGTCTTTCCCACGCCCGGCGGCCCGACGAAACACAAGATCGACCCGCGCGGGTTTTTCACCAGTTGGCGCACCGCCAGGTACTCGAGGATGCGCTCCTTCACCTTTTCGAGCCCGTAGTGATCTTCTTCCAGGATGCGCTCGGCGACCGCGATATCCCGGATCTCTTTGGACTTCTTTTTCCAAGGCATGGCGATCAGCCAGTCGATATAATTCCGGCTGACGGTGGATTCCGCCGACATCGGCGGCATCATTTCCAGCCGCTTGAGTTCCTGGATCGCCTTTTCGTGCGTATCCTTGGGCATGCCCGCGGCGTCGATCTTTCTCTTCAGCTCTTCCAGTTCGTTCTTTTCGCCGCGACCCAATTCCTTGTGGATGGCCTTCAATTTCTCGTTCAAGTAGTACTCTTTTTGCGCACGTTCCATCTGACGCTTCACGCGCGTATTGATGTTGCGCTCGACATTCAGCTTTTCGATTTCGCCATCGAGGATGTCGGCCACGCGATTCAGCCGTTCAAGCGGATCGAAGCACTCGAGCAATTCCTGCTTCTCTTCGACGGGGATCTGCAGGTTGGAGGCGACGCTGTCGGACAACTTCGCGGCGTCGTCGGCGCGCACGGCGGCGATCATCGAATCGTAATTCAAGTTTTGCGAGAGCTTGACGTACTGCTCGAAGAGGCCGGTGACCCGCGTGACGGCCTGCTCCACTTGCGGCGACGGCTCGGCCCGGTTCGGGATCGCGCGCACCGAGGCGCGGAAAAAGCCTTCTTCGCTCGTTACCTGTACGACCTTCCCGCGCTCCACTCCCTCGACCAGAACCTTGATGTTGCCGTCGGCGAGCTTCACGCTCTGCACAATGTTGGCGATGGTTCCGACCGTGTAGATCTCCTCGGGCTTGGGGTCGTCGAGCGAAGCGTCGTGCTGCGTCGCGAGGAAAATCTTCTTGTCACCTGCGAGCGCCTCTTCCAGCGCCCGAACGGAGCTTTCCCGCCCGACGATGAACGGCGACATCATCTGCGGGAAGATGACCATGTCCCGCACCGGCATCATCGGCAGGCGTTTCAAATCGGATTTTTCTCGATTGAACATTGCTTCGGGGGCCGAGTCTCCTTCGCGCTTCATCCTGCCTTCTCGAGCAAGCTCCAGTTAATCTCGCGGCCGCGCACCATGTCGGCCGTGACCGAGAACTCGCGCACCTTACGCTGCGTCGGCAGGTGGTACATCAATTCCAACATCAAGTCTTCGAGGATCATGCGCAGGCCGCGCGCGCCCACTTTGCGCTGCATCGCCAGGTCGGCGACGGTCTCCAGTGCTTCGTCACTGAAGCGGAGCCGCACATTTTCAAATTCAAACAGTCGCTGGTACTGGCGGATCAGCGCGTTCTTCGGCTCGGTCAAGATGCGCATCAGCGCCGCCTTATCGAGATCGCCCAGCACGCCCAGCACCGGCAGGCGTCCGACGAATTCCGGAATCAAGCCGTAGCGGATCAAATCGGTCGGCTGCACTTGCTCAAGCGTCTCGATGTTGCGGCGGCTGGCCGTCGAAGGCTGCGCGTCGGTGTGGAAACCGAGCGATTTCTGCCCGGCGCGCCTCTCGATGATTTTTTCCAGACCGACGAACGCTCCGCCGCAAATGAAGAGGATGTTCGTCGTGTCCACGGGCGTGAATTCCTGGTGCGGGTGCTTTCGCCCGCCCTGCGGCGGCACGTTCGCCACCGTGCCCTCGAGAATCTTCAGCAGCGCTTGCTGCACGCCCTCGCCGGAGACGTCCCGCGTGATCGAGGGGTTCTCGTCCTTCTTCGAGATTTTGTCGATCTCATCGATATAGATGATGCCCTGCTGCGCTTTGGTTACATCGCCGTCGGCATTCTGCAGCAGCTTAAGAATAATGTTCTCGACGTCCTCGCCGACGTACCCGGCCTCGGTCAGCGTCGTTGCGTCCACGATCGCAAACGGGACTTCAAGCATGCGCGAAAGCGTCTGCGCCAACAGCGTCTTGCCCGTGCCCGTCGGGCCAATCAGCAAGATATTGGATTTTGTCAGCTCAACGTCGCCCGGCTGCCGATTCAGAAAAATCCGCTTGTAATGGTTGTAGACCGCGACCGCCAGTTTCTTCTTGGTCTTGTCCTGGCCGATTACGTAGCCGTCCAAAAACGATTTGATCTCGGGCGGACGCGGCAGGCGGCGATTGACGGGCCCCGATTGCTCGCGCTTTTCCTCTTCGAGAATCTGCTCGCAAACGCTGACGCACTCGTTGCAAATGTAGGCGCGCGGATAATCCGAAGGCGAGCTGATGAGTTTCTCAACCTGCTCCTGCGTCTTGTGGCAGAACGAACAGCGCAGCGGCTCTTCGGTGGTCGGTTTTTTCAACGGCGATACTTCCTTCCGCGGCCCCAAGGCACCCGGATTGCCGCGCGAATCATTCTAGACTCGTTCTCCCGTCCCCGGACGCGCGAACACGAACTGGATACTAACTGTTAGGTACGAATCAGCGATGCTTGGAAATGATCTCGTCGATCAGGCCGTACTCCTTGGCCTGCTCCGAAGACAAAATGAAATCGCGCTCGACGTCGTGCTCGACTTTCTCGATCGGCTGGCCGCTGTGATCGGCGAGCAGTTGATTGATCACGCTCCGCATGCGCAGGATCTCTTTCGCGTGGATGTCGATGTCCGTCGCCTGCCCGGACAAGCCGGACATCCACGGCTGGTGAATCAGAATTCGCGAATTCGGCAAGGCGAAGCGCTTCTTGGGCGCGCCGCAGGTGAGCAGAAGCGCGGCAATCGAAGCCGCCTGCCCGACGCAGATGGTCACCACGTCCGGCCGCACGAACTGGATCGTATCGTAAATGGCCATTCCGGCGGTAATCGAGCCGCCGGGAGAGTTGATGTAGACCGAGATGTCCTTCTCCGGATCCTCCGCTTCGAGGAACAGCAACTGCGCCGTCACCAGATTCGCCACGTGATCGTCGATCGGCGTGCCGATGAAGATGATGTTGTCTTTCAGCAGCCGCGAATAGATGTCGTACGCGCGTTCGCCGCGATTGGTCTGTTCGACCACCATGGGAACGAGTGTTGTCGCGTATGCTTCGGGCTGGTCGGGGTGATTCATCGATGTCGAGTTCTGGGATTCGCGCGGGAAACCGGCCGGGGCTTTACGTTTCCTTCTTTTCCTGGGTCCGGATCCGGGAATTCTGGCAGAGCCACTCCAGAGTCTTCTCACTCCGAAGCTTCGATTTCATCCTATCGAGCGCTCCTTGCTTTGTCAAGCGCGCGCGCACCACTGCCGCGGATTCGCCACTGCGTTCGGCGAGCCCGGCGATCTCCTTTTCCAGTTCTTCATCGTTGACTTCGATCTTCTCTTCCGTCGCGATGCGGTCGAGCAGCAATTCGGCCTTCACGTCTTCGACGGCGCGCTCCCTTTGGCGGCTCCGCATCGACACCCAATCCACATTGAGCGCCCGCGGGTCCACTCCTTGCGACGCCAGCGAGCGCACCGCGCGTTCCAGCCGCACGTCCATCTGTTGCTCCACCAGCGCCTCGGGCACCGGGAAGTCGTGCGCGGCGATGATCTTGGCCAGCACGCGGTCGCGCGCCTGTTCTTTCTGGCGTTGCTCTCGCGCCGACTCAAGCCCCTGCCGGACTTTTCCGCGCAGGTCCTCGAGCGTCTGAACGTCGCCCACTTTCTTCGCGAATTCGTCGTTCAGTTCCGGCCGCTTTCGCTCCTTGATGCCGAGCACGTCCGCCGCGTAGCGATACGTCTTGCCCGCGAGCTTTGGGTCCGGGTAGTCCGCGGGATAAACGACATCGAAGTGCTTCTGCTCGCCCGGCTTTGCTCCGCGAAGATTCTCGGTGAAAGCCTCCATCGTTTCCTTCGCGCCGATCTGGCAGAGCACGCTGTCGGCTTTCAATTGCTCTCCTCCGCCCGCTGGTGTTCCCAGCAATTTTAGCTGGGCGTAGTCGCCGTCGGCGAGTGTCCGGGCTTCCACGTCCACAAACTCGGCGGCGCGATCGCGCAACTCTTCGAGCGCCTCATCCACGTCCCCGTCTGTCACTGCGAGTGCGTCCACTTCCACTTCGAGGTCCTTGTATTGCCCGAGCGAAAATTCCGGCAGCACCTCGAACGACGCGCGGAACTTCAGCGGCCCGTTCTCCAGGAAGTCCACCTTGTCCACTTGCGGCCGCGTCACGGGCACGAGTTTTTGCTCGGTGACGGCCTTCTCGATCTGGTCCGGCAGCAACGATTGCAGGATTTCGTTCTTGATGTCGTCGGCGAAGCGGCGCCGGATCAGCGTGACCGGCGCCTTGCCCGGACGAAATCCCGGCACGCGGGCCACACGCGCGAAATCGCGCGCGATCCGCTCCGAAGCTTTCTGGACATCCTCGGCGGGAATTTCCAGCTCCAACTCGCGCCGGCAACTTGCCGCTTCTGTCATTGCGTCCTCAATTTCGATTTCCCAATCTTGATGTGAGTCGTTTCCCCGCACAGCCGCTGTTCTCACCCCGGCGAGCCGGAGTCAGCAGCTCGCAAACTCAAATCTACGCTTCTACCCCCAGACGTTCCCGGAAAAAACATTTAGGTAAGAGCGGCCAGCGAGGTCGAGAAATCTCAGTATAGAGAAAGCTCGCGAGAGCGTCAACGCGCTCTCCGCCTCGCCTTCCTCCAACCGTAGTCATCCGCCTCGCACTGGCCGTGATTCCCAAAAGGTTCTTGGTAGGGGCAGAGCTTGCCTCCGCCCGGCTCGCTCCCCGCCGCACCATCAGGTTAAACCACGAAGAGAATCTCGGGCTCGCCTCTATAAGCAGGCCGGGGAATTTCCATAAGGAAGCAGGTCGGAAAGAGAGCGTGTCTCAATCTTTCAGGAGTCGCGGCACGAGCCGGTTGCACGTGTACATTCCCAGTGCGACGCCGAGCATCGCGGCCGCTACCACATCCGAGAAGTGATGCGCTCCCAGATAGATTCGCGACCACCCGATCGCTGCGGGAATCAGCACAGCAGGAATTTTCCAGCGCCGCGTGCCCAGAAACAGCGCCACGCCAAATCCCGTCGCGAAACCAACGTGGCCCGAGGGAAACGAATTGAATTGAGATTTTCCGGGCAACCACTGCCCGTCGTGTCGAATTCCGTACCATCCCTGTGGGACGGTCGCCGAGGGACGCGTGCGGCCGATGGTGAATCGAATTGCAGTGGCGGTGAGTCCGGCGATGCAACATGAGAGCGCCAACGCGAGGCCCAGCTTCTTCAACCGCTGATTTTTCCAGAGACCGCCCGCGGCCAGCAGCAAGAGCGCAGGCAAGACGAGATAGAACCAGTCCCCATACCTGCTGATTTCCCGCGCGACATGCAGCCAGCCCGGATGCCGGTGCTGCTGGACGAATTGCTCGACAAACCGATCGCAAAGAAAAGCGGAGGCGAGAAGCGCCGTGCCCACCAGCGCAACCCAGACGTATTTCGCGCGGGGCGGCGCGACATCCGTTCGCAATGAAGAATCGTTCCGCATCGAGGCAAAGTTCCTGGCTTGAATCGCTGGTGCGGAAGGAGGGATTTGAACCCCCACGGCCTTTCGGCCACAGGATCCTAAGTCCTGCGCGTCTGCCAGTTCCGCCACTTCCGCACGGCAGTGCAACTCATTCTACAGTAAAGCCTTAGTTCAACAAGACCGTGCTTGGCTCGGCAGCTTTTAGCCACAAGGTATCAGTTCCAACACAATCCTTGTCCGCGGCTCCGCCCCGCAAGGATTCCGGTTGCTACCATGGTTATTCGCGCCCGCCGAGCCCAATGAACTTCAATCTTGCTCACGGCTTCTACGCAAGCTCGCTGCGCTTCCCGGATAACCTCGCGCTATCCGTCGGCAAGCGAGATCTTACCTATTCACAGCTGAGGGAATTCGTTCAGCCCGTGGCGAACTGGGTTCGGCGCAACTCGCAGGTGGACACTCCGAGAGTCGGCATCCTCGCCTCCAGAAGCCTCTCCACTTATGCCGGCATTCTAGGCACCTGCTGGGCGGGGGCCACTTACGTTCCGATCAGCACGAAACTTCCGGGGGACCGGCTCACTCAGCTCCTGGACCGCATCCGTGCGGAGGCGTTGATCGTCGATGCCGAGAGCTTGCGACTGCTGTCTCCCCGGGTGCTGAGACATTGCCCTGAGCTCATCCTGGCTCCAGAGTCCGCGGCGGCTGTGGAAATGCAATCGGACGTCAACACGACCATAGTCGTGCGGGGAAAAGACGCTCTTTCGAGCTTCGATGCGGATGATTCCCCGGTTCCCGTTGGCCCGGAAAATCTCGGCTACATCGAGTTCACATCGGGAACAACCGGAATTCCAAAAGGAGTAATGATTTCCGCCCGCGCCGTCTCCCATTTCATTGGCGTGATGCAAGCCCGGTACGCATTTGAACCAACAGATCGTGTTGCCGGACTGGCTGAGATTACCTTCGATATTTCGGTGTTCGATATGTTCGCCACCTGGAATTGTGGCGCAGCACTTCTTGTTGCCCCCGCTACGCAGTTGATCGCACCGGCCGGTTTCATCCAGAGGCGAAACGCCACCGTGGTTTTCACCGTTCCTTCCGTTGCGAGCAGCATGAAGAGAATGAAGATGCTTGTCCCCGGCGCGATGGCCAGCCTTCGCTACTCTCTCTTCTCCGGCGAACCGCTGCCGGTGATCTCTGCGACGCTCTGGGCGGAAGCCGCGCCCAACAGCGTCGTCGACGATCTATACGGGCCGACCGAAGCCACCGTCGTGTGCACCGGGCAAAGATTCACCGGCCCGGAGAACGCCACTCCGAATCGCGGCGTTGTTGCGATCGGGAAGCCGTCCCCCGGAATGGAAGTGGAGGTCGTGAATTCCGCTTTGCAGCTTCTCCCCGACGGCGAACCAGGCGAGCTATTGTTGGCCGGGCCGCAGCTGAGCTCCGGATATTTCGATGCGGAGGATTTGACTCGCGCGAGTTTTCCAGTGCTGCGAGAGAAGCGTTGGTACCGCACGGGCGATCTCGGCTACCGCGATTCTTCGGGAATACTTCACCATCTCGGCAGACTAGATAATCAAGTGAAAGTGCGCGGGTTGCGCGTTGAACTGGAAGAAGTGGAAGCCCATCTGCGGGAAATCTATCTTACCGATTCGGTGGCCGCCGTGGCATGGCCCACGGATCACGGTTCGGCCAACGGCATCGTGGCCTTCGTGTGCGGGCAGTTCGGAGTGGACGACCCGGACATCAGAACACGGATTAAGGACAGACTGCCGCCCTACATGGTTCCCACCGCGGTTCATCGTGTCGATTCGTTGCCCCTGAGCGCCAACGGTAAGGTAAGCCGCAAGGACCTCGTTACATTATTGGATGAGGGCAAATTTTGAGCGTCACCACGCTTGCGCCGGAGCAAGTCGTATCGCAGGGCCGCGGGAGGCTTGCGAACTTTCGGCTCATACCGCGCATCGATACATACCCTCGCGCCATAGAGTTTGCGAAAACGCCGGCAGGTAAGCTCGTTCTGCTCGCTCTATTTGGGTTGGGTTTAGCCTACAGCAAGGCAGCTTGGTGGCCCCTCATCCCCTGGCTGCTGCTGATCACGTTGCTCCCGAATCGACGAAGAATGCTCGTAACCGCTGCTACCCTCACTTTCACTTTTATGGTTCCCCTCTACGGCCTTCCTGAGTCGCTGTATGGCATCGTGTTCATGGCCTCGGCAATCGGGTTGGGCGCTATGCTGTTTTGGGCGACAGCACTCTGGCCTCGTTCGTGGTACGGGAAACGACCGGTCATCTTCTTACTCTCTGGCTATTCGGCGCTCGTCCTGTTCGCTTCCCGCATCTCCCCAACTGCGAGGTACTACCCCCATGTCTGGCAATTTGCCACCGTCCTCTCGACCTACGTTTGGTTCATCGGCTACTCCCTGCTTGACCGGAAGTCGACGAGTTGCGACCCGCTGAGTCTTCAACTCGGCACGTACCGGCCTTTCTGGGGATCGACCCAGACGCCCATCCCAAAGGGAGCTGCCTACCTCCGGCGCATCGAAGCCCGCGACGCTGGGCAACTCGCCGTCACTCAACTGAAGGGCCTGAAATTGCTGGTATGGTCGATCCTGATCTCCTTGTTCTCGCAGTTGTTCGCCCGATGCGTGCATGGGTACCTGAGGATACCCGCATTCTCTCGCGCGCTTGCCCTCAGCACGGGCCCCACTCCTTTGCCTTGGTATCTTTGCTGGGCCAGTCTCATCGCAGGTTTTCTCGAAACCATAATGTCCTTTTCCATCTGGGGGCATCGGTTTGTCGCGTGCTGCCGGATGGCGGGGTTCAATGCCCTGCGAAACACCTATCGGCCGCTGTCTTCTCGCACGGTCGCGCAGTTTTTCAATCGCTTCTACTATTACTTCAAGGAATTGCTGGTGGACTTCTTTTTCTATCCGATGTTCCTGAAGCATTTCAAGAAGAGTGGGAAGTTTCGGACCGTTGCGGCGATATTCGCCGCGGCTTGTTTCGGAAACGCGTACTATCATTTTTTCAGGGATCTAAATTTCATCCAGGAACTCGGACTAGTGCGCGCGCTCGCGGGCTATCAAGTTTATCTCTTCTATTGCGTCGTTCTCGCTACAGCCATCAGTATTTCGAATTTGCGTCACCGCGCCCCCGCCCCTAAAGGCTTTCTTCGCGGGCAGCTTTGGCCGTCTTTCTGCGTAGGTCTGTTCTACTGCCTTCTGGAAGTTTTTGACTCCACAGAACGAAATTGTCCTTTGGCGGTGCACTTCCGATTCCTTGCGCATCTATTCAATTTGAGGTTTTGAGGTCCACCATGGATCAAATCGCTGAAGTCCGGGAATTCTTGAGAAAGCTGTTGCTTTCAAAAGGCGACAGGCAACCGTTCGCCGACACGAGCTCATTTTTCCTCAGCGGGCGTTTGGCCTCCATTGATGCGGTGGAACTTGTCGTTCTTTTGGAAAAGAAGTTCGGGATTGACTTTGGCGAAATCGGATTCGACGAATCCCAGATCGACAGCATTGAGGCGATTCAATCGCTCGTGCAAGCTACGAAAGATGCAGTATAACCAGGGCCTCAGAATCCATCTTCGATTCCGCGCGGTGTAGCGCGCTCGTGCGGAGTGCCGCGCGACATCCCGCGCAACGGCCCAAGCAGCTTTTCAGTCCTGCGCGTCTGCCAGTTCCGCCACTTCCGCGCCGCTCGCCGAGTATAGCATCCGCTTCGCCGGCCAACGCTTCCGCCGTGCTTGCGGCAGTGGGCCGCTTCTGATAGCCTTCCCGCCCATCAGGCCCCTCGACTCCAAATAGCATTGAAGGAGACAGACGATGGCTTTTTGCAGCAGGTGCGGTACGCAAGTCGCGGATGGGACGGCCTTTTGCACGAAATGCGGCGCGCCGATGGCCGCAGCCGGATATCAACAACCGCCGCAGCAGTATCCGCAACAAGGCGGGTACCAGCAACCACCAGCGGGCTATCAACAGCCGGGATACCCGCAGCAACCGGTGTACCAGCAGCAGGCGGCTGGCCAGACCGGGCTTCAAGAGAACGTCGCCGGTCTGCTTTGCTACGTGCTCGGATGGCTGACGGGGATCATTTTCCTGATTATCGACAAGCGCCCGTCCGTGAAGTTTCACGCGGCGCAATCCATCGTCGTGTTCGGGGGA
>DASPOJ010000079.1:0-6624 GCA_035626055.1 Candidatus Methylomirabilota bacterium | reverse complement strand
GCGCGGCTGTCCAGAGTTTCTTCTGCATGAACTTTCCCTCCTCATAGGATTCTGCGGCTGAAGTTCAAGGGGCGCAGTGGCGCCGATAGTAGCATTGGGCAGTGCGCGACACCAGCGCGGGAAGCGGGGGTGTTCAAGATTTGACAAGCGCTCGATCCCAGCGGGCGCGAAGGCGCGGAGCCGATTCGTTTGCGATAATCCGGCAACCAGGACTTAGCCCGTATTCAAAATGGTTGGTCGCGCAGAATTCGGGTTGTGGCGCGCGAAGGGAAATACACTGCGTGTCGAAGATATGCCTTGAGCTTCTACACGTCGTGATGTATAGGTAGAAGCCGGAGGCATCGCGATCTCCATGGACTCCCCGAAGTCGGACATCCCCCAAGGCACTCTCGATCTCTTGATTCTGAAAGTCGCCACACTTGGCCCCATTCATGGCTACGCCATCGCGCAGCGCCTGCAACAAATCTCAAAGGACGCCTTGCAGGTGCAGCAGGGCTCGCTCTATCCGGCGCTTCACCGTTTGGAAAACAAAGGATATCTCGCATCGGCCTGGAAGGAATCGGAAACCGGCCGCGAGGCCAAGTTCTACCGGCTTACCGCCCAAGGCCGCAAGCAGTTGGAAAATGAAACGGCGAACTGGGCGCGACTTTCCACCGCCGTCGGATTGGTTCTCCGGCTTTCGGAGGAGGAGGGGCTATGAATTGGTGGAATCGCCTCATCCGAAAGAATCAAATGGAAACGGATCTGCAAAAAGAGCTTCGCTACCATCTTGACCGCCAGATATCGGACAACATTCGCGCGGGAATGAGCGCAGACGAAGCTCGCCGGCAGGCGATCCTCAGATTCGGCGGCCTCGAACAACTGAAGGAAGAATGCCGCGACGCTCGCGGCACGCGGTGGGTTGAGTCCTTTTTGCAGGACATCCGCTTTGGCCTACGCATACTGCGAAAGTCTCCCGGCTTCACCGCTGTGGCCGTTCTCACGCTTGCCCTTGGCATCGGGGCCAATACGGCGATTTTCAGTATCGCCGATGCGGCGTTGCTGCGCCCTCTGCCCTACAAGAATGCTGACCGGCTGGTGATGCTTTGGTCCACCAGAATGAAGGATCACTGGCGGGGACAGGCGTCTCCGCTTGATTTTATCCACTGGCGGCAAGAAGAGAGCAGCTTTGCATCGATGGGAGCGGTTTGTCCTGGCAGGTGCAACTTGACGGGGCGCGGTGAGCCCGTTGTACTTGGGTGTTGGCAGGCTTCGGCTGGGTTTTTCGAAGCGCTGGGAGTACAGCCGGCGCTCGGCAGGCCTTTCGTTCCCGAGGAGCATCGGACAGGCTCTGGGCAGGTTGCCCTCCTGAGTCATGCTCTCTGGCGGGATCGTTTTGGTTCGGATCCTGGCATCGTCGGCCAGACTGTTCGTCTCAGCGACAAGCCATTCATGGTTGTCGGCGTCATGCCCGACATTCGCCAATATCCGACCGAAGATGCTGAAGCCTGGACACCATTGCAATTGGACGAGGTGCAGCCGGATGACCGGCACTTTTTGTTCGTGGTCGGCCGGCTCAAGAACTACACAACTGTTTCCGCGGCACAAGCCGAGATTTCCACGATCGCGGGACGGCTGGAAAAGGAGTTTCCCAACTCACACGCAGGCTACGGGGCTGAGGTGATTCCATTGCGGGAAAGTTTCGTGGGACCGATCCGGCCAGTACTGGTGGTGTTATTCGGCGCGGTTGTTTTTGTTCTTCTCATCGCCTGTATGAACGTGGCCTGTCTGCTGTTGGCTCGTGCCAGTGCACGAACGAGCGAGCTGGGTGTCCGCCTGGCACTCGGCGCCACTCGGCGGCGCCTCGTGTTCCAAATGCTCGTAGAGAGTTGCATGTTGGCTTTGGGCGGCGGAGTTCTCGGCGTGGTGTTTGCGAATTGGGGAATCGCGCTGCTTCTGAAAAGCGTTCCGGGACAATTGCCGCTGCCTTCCTACGTCAAGGATGTGGGGATAGACAGCCTGGTGCTCGGGTTCACCGTGGCGCTGGCGGTGCTGACGGGCATCCTTTTTGGCATTTTCCCGGCGCTTCGGTGTTCCAGCCTGGATCCCAACACAGTGCTTAAGGAAGGCGGGCGTACCTCAGCGGCGAGTTTCAAGCATCGTCGTCTACGAAGCACGCTCGTCTCCGCGGAACTTGCCCTGACTCTGGTTCTGCTGGTCGCCGCCGGGTTGCTGATGAAAAACGCTGTGCGCCTGCAGCATACCGATCCCGGACTGAACTCCGAGAACGTGGTGGTCATGGACGTTCCATTGCCCGCAGCAAAGTACAATACCCCCGAACGGAAGGTCGCGTTCTACAGGGATGTTCTGCAACGCGTGCGGGCATTACCGGGCGTGCGTCACGCCGGTTTGGTCAACGATTTGCCGTTGAGAGGCTGGACGAGTGCCAATTTCACGATCGAAGGGCAAGCCGCGCCGGCGCCCGGAGAAGTTCCCGAGGCCCTCGAGCGCGTCATAAGTTCCGACTACCTCCAAGCCTTGGGTATTCCACTACAGAAAGGCCGTGAATTCGAGGAGAGCGATGGGCCGGCCACCATGCCGGTTGTCATGGTCAATGAAGCTTTAGTTCAACGCTATTTCGCGGGCGAAGATCCAATTGGCAAACGCATCCAGCCCGGCGGCCCCGCGGACCAAATTCCCACACCGACTCCTTGGTACACGATTATTGGTGTAGCGGGCAACGTGCGGCACATGGGACTCGACGCGGCACCGAAGCCAGAAGTTTACTACCTGTATGGTCAGGATCCGTGGCTGGGGATGACTTTGGCTGTGCGCACAGAATCAAACCCTCTCGCCATGACGGCTGCTATCAAGCAGCAGATCTGGGCGGTGGATCCCAATCAGCCGATTTCCGGTGTGGCCAGCATGACGCAGGTCTTGGCCGATTCCCTTTGGCCCGCGCGAGTTCTGACTTACCTGCAGGGGGTGTTCGCCATCGGCGCGTTGCTCATGGCGGCGGTCGGAATCTACGGAATCGTTTCGCAATCGGTTTTTTTGCGCCAGCATGAGTTCGGCGTGCGCATGGCACTGGGCGCGCGACCACGCGACATACTCCGGCTGGTCCTGGAGCAGAGCTTGAAGTTGACTCTGGTCGGCCTCGGACTCGGGCTGGTCGGTGCGCTGGCGCTGACCCGCGTGCTTTCAGTTCTGTTGCACGACATCAGTCCCACGGATCCGAGTGTGATTGCCGGCGCCGTCGCGTTCCTAGCCGCAGTGGCCCTCGTCGCCGGCTACTTACCCGCGCGGCGTGCGACGAAGGTGGACCCGATGGTCGCGCTGCGCTACGAATAGTCCTTCGTGCCGCTGACCGGCGACCGGTTGAGCTCGCAACGTTAATCGGAAACTGAACCGCTATCCTGAAACGTGCAGGCACGGGTGTGCCCTGCCAGACTGAGTCTGATAGAATCGCGCTCCCGACCTGCCGGAACGCTCGCGCAAACGGGCGGAGGCGGCGGGAACTTCCAACAATTCGGCGCTTGTCCGGACAGGCCTGCGAGGGGTCTACAACAAGAAATCCGTACGCTCCAGTTGGGCCGGCCGGAAAGCAGAGAGGGTGTTTCCAAATGGAGAAAGAGAAGCCACAGGATTTCGCGCATCACGGACGACTTTTTCCGCCGTTTCACTTTTTTGTTTTGCCGGTGTTGCTGGTGAATTTTGTGTATTCGCTCATTGAGCTGAAGCATGGAATCTCGTTTTCTTCGATCCTGCTCGTTTTTGTCGCGGCCGCATTGTTGACGCTGGCGGTCGCCTCGCGGGTTGCCACGCTGGCCGTGCAGGACCGCGTGATCCGTTTGGAGATGCAACTGCGGCTTGCGAAACTATTGCCGGGGGATCTGCAGAAGCGGATCGTTGAATTCACACCGGAACAACTCATCGGGTTGCGTTTTGCAAGCGACGAGGAATTGCCGGAGCTTGCAAAGAAGGTGCTTGACGAGCACATCGCCGATCGCAAACCCATCAAGAAACTGGTCAAGAAGTGGCGGCCGGACTACATGCGGGCGTAGAGCGGACCGGGGCGGGGGGACAGTTTAATTGGGGCGTGCGCGCTGGCGGCTAGAGTTGTGCCGATCGCGCGGAACCACCAGATTCCTCACTGCGCTGCGCGGCAAAACCTACCGCGCAAGACGCTCCGTTCAGAATGAAAATAATTTACTCTTGCTCCGGTTTGCGAACCAGGTTTGGCTTGGCGATTAGGCGAGAGGAGAGGGGCGAATGTCGGTTCTGGATGTGCTTCTTGGGAAGCCGCTGGCGACTTCGGACGAGCGGGCCGAACAGATCGGCACGTCGGCCGGCATCCCGATCTTCGGCCTCGATGCACTCAGCTCCGCGGCATACGGGCCCGAAGCCGCGCTAACGCTTCTGATCGTATTGGGCGCGGCGGGGGTTCGGTACATCGTGCCGGTCAGCCTCGCGATCATTGTGCTGCTCTCGATCGTCTATTTTTCCTACCGGCAAACCATCGCGGCGTATCCGGGCGGCGGCGGCTCCTACACCGTGGCGACGCAGAATCTCGGGGCACTCCCGGGACTGCTGGCCGCGGCGGCGCTGATGCTTGACTACGTGCTGGTGGTGGCGGTGGGGATTTCCGCCGGAGTCGGCGCGCTGGTTTCGGCGGCACCACGGCTGCAGCCGCATACCCTGGCGATCTGCCTGGGAATCCTGGCGATCATCACGATCGTGAATTTGCGCGGAGTACGGCAGGCGGGCGCGGCATTCATGATTCCGACGTATGCGTTTCTCGGTTCGCTGCTGATCGCAATCCTCATCGGCGTGGTGAAGACGGTCATCGCAGGAGGACACCCGGTTCCGGTGGTGGCGCCGCCGATTTCGACGCTTCCCGTGACCGCCACGGTGAGCGTATGGCTGCTGCTGCAAGTTTTCTCGAACGGCTGCACGGCGATGACGGGCGTGGAAGCGGTGAGCAACGGAGTGCGCGCGTTTCGGGAGCCGACCGTGCGCAACGCTCAGCGGACGCTTACCGTGATCATCGGATTCCTGATCGTCCTTCTTGCGGGGATTGCGTATCTGGCGCGCGCGTACGGAATCATGGCGACCGATCCGGGAAAACCGGGATATCAGAGCGTGATTTCGATGCTCGTGGCGGCGGTGACGGGGCGCGGCTGGTTCTACTATTTCACCATCGGGTCGGTGCTGGTGATCCTTTCGCTCTCGGCGAATACGGCGTTCGCCGACTTTCCCCGGCTGTGCAAAGCAGTGGCGCAGAACGGATACCTGCCGCACTCATTCGGCTACCGCGGGCGGCGCCTGGTTTACTCGCAGGGAATCTTCGTGCTGGCAGCGCTTTCGGCGCTCCTGCTGACATTGTTCCGCGGCGTGACCGACAAGCTGATTCCGCTGTTTGCCATCGGCGCGTTTCTGGCGTTCACGCTGTCGCAGGCGGGAATGGTGGGACATTGGCGGAGAACGCGCGGACCGGGCGCCGTTCACAGCACGATCGTCAACGGGATGGGTGCGATCGCGACGGGCGTCACGCTGGCGGTCGTGCTGGTGGCGAAGTTTGCCGCGGGCGCCTGGGTGAGCGCGCTGCTGATCGCGGGGATGATGGCCACGATGCTGTGGGTGCGGCGCCACTACGACGCTGTGGAGCGAGAAACAGAGATTTCATCGCCACTTCAAATCACGAAACTCGGCCCGCCCATCGTGATCGTTCCCATCCAGGCGTGGACCACGATTTCCCAGCGCGCGTTGCAGTTTGCGCTGACGCTTTCGCCGGAAATCCACGCAGTGCACGTCGGCACGGAAGAGGAAACAAACGCGCTGGAAGACGACTGGAACCGAATCGTAGCGGAGCCGGTGTCGCGCGCGGGCGGCACGCCGCCGAATCTGGTGAAGTTGGCCTCGCCCTACCGGCTCATCATCAAGCCGATTCTCGATTACGTGCTCGCTACGGAGGCGCAGAACCCGGGGCGGGAGATCGCCGTGATCGTGCCGGAACTCGTGGAGCAGCACTGGTATCACTACCCGCTGCACAACCAGCGCGCGGAATTGCTGAAGGCGTTGCTGCTGCTGAGGGGAAGCCGCAACATCGTGCTGATCAATGTGCCGTGGTACATCGAGGCGTGAAGTCCGGGCCGGGAAACGCAGAGAGTCGCCTCCCGCCTTCGTCCGCCGCTGCCACCCGCGCCGGGGCGGGTGAACTCCGGGCATGGTCCGGACTGCGGCGGATCAGTATCCGAACCGAAATCGCCGGGATTCGGGATGACCGATTTTGGAATAGGGCGGCGGACGGGATCAGGAGCCGGCGCCTGATAGATAGCGCTGGCGGAGAATGTCAACCGTCATGGGGCCGCGGCGGATGCTCGTGGCAATGGGAATGGCGGCGGATTTCTGCTGCAGAACGACGAAGACGGTGTCGCCAGCTCGAAGATTCTGCAGCTTCAGCGGCTGGCCGTTCTCGTCGAGGTATTGAGTCTGTGCGTTGACTTGAACGAGTTGCGTGACTTCCGTAGGCCGCTTCAAAACGATCTGTTGCGCCTTGGTATCAATCGAAGAAACGATGAAGAAATCGCCGGAAGCGGCGACCTTCAGCTTGCGGGCAGCGGCCTCTGCCGTGGCCCGCGTGGC
>DASPOJ010000078.1:0-6450 GCA_035626055.1 Candidatus Methylomirabilota bacterium | reverse complement strand
AAGGCCTTCACGATGGTCGAGGTCGGTTATTTCGCGCGCATCGCGAAGCTCTCGATTCGCGATACGCTGCTCGCGCTCAAGGAGTCAGGCGTGGATTCGCTGCCCGGCGGCGGCGCGGAGATTTTTCATCCGCGCGTGCGTAAAGTGATCTGCGACCACAAGGTCAGCGGCCAGCAGTGGCTCAATATCGCGCGCACCGCGCACCAGATCGGCCTGCGCTCGAATGCCACAATGCTCTACGGCCACATCGAAACCGAGGAAGAGCGCGTCGAGCATCTCCTGCTTCTCCGTGAATTGCAGGACGAAACGCACGGCTTCGTCGCATTCATTCCCCTGGCGTTCCATCCGGAAAACACGGCGCTCGCGCATTTGCCGAAGCCCACTGCCTTCGCGGACATCAAAGCCATCGCCGTCTCGCGCTTGCTGCTCGATAATTTCGACCACATCAAGGCCTACTGGATCATGATGACCCCGAAAGTTGCGCAGATCGCTCTCAGCTTCGGCGCGGACGATCTCGACGGCACCGTGGTCGAAGAAAAGATCTATCACGACGCTGGCGCCACCACCGCTCAGTTCACTCCGCGCGCCGATCTCGAACGCCTCATCCGCGAAGCGGGCCGCGTGCCAATCGAGCGCGATACCCTCTATCGCCCCGTGGACCGCTCGAAGATGCCCCCTCCCGGCCCGCGCCCGGACGTCACTCTCTCGCTGAACGTCTAGGCCCGTCCGGCTCTTCGTCCAAGCCGTTCCTGAAGCGGTCCCGTTGAAGATGTGAAAACGCCACTTGACCCTGGCACGCTGGTGAGTAGACTCTTGGCTCGCAGTCGCGCCCGGGCTCAGCTGCATTCGAGCCGCCGCTGGTTTCCCAGGCTTCGACCCGCTCCTCTACCGCAAATTCGTTTCAGCCCTCCCAGGAGGTGGGCAAAAACATGAGGAAACTTCTTTGTTCGATTGCCGGACTGACATTCGTTCTTGCCGGTTCGCTCGCTGCTCGCGCCCAAACTCCCGCAGCTCCTCCGCCGCCCAATCTTCTCAACATCGAAACCGACAACGTGAAGGCCTACGAAATGGTGCCCTACAACAAAATCGCCGAAGAGTATCCTGCTCTTTCGATGAAGACCAAGCAGCCCTCTCATTACTTGGCGCTGAATTCGATGACGGGAGCGCCGCGCGCACTCTACATCTTTGACTATGACTCTTACGAGACCATGCAGAAGCAAACTGAGGCGTACCTAGGAAACGCCACGGTCAAGGCCGCCTTTGACGCCTTGGACGCGGAAGAAGGCAAGTACACTTCCGAGGTTCACAACGTTATATGGCATTTCCGCCAGGATCTCAGCAACAACACGGCCGGAGCGGACCTCCCTCACTCTCATTACTGGGAAGTGGTCATCTTCCACATGAGATCCGGTCACGACGCGCAGTTCGACGAATTGACGAAGCTTTATCGCGACGCCAACCACAAGATCGGCCAAGACATACCGTGGGCCACTTACGAGGCGCTGCAGGGCGCGCAGGACGCGTATCTCGTGCTCATCCCGATGACGTCCCTCAAGGATGAGGACACCGGATTGTCGCACACGCAGGCGTTCGGCGAAGCGCTCGGCGAAGAGGGAATGCACCGGATGGACCGGCTGTCCGACGAAGGAGTGCTGAGCGTCGAAGACAATCTGTATATGGTGAATCCTGCTGCGAGCTACATCAACCCGGACTGGGTGAAAGCAGACCCCAAGTACTGGGCGCCGAAACCCGCGATGAAGCCCGCGCCGAAACCCGCCGCTGGGGCCGCACCCGCTCCGAAGCCTGCATCGGCACATTAAGTCACAAGGGACAGGACCGAATTCGAGGGGCGTCCGCGCGCAATCGCGGGGACGCCCTTCGCATTCTTGCCCTGCATTCACTTGGCTTCCCGCTTCCGCCTTCCGGCTGTTGCCTCTATAATTGAGTCTTGAGGGGCTTCCGCTGGGCGGCCACACCCTCCCCGCGAAGTGGCCAGTCGGTGGAAACGGCGGCTTGCAGCCCGCCGTCAAGAGCAGTGCCCGCCCAGTCGCGGTAAGAATCCGCATGGTGAGGTAGAATGCGATCCGTGTGGTACACACACAGCTTGGGATTCTTCGCGGCAGCTCTCCAGAGCCCGCTGGTGCGCTATTGGTCCAAGCTCACGGACCCCACCCGGAATCCCTTCCGCGGCCTCTACCAAGCCAACACCTTCGATTTGCTAGTTGTGATTCCGTACTTCGCCGTGCTGGTGGTCCTCGCCGCGTTCGGGCTGCACCGCTACTGGCTCGTCTACAGCTACTTCAAGAATCGCGAGAACGTCCCCGGCCAGCCGCCGCCGGTCGAGCGCTGGCCGCTGGTCACCATTCAACTTCCGATTTACAACGAGCGCTACGTCATCGAGCGGCTCATCGAAGCGGTCGCACGTTTCGATTATCCGCGCGAGCTGCTGGAGATACAGGTCCTCGACGATTCCACGGATGAAACGTGCGCGGTCGCTCGCGCCTGCGTCGAGAAGCATCAGGCCCTCGGCCTTCCCATCTGCTACCTCCATCGCACGGACCGCGCGGGCTTCAAGGCCGGCGCTCTCTCGGTAGGTCTGAAAGGCTCGCGTTCCGAATTCGTCGCCATTTTCGACGCCGATTTCATCCCCAGCCCTGATTTCCTTCGCCGCACCCTGCCCTATTTCGCCGACCAGAGAATCGCGATGGTGCAGACGCGCTGGACCTACTTGAATCGCGGCTACTCCGCGCTGACCAACGTCGAGTCCATCCTCCTCGACGGCCATTTCGTCATCGAGCACGGCGCCCGTTCGCGCAACGGCGTCTTCTTCAATTTCAACGGTACCGCCGGCATCTGGCGCCGCGCCGCGATTGACGACGCCGGCGGCTGGGAGCACGACACGCTCACCGAGGACACCGATCTCTCCTACCGCGCGCAGCTTCGCGGATGGCGATTCCTCTATATTCCGGACATCGAATGCGCCTCCGAGTTGCCCGTCGAAATGAATTCGTTCAAGTCGCAGCAGGCGCGCTGGGCCAAAGGCCTGACGCAGACCGCGATAAAAATCCTGCCTCGCGTCCTGCGCTCGGACGAGCCCACCGGCGTCAAAGCCGAGGCCACGTTCCATCTCACCGCGAACATCAGCTACCCGCTCATGGTTCTTTTCTCCACGCTGCTGCTGCCCGCGATGATTGTCCGTTTCTATCAGGGCTGGTTCCAGATGCTGCTGATCGATCTGCCGCTGTTCCTGGCGGCGAGCTGCTCCGTATCGGGTTTTTACCTTGCGGCGCAGCGGGCACTTTATCCGCGCCGCTGGTACCGCTCAATTCTCTACATCCCGTTCGTCATGGCCGTCGGCATCGGCCTTTCCGTGCGCAACGCTAAGGCGGTGCTCGAAGCCTTGTTCGGCATCAGATCGGAATTCGCGCGCACGCCGAAGTACAGCATCCAGGGCCAGTCCGGCACGTGGCGCAAGAAGTCATATCGCAATCGCGCCGGATGGATGCCCTGTCTCGAAGTCGTCCTCGGCCTCTATTTCGCCGCCACGGTCGTCTACGCCTTCCAGAACGAAAACTATTTCACCGTGCCCTTCCTCCTTCTTTTCGTCTGGGGTTACCTCTACACCGGCCTGATGTCGCTCGGGCAGACTTGGTTCGAGCGGCTTCGACTCCGTGGCCAGACCGCCGCTGAGGCGCGTCCCGCCGCTACCGGCGCCCCCGGCTTCTAAGGCGAGTGCTGTTCCAACTATTTTTGCCGAATGGCCCAGAGTTCCCGTTCATTCATCACGTTTCTTCCCGCCTCTCCCGGAGTCGCGGCCGCAAGTTGGGACGGCACTGGCCTCGCGCGCGCGCATCTGCGACAATTGCGGAATGTCCGCGGGCACAGCCCCTGCTTTGCGCATCGTCCCTGCCACGGAAGCCGACGTGCCCGTTTTGCTCGCGTTCATTCGCAAACTCGCCGAGTACGAAAAGCTCGCGGATGAAGTCGAAGCCACCGAGGAACACGTCCGCTCAGCCTTGTTCGGGCCAAACCGCGTCGCCGAAGCGCTGCTCGCCTTTTTCGGCGGCGAGCCGGTTGCGTTCGCCGTCTTCTTCCACAATTTCTCGACGTTCCTCGGCCGCCCCGGCATCTATCTTGAGGATCTCTTCGTCGATCCGCCCCAGCGTGGCAAGGGAATCGGCAAAGCGCTCTTGGTTGAACTGGCCCGCTTGGCGCGAGCGCGCAATTGCGGCCGCCTCGAATGGGCGGTGCTGGATTGGAATGAATCCGCCATCGAGTTTTATCGCAGTTTGGGCGCGGTCGCGATGGACGACTGGACTATTTTCCGCCTGACGGGCGATGCGCTCGCGCGTCTTGCGGAAGGGGAGCCGTCATGATTTCGGAGTCCGATCGCCTTTCATCGGTCATCGCACGGCGCAGCGCGAGACTCGTGCGTAGCTTCGCCGCTTGCTGCCTTGCAATCGTTTCGCTCGCCGCGATTCTTGTCGCCCGCGAACGCGAGCCAATCTCGGTTTTCGCCGAGCGCCGCGCGAGACTCGTCGCCCAGCTCGGCGCCCCGGTTGTGGTGTTCGGTTTCACGGGCAAGGAGGAGTCCGCTCCTGAATACGTGTTCAACCAGGAGCCGAACTTTTACTACCTCAGCGGCCACAATGAAGAGAATGCCGCGCTCGTCGAGTTGCCTGCCGATGCCGGAGCGAAAGGCTGGCAGGGCGCAACCGACATCCTCTTTCTACCGCCGCGCGATCCCGAGAAGGAGCAGTGGGACGGCCCGCGCATGGGCCCCGAGGATCCGGGAGTCGCCGCGCGCACGGGCTTCGCCGCCGTAGAATCGCTCGACGATCTGCGCGACACGCTGCGCAAAATACAAAAAATATATCCGCAGATGTTCACGGTTTTCCCCGCCCCGGGCGAGACTGGCTATCCCCACGAGCAGGACGAATTAACTTGGCTCAAGGACAATCTCCGACAAACAACATGGAAAGACGCGCGCGAAACCATCGGAGCCATGCGGCTGGTGAAATCGCCCGGCGAGCTGGCCCTCATGCAGCACGCAATTGATGTCTCCGTGGACGCGCATCTCGAAGCCATGAAGATGATGCGGCCCGGCCTGTACGAGTATCAGGTCGCCGCGCGCATGGTCGAAATCCACGATTGGGGCGGCTGCGAGACGGAAGCCTACGCGCCGATTGTCGGCTCCGGGCCCAATTCCGTCATCCTGCATTACGATAAGCTCGGCCGCAAAATCGAAGACGGCGACATCGTTCTGCTCGACGTCGGCGGTCAGTATTCCGGCTACGCCTCCGACATCACGCGCACGCTCCCCGCGAACGGCCATTTCACGCCGCGCCAGCGCGAAATCTACGAGATCGTCCTCGGCGCCCAGAGTGCCGCCTTCGCCGCAACCAAGCCCGGTATGACGCTGGGGCGCGGCGAACCCAACAGCCTCTACGACATCGCCTACAACTACATCAATACGCACGGCAAGGATCGCGAAGGCCGCCCGCTGGGCCGCTACTTCATCCATGGCCTCGGCCATCCCGTCGGCCTCGAAGTGCACGATAACGGCGACAACGAAGTTGCCGAGCGTTTGTATTCCACTCCCCTCAAACCAGGCATGGTCATTACGCTCGAGCCCGGCATTTACATTCCCGAGGAAAATATCGGTGTCCGCATCGAGGACGATGTCCTCGTCACCTCCGCGGGCGCGAGGTTCCTCACCGAGCGCCTCCCGCGCGACCCAGACGAAATCGAAAAAATCATGGCCCAGGCTCGCGCCGAGCGCGAAAAATCCGCCGCCACCGACGCGTCAGCCCCTTAACTGCGCAGATTCGCGCCTTACAACTGACCGAGTCGTTCCGACGAGCCCGCCACTCGCCTGCCGGCAGGCAGGCTGCGGGCGTCGAGGAATCTCTCCCGCGTGTGCCCCACGCGTCAGGTTCACGCGTGTGTCTTCACGAGCGCGGCCCTTCAAGCGCCGCGCGCCGAAGTGCCGCCAAGCTAGAGCATGGTTTTCAGCATCCAGCCCTGCCAGTCGCCGGACACACCACGACGGCGCGCCGCCCCATGCGTCACGTGTGTGGTGCAGCCGAAGTTACTTGGGTGGCGCGGTCGGGGCAGCGAGCTCCGTGGGCGGCGCGGCTGGCGCAGCGGGCTGTGTCGGTGGTGCGGTCGGCGTAGCGGCCCCGGAAGGCTTCGGAGCCAGGACTTTGGCCAAGGAAGCCTCGACGCGCTTCTTGAAGTCACCTTCGTCGTCGTGTTCGACCCCGCTATAGTTTGACCGTCTATCTCCAGTTCAATGACGTGAAGGGCTTCATGTCCGAACTGACGGGCGAGTGGCCCGGACTAGGAATCGAGAAGGACTCTCCGCGAGCGTGTCCCTCAGAACGCCTTCAATCTATCATCCGGGCCATCCGCCCCCAGGGCTCACTGTCAGGGCTACTTGGGAGGAGT
>DASPOJ010000077.1:0-3708 GCA_035626055.1 Candidatus Methylomirabilota bacterium | reverse complement strand
ATTGTTCGCGGGCGGCTTCGTCCGCCGCACACTCGATTGCCTGTTCGCCTACCGCCACGAATTCACCGCCGCCGCATTCCGCGAATGATTCAGCGTGTGCCGCATCCTTCCTTGCTAAGTGTGTGGTTTTTGACTCTGGCTTGCCGCTACTCACTCGCCACTTCCGCCGTTTCCTGCCCCTCACATCGCCCGCGCGTAATCGATCTCGATCGTGCTCGGCTTCCCTTGCGCATCGTACACGTCCGAACGCGAAGCGAACGTATCGTCTCCGGTGCGGGTGATGATCGTGCGCACCGGCGCCTGCCCGAGCACAATATTGTCGAATTCCCAGGAATTTCCGGTGGCGCTCGTGAGCTTCATCGTGATGGGCGCCCCCGTCTCCTGAGGCTGCAGGTCCGGAGTGAAGTCGCGAATGTAAAGTGTGAGCCCATCTGTGCTTTGCACCAGACTGGCAAGCTCCACAACCAGCGTCTTCCCCGGCTGGTACACCTGGCCCACTCCGGCAATGGAGTTCGCCTCCGGCTCCATGTAAACCGCGTCCGCCGTGTACGGGCCAAACGTTCCTCGCCAGCGTCCCGCAATCCACGCAAGATCACCGACAGTAACCTTTGATCCTGCGCCCGGAGGAACGATCTGCGCACGCGGCGCCCCGCCCGTCCCCACCGGCGAAGCGCAAAGCCCCGCCACCAACACCCCCAGCATCGCGAATTTTGAAATCATTCCCCGCCAGGCCCCTACAGTTTTCATTTCGCCTCTCCTCCCTCAGCGTTGTTCCCTCGTCCGTCGCGTTTCATGAGGACTCCCGTCACCTACAGTTTTAGACTAAGAGGATGTCCTGAATAGTCTGTTTCCACGACTGTCCTAGAGCAAGCGGAAGCTTACCTGAATATCTACGAGTGAGCTCGTAGGTTGACCGTCCTGATCCAGCGCCGGCCGAAACTTCCAGCTGCTTACGGCCTCGACCGCGGCCTCATCCAGCTCATATCCCAACCGTCTCAGGACTTTGATGCCACTGCTGTTGCCATCCGATCCGACCACCACCTGCAAGAATATCGTCCCCATGCTTTTTCTGATCCGCGCTTGTTCGGGGTACTTGGGATTAGGGCAATAAATGCACGACGGGATTCCAACGCCGTGCGTACCCGCTCGAACAGGCGGGTTCGGCCCCAGCGCCGAAGTATCGAGGACCGCCTCTTTCCTCCAGTTCATGGGGACCCAGGAGACAAAGGTGTCCTCCAGCAACATCACCTTTTCAATGGTAATTCCCGCGTTCACTGCTCCCGCCACCCAGTCTGATCGGCGGAAGACAGTTAGAGTGAGCCGAATTCCTCCCGGATCGGGGCTCAGCGTTCCGTCGACCACTCCATCGATGTGTGAGGTGTCTGGTCTAGGCCCGGTATCCGTGCGGACCGTCTTGACGTTTCTTTCGAGAAAAACCCTCAAACCATCCGTCCCACTTGCAAGTTGATGCGCGACGCCGTCAGCAAGCCAGTCTTCAAATTCGGAACGGAGGGAATCGTCGCCCGAGAGCTTAAAGTCTGAGAGTAAGACGCTGCTGACCTTAAGTCCCAGAAGCTTTTCTTTTGCCTGGGTCGCGGCGTCGAGGAACTCGGTAGGAAAGGCCACTGTACGCAAATCCTGAGTCAGAGCTTGCGGCTGCGATTGCCCTTGAGACGCCTGAGTCGTCGGCGACTGGGTTTGCGACGAGGGTGCGAACTGGGGTTGCGACGGGGATGGTTCTTGAGAAGAACTCCCCTGAGGTTGATTGGACTTTTCATCTAGCTTAAACGTGACGGAGACCGTCGTTTCCACTTCAATTGGTCTTCCGTCCAACAAGGTCGGTTGATATTGCCATTGCCGCACCGCATCCATGGCCGCCTTGCTGAGCAGGGGGTCACCGGAGACGACGGTTAGGTTCTTGACCTTGCCGTCTTTTCCGATAGTACCGTGTAAAACGACGGTGCCCTGAACATGCGCTTGCCTCGCAAGTGCGGGGTACTTGGGTGGCACCGTCCGAGCGATGATTGGCGGCTTCACGCTATGGCCCGCGCTATCCTTGGCGGGCGGTGGTGGTTCCATAGTCCCAGGGGTGACGGTCGCCCTCCACTCATCCGGGATCCACGGAAGCATCGCGTCCGTCAGCGGGATTTTCGCCGCCAGTGCCTCAGACGTTTTGGGCGCCTCGCTATTCCAATTCGACCAGTGAAAAATCGTGAGTGTCAATTGGATTGCCATCCGCTTCGGGTCTAACGCCCCTAGCACCATTCCATTGACGTGGGAAGTGTCAGGCCCGAAGCCGTCGGACGTCTTAACAAGCTTAACGTCTTTCTCGCGGGAAACCTTGATCCCGTCGGAGCCGGCGGCAAGTTCGGTCGCGACGCAACTCCCCATCCAGTCCTCGAATTCGCTGTACGAAAAGCCCCCTCCCGGAACGTGAAAATCTCTGAGAAGAACCTTTCGCACCTTTTCTTCCTCAAGTTTCGCACGCAGTTCCGAAGCTAGATCTTTGAGTTCGGCGGGACAAGGCAAGGCTGACAAATCTAGCGATTGACTTTCTGAATGCGGCGGGGGCTGAGCCGGGGACTGTGTCGGCGGCTGAGAATCTTTCGGCACAGTGGCTGTCGCTTGCGGCCCAGGTTGTGCCTGTCCCCGCGCGCGCGACGAAAATACTAGGCAGCAGAGCGCGGCCGCGAAAAGGACTGCCACGACCAAGAGCGACCTTGTTCCGCGCGATGGGAGAGGATTCATCTCTCGCCCCTTGCGGCCCGTCTCGTGCTGTCCAGCCCACGCCCGCCGCAGCGCAAGTTTATTACAAATCAACGTTTATGGTGCTCACTTGCGGTCTGCGGCCCGCAGCGCAGGCCGGGACGCAAGGAAGCAAGGAGGCAAGGAGGCAAGGAGGTTTTCCTCACCCTCCGCATCCATCAGTGAGGCAAATCGAGCAGAAGGAAGTCAACGGCGGTCTTTGCATCGGCGGCCGCAAGCTTCAACTCGCTTTCGGCCGAGATGCGAGCCTGGTCGCCCTTCCCGAGCGTCTGCCCGTTCGCGGAGAACGTTCTCGGTGAACCGTTCACATTCAGTTTGCCGTCGATCACGAAGATGTAGGCGCGGCGACCGGACCGAAGCGAGTGAGTTACGCCCTGGCCCGGTTCCAGCAATGACGTATAGATCGTCGCGTCCTGCTGGATCGAGACTGCGCCATTGGAATTCTTCCCTGCGGGTACGGCGATGGGCAGCAACTGTCCGATGCGCTTCTCTTCGGAGTAGCTCTTTTGCTCCCACGAAGGCGATATGCCCTTCACGGCCGGCTGAATCCAGAGCTGGATCAGATGCACAGGATCAATCTTGGAGGGATTGAGTTCCGAGTGGCGCACGCCGGTTCCCGCGCTCATGCGCTGCACTTCACCGGGGCGGATCACGCCCTCATTCCCCATGTCGTCGCGGTGCTTGAGCGCGCCGTCAATCACGTAAGTGACGATTTCCATTTCCCGATGCGGATGCATGGGAAAACCGCCGGAAGGCTGGATCACGTCGTCGTTGAAAACGCGCAGCGGCCCGAACGAAATGTTGTCCGGGTCGTAGTAGTCGTCGAAGGAGAAATGCCAGTACGTCGAAAGCCAGCCCGCATCGAGATGATGACGCTCGTCCGAACGAATCACTTGAATCATGCCCGCCTCCGGCCCGCGTGCCGCGGGCGCTCAATCGATT
>DASPOJ010000076.1:0-5882 GCA_035626055.1 Candidatus Methylomirabilota bacterium | reverse complement strand
CCTATTGCTTTCCAATAGGACTTGTGCCATCATTCTATGGTTGTCCAATAGGAAGGAGCCGCCCAATGGCTGTTGATAAATCCGACGTCTGGCAGGGAACCCTGGCCCTGATGGTGCTGAAGACGCTCGAAACCATGGGACCGCTGCACGGCTACGGCATCGCCCGCCGCGTTGAACAAACCAGCGGCGACCGGCTAGCCGTCAACTACGGAACCCTCTATCCCGCGCTCTTGAAGCTGGAGCAGGAAGGCTATATCGCCTCCGAGTGGGGGGTCTCGGACAACAATCGCAAAGCCAAGTATTACAGACTCACGCGCGCGGGCCGGAAACAGGTCGAGAAAGAAGCGCGGGAATGGGAACAGACGACCTCCATTCTTGCCCGCTTCCTATCCCCCGACGAGGAGTCCTGATGAGAACGCTGCGCGCGTGGTTTTTGCGCTTCACCGGTCTGTTCCACAAGGAGCGGCGCGATCAGGATCTCGCCCAAGAGATCGAAAGCCATCTCCAGATGCATATTGAAGACAATCTCCGCGCCGGCATGACGCCGGAAGAAGCGCGCCGGCAGGCGCTAATCAAGTTCGGCGGCGTCGAATCAACGAAAGAGAGCTACCGCGACCGCCGCGGCATCCCCGTGCTGGAAACCTTGTGGCAAGACATCCGCTTCGGCCTGCGCGTGCTCCGCAAATCTCCCGGTTTCACGAGCGTCGTTCTGCTTACTCTCGCCTTGGGCATCGGAGCCAACACGGCCATCTTCAGTGTGCTGAACGCCGTGGTGTTCCGGCCTTTGCCTTACAACCAGCCCGATCAGCTGGTTCAACTTTGGGAAGATCCCAGTGGAAAGGGCTCAGGGCAAAATTCGGTTTCGGGCGGTGTATTCGCCGACTGGCGGGACCAGAGTCAATGCTTTCAGCACGTCTCCGCGTTGTGGGGAATCGAGGGAAACCTCACCGGAGGCGATCAGCCCGAGTGGCTCAAGGGCGCTCAGGTCTCCGCAGATTTCTTTGACCTCTTGCGGGTGAAACCAATTCTCGGCCGCACGTATTCACAGGAGGAGGGACAGCCCGGCCATGAGCAGGTCGTCATCCTCAACTATGCCCTGTGGCAGCGCCGATTTGGGGGAGAGACCAGCATTCTCAATCAGACGATCCGATTGGGCGGTCAGAGTTACACCGTGATTGGCGTTCTGCCCCCGGATTTTCAATTCCCCTGGCGGAATGCCCAATATTGGATTCCGTTCGGATGGGGCTCCGCCTGGTGGCACCGGAACCGAGAGAACAACCGGCTCCAGGTGTTTGGCCGGCTCAAACCTGGCGTGACAGTGGACCAAGCGCGGGCAGAAGTAAACGCACTCACCGACCGGCTGAAACCGGCCTACCCAAGATACAAACAAGCGTGGGGAGCAACGATTTTTCCTTTGCACGAGTCCCTGGTCGGTGATGTTCGTTTGCCCCTGTTCGCCCTGATGGCAGCCGTGAGTTTCGTCCTGCTTATTTCCTGCGTGAACGTGTCGAACCTGATGCTAGCTCGTACTGCGGCGCGTCAGAGGGAGCTGGCGGTTCGAGCGGCCCTGGGGGCGAGCCGCTGTCGCCTGACGAGACAATTACTCGCAGAGAGTGTCACCCTGGGCATCGCCGGAGGTGTTCTTGGCGTGCTGTTGGCTTTCGTGGGGATGGACATCTTGGTTGCTCTCGGTCCGCAGGACTTGCCGCGATTACAGGAGGTGCGGATCGACGGAAGCGTGCTGGCATTCTCTTCGGTCGCGTCATTGCTCGCCGGGATTCTGTGTGGCTTGGCGCCCATATGGGGCGCTTCTAGATTGAACCTTGACCGTACGCTGAAAGAGGGGGGCCGCAGTTCCTTCGCGCGTAGTCACCAGCGCTTATCCCGCGGGCTAGAGATCGCGGAGGTAGGGTTGGCGTTCATGCTGCTCGTGGGGGGAGGCCTTTTTCTTAGGAGCTTTCAGGGGCTGTATTCCACGGACCCCGGATTCAAACCAGATCACCTGCTGACCATGCAACTCAACCTCCCGGAATTCAAGTACCCCAATGGAGAATCCAGAGCCCGGCTCTTTCGGGACGTCATCGCCCACGTCGAGGCGCTGCCAGGGGTGAAATCTGCGAGCGTTTCCACCGGCCTTCCTTTCGAAGATACCCACGATAACGGCGTGGTCCTCCGCGGACGGCCCGCCTCGGAGTACTTCGGCGCCGATTACGACTTTGTGACGTCCGACCATTTTCAAACCCTGGGGATTCCTCTGCTCAAAGGACGCACCTTTGCTGCAACCGATAATGAGAACAAGACACCCGTTGCGATCGTTAGCGCGGCCTTTGTGAGGGTGTGTTTGCCCCACGAAGACCCGATCGGAAAACACATCATCGAGAATGGCCAGCAGGAAATGGAGATTGTAGGAGTCGTGGGAGATATTCGGAGTCATGCCCTGGCTTTGCCACCGAAGCCCCAATACTACAAACCGATGGCCACGACCGATTGGACGAATTTCAACCTCTTTGTTCGGACCACGACCGACCCGCAGATGCTGGCCGAACCAGTACGAAAGAGCATTTTGGCGGTAGACCCAGATCAGCCAGTCGCCAACGTCCGAACGATGACGGGAGTAGTTTCTGAATCCGTCTCCGGAGAGAGTTTCTTAATGTTCTTGACGGGCAGTTTTGGGCTTGTGGCGCTCTCACTGGCAACGGTGGGCGTGTATGGCGTGATGGCCTATGCCGTAACGCTTCGAACTCAGGAGACCGCTGTGCGCTTGGCGCTAGGAGCACGGCCCGTTGATGTGCTGGCGCTGGTCTTGCGGCGGGGGATGACAACCGTGGCGATCGGGTTGGCTTTCGGACTGGGGGGTACATTGGCCCTCACGCGTTTCTTGCAGAGTCTGCTTGTCAAAGTCAGCCCTACCGACGCGGTCACGATTTCGGCCGTCATGCTGGTCCTCGCAAGTGCGGCGGCGCTGGCATGCTATCTTCCTGCTCGCCGCGCAGCGAGGACCGATCCGATCGAGGCGCTGCGCTGCGAGTGATGCTAGCCGATGAATTCGTCCATTCGAGACCGAGTAGAACAAACGGGCGGCGAAGTCTGTGTTTTCAGGATGCGGTCGTCACACGCGCGTTGCCGTTCAACTTGCACGTGTCCAGCCAGCGATCAGCGGCGCTGACCAATGCGCGAGGAGTCAGGCCGTCCTCGGGGAACGTAGCGTATCTAACGCTGACAGCCAAGGCGGGCTTCTCGGTGTCCTTGGTGAGCCACTCCTTGATCCGCGCCGCAACTACTAATGTCCCAAAACTTAGCTTCGTGAACGGGGCCCTTTCAGTCTATAATTGCTCGTTTGGGAGGTATGCTGAAGTGTTGACTATCCGTTTGGCGCGCGTCGGGAAGACCAAGAAACCCACGTATCGCGTCGTTGTGATTGACAGGCGGCGTCCACGGGACGGCCGGTTCGTCGAAATTGTGGGGACCTACGACCCCCTCAAGAAACCCGCTGAAATCAAGCTGAACGCGGAGCGCATCCAGTACTGGCTCGGTTGCGGCGCACAACCCAGCGATACCGTGCGCAGCTTCCTGCACAACCAAAAGCCCGCCTAAGGCGTCCTAATTCTCATACAGGAGTTTCGAGCTCGTCCCGCAGCGGCGGGGCTTGCGCGCGCGGAACGCTCCTACTGATGCCTGTCTTCCGCGGGCAGGCAAGCTGCGGAGGCTCGAATGAAAGAACTTGTTGAGGCGATCGCGAAGGCTCTGGTAGATAATCCCGACCAGGTTCAAGTGAATGCCGTCGAGGGGGAACAGGTGACCGTTTTGGAGTTGCGCGTTCATCCCACCGATCTCGGAAAAGTGATCGGCCGCCAGGGACGCACGGCGAAATCCATTCGGACCATCCTGGGCGCCGCAGGGATGAAACTCAAGAAGCGGCTGACCCTCGAAATCCTCGAGTAGTGTCCTCCCAGCCCTTTTCGGCCGTGACTCTGGCTCGCGTCTTGCGACCGCACGGACTGCGCGGCGAAGTAGCAGCGGATATCCTCACCGACTTCCCCCAGCGAATGTCAACACTGAGACAAGTGTGGCTGCGAGACGCGTCCGGCGTGGTGAAACCCGTTGCGCTCCTTTCCTGCAGGATTCACAACGGCCAAGCCATCTTCCATTTCGAGAGTTACCATTCCATCGACGAAGCTGAACTGCTTCGCGGTTGCGAAGTCCAGATCCCCCTCTCCGATCGTGTTTCTCTCGCCGCGGGCCAATACTTCGTCACGGACTTGATCGGCTGCGACGTCTATGAATCCGGCGCCGCAACTCCTCTCGGACGCGTGCGCGACATCCAGCCCATCGGCGAGGGAGTTGCCGGCACGCCGCTGCTCGTCGTGGAAACGCCCGCGTCACCGGGCGGGCCCGCGGGCGAACTGCTGGTTCCCTTCGCTGCGGAAATCTGTTCGGCAATTGACCTCGCCGCTCGCCGCATCGTCGTTTCGCTCCCTGAAGGCCTCCGCGAGTTGGCGTAGGCGGGCAAACGCGGTAAGGATTCCTCCGCGCGGCAATTTTCGCCACTCTCATCCCCGGCCCGAGATTGCGCTACACTGGCTCTCCGTGCGATTCGACATCATTACGATCTTCCCGGAATTCTTTCGCGGGCCGCTCGATTACGGCATCGTCCGCCGCGCTCGCGAAACCAGTCTGATCGACGTTCGCCTTCACGATCTTCGCGAGTTCACCCATGACCGCCATCGCACCGTGGACGATCGCCCGTTCGGCGGCGGCGAAGGAATGGTGCTCAAGCCGGAGCCGATCTTCGAGGCTGTCGAATCGCTCGAAATGGAACCGAATCAGCCCCGCGCGGTCGTGCTGCTGTCCGCGTCAGGTAAATTGTTTCGGCAGGAGGCGGCGCTGCGGCTGTCGGCGGCGCGCGTGGTGCTGATCTGCGGCCGCTACGAAGGGGTAGACGAACGCGTCGCCGAGCATCTGGCAACTGAAGAGCTCTCCATCGGCGATTTCGTTCTCTCCGGAGGCGAACTCCCGGCCGCGCTTGTTGTCGATGCCGTGACGCGCCTGTTGCCCGGCGCGCTCGGCAACGAAGCTTCGGCGGTCCATGAATCGTTCACCGGGCAAGCCGAAGCTGTCGCCACCGCAATCGCGACGGAACTCCCGCCCTCGGTCCCGGCCTCTGCATCAACTACAGCTTTCGGAACCACATCTGCCGCCGGCCTGCTTGACTGCCCGCACTACACGCGCCCTGCCGAATTCCGCAGCTGGCCTGTGCCCGAAGTCCTCCTCAGCGGCAATCACGAGGAGATTCGGCGGTGGCGGCGAAAAATGGCCCTTGCGAAAACGCTTCAAAATCGCCCCGACCTATTCTCTACCGCCGGACTCACGGACGAAGATCGAGGCCTGCTCAAGGAATTGCAAACCAGCCCCTGAACAGCCAGGGCAATGGCCTTACCGCATTTCTCGCCAGGTTGGGCAGTCCGATCCGAATGATGGCGCTTTTCTCTGCGGAACTATGCGTGCTCCGCGTCTCTGCGTTGTCCTTAGTTTTCCTTAGCGCTTAGGTGGTATCTCCCCCGCGAAAAAGACAACGCAGAGGCGCAGAGAGCGCTAAGGCACGCAGAAAAATACAGGGTCGACCGGCCCCCTGCCTGCCGGTAGGCAGGCTTACAGCTGGTGAAAAATACGGCCTAACCGGCTTACCGCCGGCGCGCGGCTTTGCGGCGAGATTTATCCTGGCGGGGTTTTGTGCGGCGTCGTTTGGACTTTGCGGCCGTCCGCCTCTTTGGCCGTCGCCTCTTCGTGGGTTTCCGTTCGGCGGCCATTTCCCGGCGGCGCTTGGACGCCCAGCCGGGTTTATTCATCTGTCGCCCGCGGGCGATCCCCAGCCCGTTCGGCGG
>DASPOJ010000075.1:0-24782 GCA_035626055.1 Candidatus Methylomirabilota bacterium | reverse complement strand
AAACCAGACAGTTGAATAGCAGTGGGTGAGTTGGCGGCATTGCTGGTCACGAGCAAACTTCCGTTGACAAGCCCCGTGCCCGATGGCGCAAACGTCACTGTCACAGTCGTGGAGTCAGCCGGGGCCAAAGACATTCCCGGCGTGAGCCCCGCCCCACTGAATTCGGCCTGAGTCGGAATGGCACCAGAAAGAACAATTGGCAGGTTGCCGGCATTCACAAGCGTGGCAACTTGCGATGCGCTGCTGCCGAGCGGCACAGAATTGAAACCCAAACTCGATGGCAGGGCCGTCAGTTGCGAAGAAGCCGCCAGCCCCACTCCGCTGAGCGCGATCGAGATCGCGGGGTTGGCGCCGGTAGCGAGCAGCGTGCCGGTTCCCGACGCTGGCCCGCTGGATTGCGGCGTGAACTGAAACGTGATGCTGATGGTTCCTCCCGCGGGGACCGTGGCGGGCAGCGGTGGTGTCGCAGCCGAAAAACCGCTGCCTGTGACGATGACCTGTGAGAGAGTCACGTCCCCGGATCCCACATTCTGCGCCACGACGACGGCCGTAGTCTGTGTTCCGACCACCGCATTGCCCAAACTGAGCGCCGTCGAGCCGACCGTAAGCTGGCCCACGTTGTGCTGTTGAGCCGGAGGTGGACTTGGCCCTTGTGACGGAGGGGTTTGGCTTTGGGAAGAAACGGCCGCGCAGCCCGAGCTGCCCACAAAGAGCGCTAGCGCGCAGATGCCGGCAAGCAAGCCAGTCTTGAACAAGCGTGGTGGGGTCGCACGCGCGCCCGCGCACGTACACCGCGGGCTACGGGGCGGCCACTTAGGAAGAAACCTCGCTCGGTAGAGGGATCCGAGCAGCATAGAATTTACTCACCCGCCTGCTAGACATAGAAGACTTCAGAAACGCCGTCTCTTCGACTGCGGGCCTGCGGGGCTGGGCGGTTGACCCGGCGGAATAATACTGCGCATCTGGCAAGAATGCCACTGAATCCTCTGCCGGGGGAAAAGAGCTCTGCCCCACGTAGTTGTATGGCTTTCTTTGGTGTAGGATGCCAACTTAATTCAGCGGGCCCGTAGCTCAGCCGGTTAGAGCGGCGGACTCATAATCCGTTGGTCCCAGGTTCGAGTCCTGGCGGGCCCACCATCAGAGTTACTCGCGATTCAGTCGCGCTCGTGCGCCCGCGCGCGACTCGCTGGCGCCCAATCGCCTGTCATCTGCCGACCGTTCAGGTGCGGCATTCGCAGGAGGGCACGTCGCATGGAAGAGGCACTCGCGGTACACCGCTTGCAATTCGCCTTCACCGCAACGTTTCACTACATATTTCCGCAACTCACGATGGGGTTGGCGCTGCTCATCTTCATTCTAAAGACGGTCGCGCTGCGCACCGGTGACGACTTCTGGAATCGCGCGGCGCGCTTTTGGGCCAAGATTTTCGGCATCAGTTTTGCCCTGGGGGTGGTCACTGGCATCCCGATGGAATTCCAGTTCGGCACGAATTGGTCGGTCTTTTCAAAGGCTGCTGGTGGCGTAATCGGCCAAACGCTCGGCATGGAAGGCGTCTTTTCCTTCTTCCTTGAGTCGAGTTTCCTCGGACTTTTTCTCTTCGGCGAAAAACGACTTGGCAGCGTGTTGCATTGGTTGTCTTCGCTGATGATGTTTCTCGGCTCCTGGCTGTCCGGCTATCTCATCATCGCGACCGACGCCTGGATGCAGCATCCCGTCGGCTATTTGATTGACGCAAGCGGCCAATTCGGTCTGGCAAGTTTTTGGTCCCTCATTCTGAATCCGTGGGCGCTCTTCCAGTACGCGCACAACATGCTCGGATCGGTGCAGACCGCTTGCTTCGTCATGGCTTCGGTCGGCGCCTTCTATTTGCTTGAGAAGCGGCATGAGAAATATGGGCGCCTGTTCGTGCGCACGGCCGTGCTGGTCGGCGTCATCGCGGCCCTTTTGCAGCTTTGGCCCACCGGCGACGGACAGGGCAAGATGATCGCGCGCTATCAGCCGCCGGCGCTCGCCGCGATGGAAGGCTTGTTCCACACGCAAGAGGGAGCGCCCATCGCAGTGCTCGGCCAGCCGGACGTGAACAAGCGCACGCTCGATAATCCGCTGATGGTGCCGCGCGCCTTGAGTTTTCTCACCTACCGGTCGTGGAGCGCGCAAGTGCGAGGGCTCGACAGCTTTTCGGAGTCGCAATGGCCAGATCAGATTCCGCTGCTTTATTTCAGTTATCACATCATGGTGGGTCTGGGGACGATCTTCATTGTCGTCCTTCTCGTCGCAGCTTGGAAACTCTTTCGGCGCAAGCTCTACGACTCGCGGGCCATGCTTTGGATTCTGATGTTATCGCTTCCCTTGCCTTTCATTGCGAATACAGCCGGTTGGATTACGGCCGAGACGGGCCGGCAGCCCTGGCTCATTTACGGCCTCATGCGGACTCCGCAAGGCGTCTCATCGCAGGTTTCGGCCGGCAATACGTGGTTTACGCTGCTGGGATTCTTCGGCACCTATACCGTTCTCGCGATTCTCTTTCTCTATCTTGTCTATCTCGAGATCGAGCGCGGTCCCGGCGAGGAACCTCCGGGGCCATCGGCCCCCCTGCCCAATCAGGGCGGAGTGCAGGCTCGGAGAGGAGGCTGACATGGAAACGATTTGGTTTTGCCTCGTTGCGGTAATGCTGGCGATGTACGTCGTCCTCGACGGTTTCGATTTGGGCGCGGGAATCTTGCACTTGTTCATCGCGCGAACCGACGTGGAGCGCCGCATCGTCCTCCGCTCCATTGGCCCCGTCTGGGATGGCAATGAAGTCTGGCTTCTTGCCGGTGGCGGCACGCTCTATTTCGCGTTTCCTGCCCTCTATGCCTCCAGCTTCAGCGGATTCTATCTGCCGCTGATGATGGTTCTCTGGCTGCTGATCTTGCGCGGCATTTCTGTGGAGTTTCGCAATCACGTGTCCGGCGCAATCTGGGCCGCGTTTTGGGATGGCGGCTTCGCGCTCGCGAGCGTTCTCCTCGCAGTTTTTTACGGGGCGGCGCTCGGCAACGTCGTTCGCGGCGTGCCCCTCGACGCGCAGGGCCGCTTCTTCGAGTCGCTCTGGACGAACTTCCGACTGGGGCCGAATCCGGGCGTCCTCGATTGGTACACAATCTTGATCGGCGTCGCAGCTCTGGCGGTCCTCGCTTTGCATGGCGCATTCTGGATTGCTCATAAGACGGAGGGTGAGCTTCAGGCGCGCGCCCGCACCTTGGCAGCGGTGGTTTGGTGGCTGGTCGCGTTGCTAACCGGGCTCATTACCTACGCCAGCTTCCGCGTTCAGCCGCAACTCTGGCCCAATTTTCCGGCTCATCCATGGGGCGCGGTCTTCCCGGCCCTGGCACTGGTCGGCCTCTTTGCCGCGCTCACGTACAACCGCCGCCGCGACGACCGCAAGGCGTTTCTTGCGTCTTGCGGCTACTTGTTGGGCATGCTCACGAGCGCCGCGTTCAGCCTGTATCCTTACGTTTTGCCCGCGAGCACGGATCCGTCCTTCGGCCTCACGGTCCACAGTGCCAAGGCCCCCGCGTATGGACTGCGGGTGGGACTCATTTGGTGGGTGATCGGAATGGCGCTCGCGACCGGCTACATCCTGTTCAACTACCGCCGCTTCTCCGGCAAAGTGAAGTCGCCCGCCTCAGAGGAAGGCTACTGATCGCGGCGCGAAATTGTAGCAGTCGCGGACCTCGCTCAGAATCTGCAAGAACTCGTTGCAGGCTGGCGCGGCGCCCAGCAAAGGCAATCGGCGGTAACAACTGAAGGTGATGAAATGCAGGTGACCGAGGCCGTAGCGGCGCTCCAGTTGATTCTTCATCTTCTTTGAGTTCCACGCACCCTTCGCCCAGGCCGCGAAGGGCTGCGGCACCCTCAGGTCGAGTTGAGCCGGTTGCTTAGATGCGATGTGATATCATCACCTTGCCCGCCGTTATCAAAAGATCAAGTTCACCGAAATGTGATCGATGCGCCACCCACCCTTGGCACAAGAGCTCGGGCTGGCCAGAGGTGCGTGTTATCCTCAGCCAGAAAGGAGGGGCAATGGAAAAAGAGGAGGAGTTGCTCGCCAACGCATACCGGACAATCAAAGGCAAGAGTCGAGTTGTGGGCGTGGCTTTCTACGTCGTCACTGGATCCACACTCTTCGCTGCGATGTTCTTTGCAGCAAGACTCCTGCACGAAGGTCTTTCTCTCAGCAAGGGCTTTGACTACTACACAGCTCTCGGGGAGTTGTTTCTAGTGATTGTCCTTTCTGTCGGGGAATTTATAGCGTTTCAAGAACTGAGGCACATCGCAGACGAGGGGGCCCTGAAATCTTTCCTTGAATTGCAGAAGTTGTGGACCGATAAGAGCTTCGTTGAACTGCGAGGCAAGATGTACAAACGATTGGACACTCCGAGCGCAGCTTGGTCTGATGACGAGCGGAGAGCGGGAGTGGAGATGTGCCGGCGTATGGACGAGTTCGCCCATCAAAGTGCATTTTGGGGATCCGAAAAGGTGTTTGTCTTTTGGGACATGGTGATCGCAAAGGCTTGGGATGTTCTTGAGGAGTTCGTAAGGGAAGAGCGCAACGATGTGGACGAGAAACACAAGTGGTTGGCTTTCTCGGTGCTTGGGAACAAGGCATTAAGAAAAGTCGAGTCTGAGGGCAGATACAAACGGAAGACGGCCGCTTTGTGACGGGTGGGGGCAGGCAGCCCTGAGAATAAACTGAGGACGCACTCATCGAGCGGCATCCACTCTCGAACTTCGAGGAAACTCAGGAGCCGCACCAATCGACTCGAAAGGTGCGGCTTCCAGCTACGCTAATCGGCCTATGGCGTGACGACGAATGTTGTGACGCTTTGCGCCGGCAACGAGTAGGCAAATGAGCCGTCGGAGACGTTGACGGCGCCCTGCTGGATGAGGCCGCCCTGTGAGGAGGTCACGTAGGGGGTCGCCGTGCTCGCCGAAAAGTTTTGCAGGGTAAACGCCATGGGTACCGAAGCTGGGGAGGTGTTGGCATTGATGGCCACAATGATGCCGGTGGAGCCCTGCATGTATGCGGAAACGTAAACGCCCGCAGCCGAATTCGTGGCGCTGACGCGCACCGCTCCGGGCTGAATGAATTTTGAGAACTGGCCGATGGCGTAACCGTAATACGTTGGCGCCGGAGTACTCGTACTGGAATTGATCAGTCCGGAGTTATTGCCGTAGTCCGGACGGTCCCAGATCCACCACCAGACATAGGCGTTGTAGTAGCCGACCGTCATCGAGTTATGAATTTCCTGGGCGAGGGCGAGGGCATCCCCGATAGCGGGCTGCGCCCCCGCAGGGCTCAGAGTGTGCTCGGTCTCCCAGACTTCCTTCCCATTGGTTTCCGCGTTCGTGTAGTAGAAGGGAGCGGTGACAGGATTGCCGTAAAGATGGCCGGCAATAATGGACACGTGTCCGACGGCATTGGCGTCATCCAGCGTGGGATCGGACTGGCTGGTCTCGAAGAATGCCGATTCTGGCATCATCAGCCTCGTCGTTAAAACTGACGAGCTATTCGCCACCCACGTATCCATCTGCTGGGGTGTCCAACTGCAGGTCTCATAATTCTGGGTGGACCCAGCAGAGGAGTCCGGCTCGTTTTGCATGGAAATGGCGTACAAACTCACGCCGTTGTTTGCAAAGTAGGTTACAAAGTCCTCGAGATACGATCCATACGCTGCGTAGCTAGTGGGATTGAGGTATCCCCCGCAGTACCCGGGTCCGGGGCTGCAGGCGGCAGAACCGGAGTAGTAAGGCTGACTCGCGGAACTGGTCTTCATGGAAGGGGGCGGAGTCCAGGGCGACGCGAAGACAATGGCGTGGGAATTTGCGCTCTGGGCTTCCGTGGCGTTTGTTAGCTCATCCGCCCATTCGCTTGTGTAGTAGGGAGGTGTAGTTGTTGGGGATCCTTCGGGATCGATGCGAACGCGCAGGATGCTGAGCCCGAGGCCGTTCGGCGGGTTGAACAGGGCCGTGGCCTGCGCGGTGGTCAACGGGCCCAGCCAGGCAGTCGCCCCGCCGAATCCTCGGATCGTCTGATACGTGGTCCCAAAGTTAACGGTTGACGCGGCGGGACACGTCACCACGACAGTGGTGACATTCGCGTTGGCCGTTCCGCTGCCGTTTGCCACCACGCAAATCTGCGCCGGATTGGACGGCTGCGTAAGCACCGTGACGTCGTAGGTTGCGCCACTGTGGAGTGCAGTCGCGAACGTGAACTGGCCATTGGCCGTCACCGAGAGGTTGTCGTCGCCGTTGTCCTGAAGCACCAAGCCGGCGCCGGTGAGGCCCGAGACAACTCCGCCGATGGTGTAGGTAACGATTGTGCAGGTGATTTGAATGTTGGTGACATTCGCGTTGGCCGTTCCGCTGCCGCTTGCCACCACGCAGTTCTCCGTCGGATTGGACGGCTGCGTAAGCACCGTGACGCTATACGTGCTGCCACCGGAGACCGGCAAGGAGAACGTGAAGCTGGTTGCGCCCGCGCTGACGGTCAGTTTGTTGCCACCATTGTTCTGCAACACCAGCCCTGTGCCTGTGAGACCTGAAATCGTGCCGCCAATCGTATATGGGGGTTCAATTGTGATCGAGCCTGGGGAGTTCGACGTCGAGGTCTGGCCACCGCCCGCGATAGTAATCGGAATGCTAATGGCTTGGCCTGCGGTCCCGGTTACGGTTCCGACCACCGTAATTATGGAATAGCTAGATCCCCCTGACAGCGGATCGCTGCGCGTGCAAGTCAATGTCGCCAGGATGCAGGTCCAACTTGGTCCGGAGATTGCGGTCACCGTGAGATTCGTGGGGGGATCGGTGACCGTCACGGTCCCGCTCGTTGCGGCCGAGCCAACCGCGTTGGAGACCGTGATCGAGTAGGTGGCGTTCGTCGCATTCGGATACACGCTGGCAATGTTGGACACAATGGCGGAAAGGCTAGGATTCGCTGGAGTCGGTGGGGCCGAGCCGCCACCTCCTCCTCCGCAGCCACTCACAAGAACAAGGCCAATCAGAAGAGGAGAGAGAGGGAGAAGGCGGCGCAGGGCGTCGGCAATGCGGCACCGGGCGCGCCCCGGAATGCAAACTTCAGCCGGAAATCTCATGGCGACCTCACGGCGGCTTCGGCGCTTCCGGGAGGATTCTGCAGCGTCAAATCGTCTTTCCCCGACCGTTTGCCCAATCACTTTTCCTTCTCCATTTTGGCTCGGCACTGTAGTCTGATTCGGTTTGCGGCCCAGCCATCCGAGCAATCTGCGAGAGTTTGTGAGTGACAAGAAAATCGGGCATCCGGAGTCATCGCGAAAGCCAAATGCCAGATGATCCAACGTATCGGGAGCCAAGCGGGACGACTTAGGAACGGGAGCAAGTGAGCATTGCCGGATGACAGGCTCAACTAGTTTCGGCTCGAACATTTCCCCACGTCCCCACCCGCGATGATATGCGTTTTGGACTGCTCCGGCAATCCCGAGAGCGGGCGGTGCGGCGTTTCTCCATTCCCGATCGGGGAGCGTTCGCTCGCCGAGGAAGCCCTCGCGGCAATTCGCGGCGCGGGCGTACCCACTTCGCGCGCGACCCGCGGAAAATCCGCTGAAAAGCCGCAGTTTTCGCTAGAATTCTGCATGCTCAACCTGGCGGCACCATGACCAGCCCCTTCATGCAACGCGCCATTGAACTGGCGATCGAGAGCGCGCGCTCCGGCCGTGGCGGGCCGTTCGGCGCCGTCGTCGTGAAAGGCGGCCGGATCATCGCAGAAGGCAGGAATCGCGTAATCTCGTCCAACGATCCTTCCGCGCACGCTGAAATTGTCGCGATCCGGGACGCCTGCCGCGCTCTCGGCACCTTTCAGCTCGACGGCTGTGAGATCTACACGAGCTGCTACCCGTGCCCCATGTGTTTCGGCGCGATTTACTGGGCCCGGCCGGACCGCGTCTACTACGCTTGCACCGCGGAGGACGCCGCCGCCGCCGGCTTCGACGATGCTTTCATCTACGATGAATTGCGCGCACTCCCCGCCGAGCGAAAGATAGAAATGGAGCCGATGATGCGCGATGACGCGCAGGCGGCGTTTCGCGCGTGGCTCGAATATCCCGGCCGCGTCAAGTATTGAGGGGCCTGCGAGCGGCGTTTCTCAAGATGTCGCCCCGCGCCTTGCCGTGCAGAATTCCGCCTACGAGAAAGAATTCGATTACATCTTTCGCTTGGACGCGACCGGAAAATCCAGCGAGGAGATGCTTGCGATTCTCGAGCCGCGCATCCAGAATGATCCCGAGCGGGGGATTCAGGTAGCGGCGGAACGGCAGTGCCGCATCCCCAGCGCCGTTTGGAAAAGCTGCTGTCGGAGGTACAATGACTGGAATTACGACGCACGTTCTCGATATCTCGCGCGGCGCGCCTGCCGCGGGTCTCTCAGTCACTTTGGAGCGCCGGCAGGGTGGTGGCTGGCAGCGCGTCAACGGCGCGGAGACCAGCGCCGACGGCCGCACGCCCGATCTCTTGCCTCCGAGCGCCACGATCGCGCCCGGAATGTTCCGGCTCTTTTTTGAAACCGGCTCGTACTTTCGTTCGCAAGGCGTCGCGTGTTTCTATCCCGAGGTCTCCATCGTCTTTGAGGTCCAGAATCCATCTGAGCACCATCACATTGCGCTGTTGCTCAGCCCGTTCGGCTATACAACCTATCGCGGAAGTTGAGGATCTTCAATGGCGCTCGTTTGGAACGGCTACGGCAAAGCGCGCGTCCGCATGCTGCGGCTCGAACGCCGCGGCGACACCCACGAAATCAAAGATCTCACCATTCGCATTCGCCTCGAAGGCGCGTTTGAATCCGCCTACCGCGACGGTGATAACAGCCAGATCACTCCGACCGACACGATGAAGAACACGGTGTACGCGCTGGCCCGCGGCGGCACGGGTGAGATCGAGGAATTCGGGGCGCGCCTGGTGTCGCATTTTCTGCGCATCAATCCCGCCGTCTCCGCCGCTCGCGTCGAACTCTCGGAATATCCGTGGAGCCGCATTCCCGTCGGAGGCAAGCCGCACGGCTCGGCGTTTCTGCGCAGCGGAGGCGAGAACCGCACCGCGACGGTCGCCGGCACGCGCGAATCCATTGTGATTCGCGCCGGCATCGAAGGCCTCGTCGTTCTCAAGAGCAGCCATTCCGGTTTCGAGGGGTTCCGCAACGATCTCTTCACGACCCTCCAGGAAACGAGCGACCGCATTTTCGCCACGGCCATTCAATCAGACTGGCTCTACAGCCGCTCGGGGCTTTCCTACGGCACGCTCGCGCAGGGCATTCGTCGCGTCATTCTGGAAACCTTCGCCGAGCACGACAGCCGCTCCGTGCAGCACACGCTCCACGCCATGGGTGAAGCCGTTCTCGCCGCCTACGACGACGTCGCCGAAATCCATTTCTCTCTTCCGGATAAACGCCATATCCTCGTGAATCTTGACCCGTTCGGCCTGCGCAACGACAACGAAATCTTCCTGCCCACCGAAGAGCCGCACAGCCTCTTCGAAGCGACCTTGCGGCGCTGAACTTTTCTCGCGGATTCCCGCGGTCTAGGTCGTGTGGTTTCCAGGATTTTCACAAGAGGCCCGGTGCGCAACTCCGCGACCGTCACTCCGGTGCGGCGCTCGGCTTCTTCTTAGCTGATCGCGGCGTTGGATTCGTTCAGGCGTAGCGTGAACTGTTTGACTGCGGATTGCGCCAGAGAAATTTTCATGTCTCCCCCGGGAAAAACGGGAACGATCATCGTAATTGGAAGGAATCGAACTCCAGAAACACACTTCGGCGCTTCCCGGGGATGATGGGTTTGGTGAGAGGAACCTGCGGGCCCGCTCCACACGAGCCCGCAAAGAATTCCCGGCGCAGGATCGGACGGTCAGGCCTGAGCGCCCAGGGAGCGCCGCTGCTGGAAGCATTCGCGGCAGTACACCGGACGGCCCTGCGTCGGCCGGAAGGGAACCGTGGTTTCCTTCCCGCACTGCGAGCAGGTCGTCTTGGTTTCCGTTCGCTGGTGGTTGCCCTGGCCCGTGGACTGGGCGCGCTTGGCCTTGCAGGCTTTGCACCGCTTGGGCTCGTTCTTGAAGCCCTTGTCGGCGAAGAACATTTGCTCGCCGGCGGTGAAGACGAACTCGGCATTACACTCGGCGCACTTCAGTACCCTATCGTGATATTCCATGCGTTGCTCCGAGGCCCCGGAACAAAAGGAGCCCGCAGCTTCCGCTTCCTGGCCCGACGCGGCTGGGATTCGCCGGGTTTGCCTGCGGGTCCCTTTGGCCGAGAGGTAGGAGCTGCATTGAACTGCCCTAAGGAACTAGGCCGTATTAATCCTGTTCGCGGCGCTGCTTCTTGCGCAGACGTTTGCGCGATAATGCCTGCTTGGCACGGCGCTTCTCGCCGGGCTTCATGTAGTAGCTATGCTTCTTGATCTCCTTGATGATGTCTTCCTGCTGCACGCGGCGCTTGAAGCGGCGCAGTGCATTCTCCAAGGATTCGCCTTCCTGAATACTGACTTCGGCCACTCGAAAATCACCATCCTTCCCCAAAAGGCCGCAAAATCCCTCTGAATCCTCAATAAGATAAGAGAGTGCAAATATAAGGCCTGATGTTGAATCTCCTTCTAACCAAGCCCGGCCGCTGAGTCAAGCAATGTTTTTTGGGGGACATTGTCACTCCGCAGCCACCATGCCTAATCGGCCGGAGGGACCGACGCTGCGATCCAATCGGCCTTACGGGCGGGCGCCGCGCCCTTCGATGTTGTTGAGGGTGCGGGCTTTGGCTTTTTCTCCTCGGTCCATGCAAACCACTACACGTGAGACCGGCATGTGGGCCACTGGCCGAAAGGCGCTCGCAAAGAGCGGGCGTCAGCACTAAAATGGCAATTCGCAATTTGGGTCGACGCGCGATCGCACACGCAAGCGCTCGTACAATAGAAAGCGCGAGCACAAGCATAGGACCGAGCACAACCAGGAACTGAGCGGGAGGGCTTCGATGCCGATGATGCAAGACGCGATCGGAGTGGTCCTCGCAGGAGGCCAGGGCGAGCGGCTCTGGCCGTTGACGCGCGACCGCGCCAAGCCCGCCGTGCCCTTCGGCGGAATTTACCGGATCATTGACATCACGCTCTCGAACTGCATCAACAGCGATCTGCGCCGCGTGTACGTCCTCACGCAATACAAAGCGCTCAGCCTGAACCGGCACGTTCGGGCGGGATGGTCTTCGCTGATGGGCCTCGGCGATTTCATCGAGATTTTGCCGCCGCAGATGCGCGTCTCGACCAATTGGTATCTCGGCACGGCAGACGCGATCTACCAGAATATTTATTCCATCGGCGGCGACCGCTCGAGCTACATCTTCGTGCTCGCCGGCGATCAAATCTACAAGATGAACTACCGCAAGATGCTGCAGCAGCACGTGGATTCGGGCGCGGACATGACCGTGGGCACGCTCGAAGTGACGCCTGAAGAAGCGGCGGGGCAATTCGGGGTCATCGAAACCGACGCGCACTGGCGCGTCACCGGCTTCCAGGAGAAGCCGTCCGCACCCAAGCGTTCACGGCACAACCACACCAAAGTGAACGCCTCGATGGGAATCTACGTCTTCAACACGCAGTTCCTGGTGCCGACGCTGATCGCCGACGCCGAAGATCAGACCTCCACGCACGATTTCGGCAAGGATATTTTGCCGCGCATCCTCTCGAAGTATCGCGTCTACGCTTACAACTTCGTGGACGAGAACAAATCGGGGCCGCAGTACTGGCGCGACGTCGGCACGCTGGACGCGTATTATGAAGCGAACGCGGATCTCGTTTCCGTCTCGCCCGTCTTCAATCTCTATGACCAGAGCTGGCCCCTGCGGAGCACCCTGCAACAGTATCCGCCGGCGAAATTCGTTTTCGCCGATCCGCAGCGCATGGGGGCCGCGGTGGATTCGATCGTATCGCCGGGCTCGATCGTTTCCGGCGGACGCGTGAAGCGCAGCGTGCTGGGGTACGACGTGCGTGTAAACAGCTATTGCGAGGTCGAGAACTCGATCATCTTCAACCACGTGAACATCGGCCGGCATTCGCACATCCGCAACGCGATCATCGACCGTCACGTTACGATTCCCGAACGCGCGCGCATCGGTTACGACCTCGAGGAAGATCGCAAGAAGTATCACGTTTCCGAAGGCGGCATCGTGGTGGTAGTCCGCCAGGAGTCCATGCTCGAAGAGCCGGAATAGCGCGCAGGCATTTGCACTGAGTGGCACTGCGCGAATCCAAGGCGGATAGCAGGCTGGCTCGCCGGCAATTGACTTCAGCTGGGCTATGACCTCACGCTTGCCGGCCATCGATTCGGTGTCAATAGCTCATAAGTAAGAATGTGTCTATTCAAGGTCGGGGTATCCGATTACCAGGCCTCTCCAGTATTTTCCCAGCGAGCCTCTCCTCTTCGTCCTTACACTGAATTCATAGTTCAAACCGGGCGTCCCCGCACGTTCCGTCTGGACGCCTCAACAGGTGCCCCCAATGCGAAACCCTTGGAGATGGCCCTATCTCGCAGCCGCATTCCTCGCGCCCCTGGTGCTGGGATTTCTCTTGCAATCGCGGGTCAATGCACAAACTCGCGGTGCGATTCCGGCCGGCGACAAGGCCGGCGCCGACACTGACGACGCCGACCCTCAGCCGTTTTTCACAGTCAGCATGAGTCTCGAAGCCTCGGGAAAGACGAGCGTGCAAGTTATTTATGACCTCGCCGATAAGTCCGATCTTCCTCCCACTGAAATCAAGAAGGCTCTCCAGTCGGCTCTGGGCTGCACGCTTCAAGACTTGCCGCACACCTACCCCACCCCTGGCTTCTATTTCGGCTCCTGCACCATGCCGTTGTCGAGTCACTGGCTCCTGCACGAGGGACGCATTTCGACAGCGCCCCTGCAGGAGTTGTGCCGGCTCCATAAAACCGAGCCCTCTTCCGTTCAGCTTCGCTTGCCCGACTCCGACGTTCTTGAATCGTTTCCCGCCGTCCATCGCGACGTTGCCGCCTCGCCGAAGATGCCGGAATCCTTGAACCGCTACTTGCGCTCGATATTCGTGTACCCAGGTTCGCTCCAGCAGCCTTTCCCTCCGGAAATCATCTTTCGCTTCGGCTATGCGTCCGCTACTCTAGAGCGGGCGGCAGCTCTCCTCCTATTTGTTCTCTTCTCGCCAGTTGCCTTGTTCCTTTGGTTGGGCCGCAAAGCACTGTCCGCCGATGTCGCCGACAAGGCCGTCGTCTGGTTCAGTTACATGCATTCGCTTGCGTGGATCCTCAGTGGTTCTGTTGTGGGTTGGTGGATCGCGCTTGACTATTGCCATGCCGAACCGCTACTCGGGTTTCTTCTTTCCGGTACGCGCTTCGACGCACTTGCCGCTCATCCTGCGACTTATGAAGTTCTGACCTGGGTGCCACCCGCAATTATATGGATCCTCTGTTACCGCATCTCCCATCCGGTACAGCAGAAGCTGCGCGGTCTCCAATGGACCAGGCGCGAACTAACTCTCCAGGCGCTCTATTCGGTCCTCGCGGGGCTATTTCCGCTCGTCATGTTTCTCACGGGGCTCCGCGTCATGGGAACGAGCGGCGTTAACATTGCACTGTTGTGGTGGCTGTCTGCTCTCCTTCTTCGACGTTTCGCCGCGCAGGCGCTGCTGAAGCTGACCGGCACGCGGCCGCAAGCGCTGTCTTCAGGTGACCTGCGCGACCGCGCATTCGGTATGGCCGAGCGGATGGGAGTGAAGCTCCAGCAGGTCTATCTCATTCCATCGGGAAAGGGCCAGGTCGCCAACGCGTACGCACGCCGCGGGAATTCCATTTTATTCACGGACGTCGTACTCCGCCGGATGTCGCGGCGCGAAGTCGACTACATCCTGGGCCATGAACTGACGCATCTCAAACTCAAGCATCCGGCTAAGCTCGGCTACGCGTACCTGGGGGGCATGTTCCTCGCGATAGTTGCGTCCCGCATGTCGCTTGCCTTTCTCCATGGCACCGTCGCTCTAAACTACTTATTGATTTTCGGCATCATTTCCATCTTTCCCTACTTCTGGTCGCGCCATTTTGAGTATGGCGCGGATGCCGGGGCCGTGGCCGCTACGGGCGATCCACGCGGAGCCATCTCCGCGCTCTTCAAGCTCTCCGAGTTGAACATGACACCCATCGATTGGAGCAAGTGGAGGGAGAAGGGGCTCACGCATCCATCGTCTCTTCGCCGCGCGCGCGCTATCGCAAAGCGAGCCGGCATCCCCTTCGAGGAGATTCCTGCCATCGTGCGCGAAGGCGCTGCGGAAACCCAGAACTATGAGATACCCGCAAGCGCCCAACCCGGCGGCAAAATCCATTCCACACACCGGACCCAGAGCCAGTCATTGAAACTTAGCTACATCCTCATTAGTGGCGTCGCCCTTGTGCCCTCTCTTTTTTCCCTGGCCGCCGTTCAGTCCGCCTCTCCCGTGAAGTGGATACTTTTTGCAGCGGCGCTCCCGGCCGCTCTCCTTTTCTTCCTTCTTCTTTCCAACTATGCGCCGCGCCTCACGCGGGACAATATTAATTCCTCTCTGAATAAAAAGTTCGCCGATCAGGGCGTGCAAGCAGCATCCTGGAACGGCGTCTTCGTCGGTCTCTCACCCGCCGCTGCGCCTCGCATCTACGGAGGCAGCACAAACTGGGACATTGGCTGCCTCTTCTTGCGCTCGGATCGTGTCTGCTATTACGGCGAGGAATCTAGATTCGCTTTGTTTCACCGCCAGATCACTGCGATCAAGCTGAGCGAAGGCTGGCCCGGCCTGCTTTCGACCAAACGCATTTATATCGCGTGGAAAGACGACGAGCGCGCTGCCTGCGGTGTATTCAGCATTCGTTGCAGCAATCCCGGCTCCACGCTGCAGACGAACAAAATCACCGCTGATCTCGCGCGGCGCCTCCAAGTATGGTGGAAGACCCCTCCTGTTACCCGCCCAATGCCGACGAAGCTCGCCGAACTGACGTCGCCGGAAGTCCGCCCGGTGACCAGCCAAAGCCCAGCCCAGCGATGGAAGGCCCAAAAGGTCTCCCGTGAACTTCTCTGGACTGGCATCTTCGCGGCTGCGGGCGCTACATTGTGCGGTCTTCCTTTTCATCTTCTCCCATATGTGATGATGTCCTCCCTTACGTCCTTCTACAGCCGCGCGGGTATCCGTAATCCGTTTCCCACGCCGGGGGCTGGTTGGTTCGCAGTCGCTGTCGCAGTCCTCTTTCGTCTGATTACCCTGCTTCCGGCTCTTCGCTATCGTGACATGCCCAAGCTCACGGCTGTCGCCCCGGCCAATCGCGGGGGGATGGAGGCGCGATCCACAGTCACGCAACCCGCTCCCGTTGCTCCGGAGAAGCTTCTTGTGAGCTGAGCTTCGTCCCATCTACGACGTCGGCGCGTCTCGAGCCTGCACTGTGGGCCTGTCCCGCCCCACTGTCGGGTCGTGCGCGGCGGGCGTGGTTCGCCGGGACGACTGCCGGTGTTCCGCGCCAATAGCCGACCATGCAGAATTTGCCCGCCGCAGGGGAAGCGCCGCTCTCCAGCCGATGCCGCGCTTCGACTTTTGCGCGCCTCGCTTGTACAATCACCTGTTCGTTTGCTGCTCATTTTCTGACTAGAGGAGATTCGATGGCTGCCAAGATCGTCCGCGTACACGCGCGGCAAATCCTTGATTCGCGCGGCAATCCCACAGTGGAGGCCGACGTGGTGCTCGAAGGCGGAATTCTCGGGCGCGCGGCCGTGCCCTCCGGGGCTTCGACCGGCGAGCACGAAGCAATTGAGTTGCGCGACGGCGACAAAACACGCTTTCTCGGGAAAGGAGTGCTGAAAGCCGTCGCCAATGTGAACGGGCCGCTGGCCCAGGCGGTCACCGGACTCGACGCCGGCGATCAAAAGTCGCTGGACCGCCGGATGATCGAGGCCGACGGGACGCCGACGAAAGGGAAGTACGGCGCAAATGCGATTCTCGCGATTTCGATGGCGGCGGCGCGCGCGGCCGCGGCCTCGGAACGCCTGCCGCTCTACAAGTACCTGACGCGTTTCTCCACCGAGCGCAGCGGCGTGACGCTGCCCGTGCCGATGATGAACATTCTGAACGGAGGCGCGCACGCGGACAATTCCGTGGACTTCCAGGAGTTCATGGCTATGCCGGTCGGCGCGACGAGCTTCAGCGAGGCGCTGCGCATGGGCGTTGAGGTCTTCCACAATCTCAAGGCCGTGCTGCACAAGCGCGGGTATTCGACGGCCGTCGGCGATGAGGGCGGATTCGCGCCGAACTTAAAGTCGAATGAAGAGGCCGTCGAAGTGATACTCGAAGCCATCACCGCCGCGGGATACACGCCGGGGAAACAAGTGGCGCTTGCGCTCGATCCGGCGGCGAGCGAATTCTTCGTGCCTGCGGGCGGAAAATACGTTTTCAGGAAATCGGACAAGAGCGCAAAATCGTCGGACCAGATGGCGGCGTACTGGGAGAGCTGGATCCGGCAGTATCCCATCGTGTCGCTCGAAGACGGGATGTCAGAAGAAGACTGGCCAGGCTGGAAGAAGCTGACCCGGGCGGCGGGGAAACTCGTGCAACTGGTGGGCGACGATATTTTCGTGACGAACCCCTCGATCTTCGCGAAGGGAATCGGCGAGGGAATCGGCAACGCCATTCTGATCAAACTGAACCAGATCGGCACCGTGACGGAGACGGTCGAAGCAATCGAGATGGCGCGGCGCGCGGGATACAAGTCCATCGTTTCGCACCGTTCGGGCGAAACCGAGGACACCTTCATCGCCGATTTCACGGTGGCGATGGGCACGGGGCAGATCAAGACCGGCTCCGCGTCGCGTACGGACCGCGTGGCGAAATACAACCAGTTGCTGCGGATCGAGGAGGAACTCGGCGCCGCGGCGGTGTTCCCCGGACGCTCGGCGCTGGCCGGAGCGTAGATTTGCAGTCTGGTGGCGCAAGAGTTCAGCGCAATCCATAAGCGTTTGAATGGATGTGGTAGACTCCGCGCGAATGAGCGAGTGTGATTTGCGCGGAGGGGGCAATGAGCGAAACATCCGGACCTGTCAATCCTCAGCAGGACAATTTCCAGCCTGCCGGTTTTCCGCCCACCGAGGACGAGCGGACGTTCGCGATGCTGGCCCACGTATTGCAGCTTTTTGCGGGATTCATCCCACCGTTGGTGATTTATCTCGTCAAGCGGAACTCGCGTTTCGTGGCGTTTCACGCACTGCAGGCGCTTCTATGGCAGATCACGTATTTCGTGATCATCGTGCTGGGGATGATGATGATGTTCGCCTCAATGTTCGGCGTGATCGCGCGTCAAGCGCATAATGGCGCGGCGAATGGCGCGCCTCCCGTGGGTTTCTTCGTGGGATTCGGCGCGTTCTGGTTGATCTTCATGGCCGGCTGGGTTGTGAATCTTTTCCTGGCGATCTACTACGGGATCAAGTCTTATCAGGGCGAGTGGGCCGCCTACCCGCTCCTCGGTCGCTGGGCGCGACGCCTCGCGAACGCCTAGCGCTCGGCGTCCTTTCGAGCAGCAAGGTGAGTCTCGGCAGGGCGCTAACCTCCGAAGCCTCACATTTTCTTAGGAGACCGGATTTCCGTCTTTTCAAAATTGGTCTCCCGTTGGGCAAGAGATTGTGTATTCTGGCAGGCCATGGCAAAGAGACCGAAACCTATCGTACTGACCGTGCTGGACGGCTGGGGATACTCGCCGGAAACCAAAGGCAACGCAATCGCTCTCGCGCGAAAACCGAATTACGACAACCTGCTGGAACAATTTCCCAACACGCTGATTCACACCTCGGGGCCGTTCGTCGGTCTGCCGGAAGGGCAGATGGGGAACAGCGAAGTGGGCCATATGAACATGGGCGCGGGTCGGATCGTGCACATGGACATCACGCGCATTGACCTTCTGATTTCGTCGGGCGCGCTTTTTGAAAATGAGTTGCTGCTCAGCGCGATGAAGCGCGGCGCGGCGAAGCAATTGCATTTCATGGGTCTCGTTTCCGACGGCGGCGTACACTCGCACCTGGATCATCTCTACGCGCTGCTGCGGATGGCGAAGCAGAACAAAGCCGAGCGCGTGTTCATCCACTGTTTCATGGACGGGCGCGACACGCCGCCGACCAGCGGTGCGGACTACGTGCGGCAATTGCAGCAGAAGATGCGCGAGTACGGCATCGGCAAGATCGCAAGCGTCTCTGGGCGCTACTACGCGATGGACCGCGACAACCGCTGGGAGCGCATCGAGAAAGCGTATCGCGCGATCACGCACGGGCAAGCCGAAACGAAATCCGCGGATCCGATTGCGGCGCTGCGGAAGAGCTACGAGCAGGGGACCACGGACGAGTTCGTCGTGCCGGTGGTGATTACGGCAGGACCGGAGCCCTCGGCCCCGCCGGTGGGCTTAATTCGCGATGATGACGCCGTGATCTTTTTCAATTTCCGCGCGGACCGCGCGCGACAAATGACGAGGGCGCTAGTGGAACCGGGCTTCAACGGTTTCGTTGACGCGGAGCGGCCAAAGAATTTGTTCTTCGTGGGAATGACGCAATACGAAAAAACGTGGCCGTGGCTGCAATACGTAATCGCGCCCGAGAAGCTCGAACACATTCTGGCGAATGTGTTCACCGAATTGGGGTTTCGCAATCTGCGAGTCGCGGAGACGGAAAAATACGCGCACGTCACGTATTTCTTCAACGGCGGCGTGGAGAAACCGTTTCCGGGAGAAGAGCGCGTGCTCGTGCCCTCGCCAAAAGTGCCGACTTACGATTTGAAGCCGGAGATGAGCGCGGCGGGAATCACGGACGCCGTGGTGAAGGCCGTGGAAAAAGGCGACTTCGACGCGATCATCATGAATTACGCGAACGCGGACATGGTGGGGCATTCGGGGAAGCTCGAGCCGACAATCAAGGCGGTCGAGGCCGTGGACGAAGGGTTGGGGCGGCTTTTTCAGGCGCTGCGTCCGCGCGGGGGCGCGTGGATCGTCACGGCGGATCACGGCAATGCGGAAACGATGATCGATCCGGTGACCGGCGGCCCGCACACGTATCACACAACGAATCCCGTGCCGTTCGTGCTCGTCACCGAGGACGGAAATTTGCGGCTGCGCGCGGGCGGTTCGCTGCGCGACATCGCGCCCACGCTGCTGGGTGTGTTGGGCATTCCTGTGCCAAGCGAGATGACGGGCGGCGATCTGCGCCTGCTCGCGCGGTAAAATGCGGCAGGACGCGCTTTCCGGCTCATGACACGCACGACTCCCGAACAGACAAAACTGCTGATTTGCATCGCGCATCCGTACCGGCAGTGGTGCGCGCCGCCGTCTTACTATGAGCGGGCGCAGAAGCGCTGGCCGGCGATGCGCGTGGTGAATCTGGTGGATTACGCCGCAGTCGAAAGCGAAATCGGCGACGCGGACATTTTTGCGGGGGCGTCGCTGCGGCCGAAGCAATTCGCGGCAGCGCGAAAACTGAAATGGATTCAAACGCCGTCGGCGGGCGTGAACCAACTGATGTATCCGGAGTTGCGCAGCTCGGGCGTGATCGTGACGAACGCGCGCGGCGTGCACGCGCAGGCCATGTCCGAGCACGTGCTGGGGACGATCATCGCACTGGCGCGAAATTTCCCGGCCGCGGTGCGATGCCAGACGCAGCACCAGTGGGCGCAGAAGGAGTTGGGCGATGGTCCGCACATGCCGCGCGAACTGGGCGGGCAACTGCTGGTGCTGGTCGGCTTTGGAGGCATCGGGCATGCCGTGGCGCGGCTTGCGCGGGCGTTGGGGATGCGCGTGCGGGCGGTGACGCGATCGGGAACAGCCGAGTCCGCGTTGGCGGAGGGGGTTTTTCCCGCGGCGCAGCTCGATGAAGCGCTGGCGCAGGCGGATTTCGTCGTGCTGGCCGCGCCCGATACGCCCGAGACGCGCCAAGTGATTGGCGCGCGGCAACTGGCCGCGATGAAGCCCACGGCATTTCTGATCAACGTGGCCCGAGGGTCGCTGATTGACGAGGCGGCGCTGGTTGACGCGTTGAGCCGAGGGCGGATCGCCGGGGCGGCGCTGGATGTGGCCGCAACGGAGCCGCTGCCGGAGACGAGCCCCCTCTGGGATTGCGAGAATCTGTTCATCACGCCGCACTTGAGCGCGAGCTCGGACCGGCTGTGGGAGCGCGAAGGTGACCTGCTCTTGGAGAATCTGGAGCGGTGGTTCTCGGGGCGGCCGCTGCTGAACCAGGTTGACTTGGCAAGAGGTTACTGATCTGGTTCTCGCAGACGGGATGGACGCGCACGCGCACAAGCGCCGGCCGCAACAATATGCGCCCTACGTTGAACTGGATGCCATCTTTGCCGTGGAGGCTGCCCGAGCCACAGAGCTATCGCGAGCGAAGAGTTGAGGCGAAATTTCAGTCGGTGACGCTCGATTTCGGCGCCGTGTAACCCTGCCGCGCGTAAATGACGCACTTGACTTTCTTGCTTTTCTGATCGAGCACCGTCAACGGCCCACCGTCCGGCGCCACCAACTCCACCTTGATCTTGCGGAATTTGCCGTCGAGCGCGCGGTTGGTCGGCGTATAGGCCATGCTGTATTGATCGCGGAGGCTCGCAGCGATCTGCTTGAGGATCTCCGGAATCTCTCCATCGAAATTCGGGAACCACGCGCGGCCGCCCGTGAACCCCGCGAACGTGCGGAGCTCATTCTGCGCCTGCAGGAAAGTTAGGTTGTTGGGTTGACCTCTGAAGGTGTTCGCGCCCGCCGTGCTGATACTGAAAAAAGTCACGTCTGTGTTCTTCATCTTCTGCATCATTTTGTCGTAGGTCAGTTTGCTGAAGGTGTCGAGGCCGGAGCCGAACAGGACAATGGCCTTCTTCCCATGGACATCCTTCAGGCGATCGAGCGTATCGGAAATTGCGTCGAACTCGTTTGCTTCATGGAAGGGAGGAAAGATCAGCCTTGAAAGCGACTGGAGGATCTCATTCGGATCGTGCGTGAAATCCACTTCGACGTTCGTCCGCATCGAATAGCTCACCAGCGCAACCCAGTCGGTGGGACGCATCTGGCTCAGGAACTCGGCAGCCCAGTTTCTGCCGTTGTAGGTGAAAAGCCCGCCGCCGAGCTGGCTGAACTCAACCAGCAGGACGACGGTCATCGGGGCGTTAATCGAACCAAAGTTCGTGATGGTCTGCGGCACTCCGTCCTCAGTGACGCGAAAGTTCGCCTGCTTGAACACGGTCAGGGGATTGCCGGCCTCATCGGTCACAACGACATCGAGGTTCACTACGGGAATCGTGACGGACATCGTGTAGCCGCCGCTGGGCGGTTGCTGCTGCGGCGGCGGGGGCGGCGCGGACTGGGACGGTTGCGCGGGGGCCTGCGCCGGGGGCGGGGCCTGAGGCGGCTGAGTAGGGCCGTTCACTTGCGCGCGCAAGGGCAAGTTGCTTGCGGGCAGAATCATCGTGCAGATCACGATTCCGACCCAAATACTCCGGAAAACGATGTTGTTTCGCATCGAAGTGTCTCCCCCCGTCAGATGCTGCCACGAATCGAGGGGATGTTCAATTCCAGCGCACATGGCTGCTATGTTCCCAGAGCGCGCAGAAGAGCCGTGATACGATTATTTTTGTCACATCGATACCGCCGGCCCTGCTGTTTTCGGGAGGAAAATCTGATGTTCCGTCACGCCAAGTGGCTCGGATTGTGGGTCTTGCCGCTCCTGTTACCTCTTTCCCTGCGCGCCCAAGCGCCTCCGGCGGCCTCAGCGGCCCCCTCACCGGATATGGGCTCCCTCGGCGAGGAAGCCGTCGGCTGGCTCGCCGACTTGATCCGCATCAATACCACCAATCCTCCCGGGAACGAGCTGGCCGCGGCGAAATACATCGCCGGCGTTCTGGAAAAGGAGGGCATCACCCCTGAGGTGATCGAAGTTGCGCCGGGCCGCGGGATTGTGATTGCGCGATTGCAATCCGGCGCGTTGCCCGATCCTTCCAAGGCGCTGATGCTGCTTGGCCACCTGGATGTTGTGGGAGTGGAGGCCGGCAAGTGGAGCGTGGATCCGTTCGCGGCCGTGATTAAGGACGGCTACCTCTACGGGCGCGGCGCCGTTGACGACAAGGGAATGGTCGCGGCGAATCTTGCGGCGTTCATCGCGCTGAAACGGTCCGGCACGCGGCTGGACCGTGACGTCGTGTTCCTGGCGACCGCGGACGAAGAGCAAGGCGGCGACGCGAGCATCAAGCAAGTCATCTCGAAATACTGGAACAAGATCGCCTGCGCCTATGCAATCAACGAAGGCGGGATCATCTCCGTCACCGGCGACAAGGTCCAGTACCTCGGCGTCCAGGCCAGCGAAAAAGTTCCCTACAACGTGACCGTGGTGGCGGAGGGGTCCCCGGGTCATGCCTCCATGCCTCGGCCAGACAATGCGATCACACATCTTGCGGCTGCGCTTGAGAAGATCGGTGTCTACGACGCTCCGGCCGAGCCGGAGACGATCGTTCTGCGATACTTTGACGCGCTCGCGCGGATCGAGGACGAAGACACAGCCAAGTGGATGCGCGCAATCGAGCAGCCCGAGCGGTTGCAACTGGCAGTGCGGCACCTGGGCGAGGCGAATCCCATGTGGAGCGCCATGTTGCAAGATACGGTGACGCCCACGATGCTCCAGGCCGGATTCGGGGTGAATGTGGTGCCCGCCGAAGCGCGCGCCAATCTGAATGTCCGACTGCTGCCCGGCGACACGATTCAAGACACGATCGCCCAGCTCTCGAAGCTCGTCTCCGATCCCCAGATTCATTTTGAACTCGCGCCGAACGGCGGAGAGAATGCGCCGCCCTCCTCCCTCGATACGCCGCTCTACGAGGTGATCGAGCGCGCCGGGCAACAGGATTTTCCGGGTGCGGCGGTAGTGCCGTTTCTTTCCACCGGCGCGACAGATTCCGCTCAACTGCGCCTTCACAATGTCCAGGCGTACGGGCTGTTGCCGTTCCCCCTCTCTGAGGCGGACCAGCTCCGGGTGCAGGGAGACGACGAGCGAATCCCGATTGCGAGCTTCCATCAAGGCGTGGCCTTCCTTTATCATGTGGTGAGCGAGTTTGCTCGCGCCCAGTAGCGCGGCCGAGAAGAGGTTTGGGAGGCTTGGCCCGCAGCCCGAGTAGCCTGCAGAGAGCCCCCTCATCTTCCCGGCGCGACGCACGGTCCCTTATCCTCGAGTTCGAACCTGGCCATCGGCTTCGGCTTGGCTCGCGACGGCAGGCAGGCCCGGAGGAAACGGGAGGGAGGGGTGACTGCGCAATGCGCCAAGAGCGGACAACGATGAAATTTCGACATGCAAAGATTGTCTGCACGCTGGGTCCTGCTTGCGATACGAGCCGGCAAATCGAGGGATTGATGCGCTCGGGAATGAACGTGGCGCGCCTGAATTTTTCCCACGGCACGCATGAGATGCACGCCAAGACGATTGCACAACTGCGCCAGGCCTCCGGGCGGCTCCAAATGCCGATCTCGCTCCTTGCAGATTTGCAGGGGCCGAAGATTCGCACCGGCCCGCTCGAAGGCGGGAAGCCCGTGCTCCTCAAGACCGGGCAGCGCTTCACGATTGGGATTGACGGCTCGCCCGGCACCAGCGCAGGCGTGTCAACAACGTTCACGCGCTTGCCGCGCGAAGTGCGTCGGGGGGATCGCATCCTTCTCGCGGACGGACTAATCGAGATGCGCGTGAAGTCCGCCGGCCGGACTCAAGTCGTATGCGAGGTCTCCAACGGCGGCGAGCTCGGAGAACATAAAGGGATCAACCTCCCGGGCGTTCCCCTGCGCGTTCCGTCGCTGACGCCCAAGGATCACGAAGACCTCCGCTTCGCCGTCCGCAACACGGCCAATTACATTGCGGTCAGCTTTGTCCGCAAAGCGAAGGACGTCCGTCTGGTGCGCGCTGCGGTCGCGCGGGAGGGATCGAATGTCCCGGTGATTGCCAAGCTCGAAAAGCCGGAGGCGATTGAGGATCTCGACGCGATCCTTGAAATTGCGGACGGCGTGATGGTCGCCCGCGGCGATTTGGGTGTCGAGATGAAGCCGGAGCGCGTGCCCGTGGTGCAGAAGGAAATCATTGCGCGCGCCCGGGAAGCCCGCCGCCCGGTCATCACAGCGACCCAGATGCTCGAGTCCATGACGCAGAACCCCAGGCCCACGCGCGCGGAAGCGTCCGACGTGGCGAACGCCGTCTTCGACGGCTCCGACGCGCTCATGCTTTCCGCCGAGACGGCTTCCGGGCGCTACCCGCTCGAGTCCGTGCGCATGATGGATTGCATCATCCGTGAAGCCGAGTCCAGCATCGCCGAATTTCCCCGGCCGAAGTCGCACAAGCTTGACGTCGCCGAAACGACAGCCGAGCTGATCTGTCACGCCTCGGAAGAGCTGAACATGAAGCTGATTGCCGTCTTCACGCAGACCGGCTTTTCGGCTCGCATGATCTCCAAACATCGCCCGCGCGTCCCCATCATCGCGTTTTCGCCGGTGCAGGAGACGCGCCGCCGCATGGCGCTCTATTGGGGCGTGTTGCCGCGCAGAATCGGCGACGTGCACAACGTAGAAGAGCTGTCAGGCGTGGCCGAAGGGCGGCTGCTTGAGGAGGGACTCGTGCGCCGCGGCGACGTCATCGGCATCGTAGCGGGCACGCCGTTCGGCGTCGTGGGCACAACCAACCTCATGAAGTTCCACGTAGTCGGCGCGAACGAGGC
>DASPOJ010000074.1:0-10191 GCA_035626055.1 Candidatus Methylomirabilota bacterium | reverse complement strand
CAATCGGTTTTGGTGCAATCAGGCCGGCCGTTGCTGGGTCATTGGCAGGCAATATTCTTTTGCGAGTTTGACGGACCGCGGGAGCGCGAGGTCTTCATTCGTGTTTCCGCCGATTCCTGAGCATGGGCATGCTGAGATTCTTGCCGCGGATGATGTAAGGTTGGAAACCGTGCGCCAATACGGTCTCTATATCCAGGTTCCGTTCTGCCAGTCGAAGTGCACGTACTGCAATTTTCACACCGGCGTTTTTTCCGAGGGGCTGCGCTCGCCCTATGCGGGCGCGGTCTGCCGCGAGCTGGAGGATCACGCTCGTCTTTATGCCGATGGTGGAATTCCTTGGAGCGACGCGCCCGAAGGTCGGGTTTGCGTGGATACGCTCTATGTTGGCGGCGGCACGCCTAGTCTCCTCCCGCCGGAGGAAGTTTCGAGGTTGATGGCGGCGGCCCGGTCGGCGTTTGAATCTCGTTTGAGCGAAGCAACGCTCGAAGCGGATCCGGAAACGGTGACGGCGGATTGCGCGGCCGCGTGGATCAATGCTGGGTTCACTCGGATCAGCATGGGCGTCCAATCTTTTGAAGATCGTGAATTGAGTGCGGCGGGCCGCATGCACCGGCGCAAAGATATTTGCGCTGCCGAGAAGCATTTGCGCGTTGCAGGTTTCGCCAATCTCAGCTTTGATTTGATTGCCGGCCTGCCGCACCAAACCGAAACTTCGTGGCGCGACACCGTGTCCCGCTTGCTCGATCTTCGCCCCGAGCACGTCTCGATTTACCTGTTGGAAGTGGACGAGGGCAGCCGGTTGGGCCGGGAAATCCTGGCCGGGGGTTCACGCTACAGTGCCAAGGCCGTACCCAATGAAGACGCCATGGCCCGCTTCTATGAGCTGGCTTGCGAGAGTCTCCAGGCCACCGGTTACGAGCACTACGAAATCTCCAATTGGGCGCTGCCGGGTTTGCGTTCGCGCCACAATTTGAAATACTGGCGACGCGAGCCGTACCTCGGCTTCGGCGCGGGCGCGCATTCATTCAGCGGCGGCTACCGTTGGGCCAACGCCCACGATCCGAACGCGTACATCGCCGCAATCGAAAAGGGCATTCTACCTTTCGAGCAACTCGAAATGGTCTCGCGGGCGCAGGCGAATGAAGAGGTGCTCTTTCTCGGCCTTCGCCAGCTCGATGGGATTGACCTTGCGGAGATGGAGGCGTCACGCCGCAGCGAGTTGGCCGGCCGGATCGAGGCTCTCTGCGAGCAGGGATTGGTCGAAGTCGAAGGCTCGCGATTGCGATTGGCGAAGGATAAGCTGACGGTGTCGAACGAGGTTTTTGTCAGTCTCATGGACTGAATCGACTGCATCCGGGGCGGCGCAATGTCCTCGGGTCTGAATGCGCGGCAAAGAGGGAAGGGCGATGACGCCGAAAACCACACAGGAAGCTGCAACAGCGGTTGGCGCAGCGGGGAAGGCCTCAGGGGTGGTCGATCTGCGCAGCGACACAGTCACGCGGCCGACGCCGGAGATGCGCCGCGCCATGGCCGAAGCTGAAGTGGGTGACGACGTCTTCGGCGAAGATCCGACCGTAAATCGTTTGCAGGCGCGCGCAGCGGAAATCTTCGGCCGCGAGGCGGCGCTTTTTGTTCCCTCGGGCTCGATGGGAAACATCATCTCCATTTTGTGTTCCACGCGGCCCGGCAACGAAATCATCTGCGAGGAGCGCGGCCACATCTGCCAATTCGAGATGGCTTCCATGTCGGCGATTGCGGGTTGCATGCCGCGCACGACGCGCGTCGAGGACGGCATTTTGACCTGGGAGCGGATTGAGCCGCTGATTCGGCCGAAGACGTATTACCGCTCGCAGACCGCGCTCGTCGCCCTGGAAAACAGCCACAACATGGCAGGTGGAACAGTCTATCCGCAAGAAATTTCTGATGAGATTTGCGACAAGTCGCACGCCGCCGGAATGCGCGTTCACATGGACGGGGCGCGCATCTTCAACGCGGCCGTCGCCCTTGGCCGAAGCGTGGCGCAACTCACGAGCAAATTCGACTCTGTGCAGTTCTGCTTGTCGAAGGGGCTGGGGGCGCCGGTTGGCTCAATGGTGGTGGGTTCGAAGGAGCTGATTGAGAAGGCTCGCGTCTATCGGAAGATGCTCGGCGGCGGAATGCGCCAGGCGGGAGTGCTGGCCGCGGCGGGCCTCATCGCGCTCGAACGTTCGCCGGGCCGCCTGCACATCGACCACGAAAATGCACACTACCTCGCCGAGAGATTGCACGAAATGCCGGGCATCCGCATTGATCTCGGAAAAGTGCAAACGAACATTGTCATCTTCGATGTTCTAGGGACGGGAAAGACGGCTGCGGAAATTTGCTCCGCGCTCGAAACGAAGAAGGTTTTGGCTCTCTCGACGGGTCCTCACGAAATTCGTATGGTCACCCATTGCGACGTGGATCGCGCGGGAATCGACCGGGGACTGGAAGCCCTCCGTAGCGTCTTAAGGAACTGAGCCAGTTACGGTCCGCGCCGGTGCGCGCGGCGCTGTGGTATAAATTGAATTCGGCGGCACCTCAGGTCCCGCGAGGCGCGAGTGGATTTCTCTTTCACCGACGAACAAAAACATCTTCGCCGCAGCGTTCGTGAATTTGCCGAATCGGAAATTGCCCCCCACGTGATGGAGTGGGACGAAGCTGCTCATTTTCCTTCCGAATTGATTCCGAAACTCGCCGAGATGGGCCTCATGGGTGTGATTTTTCCCGAGGGGTATGGCGGGGCCGGCCTGGGCTACATTGAGTACGTCATCGCGATCGAGGAACTCGCGCGAGTGGATGGATCGGTCGGGTTGACCGTTGCCGCGCACAATTCCCTTTGCACTAACCACGTATACAAATTCGGCAACGAGGAACAGAAGCGCAAATACGTTGTGCCCCTCGCGCAGGGCAAGAAGCTCGGCTGCTGGTCGCTGACCGAGCCCGAAGCCGGTTCGGACGCGGGGGGCACGCGCACCGTTGCCGTGCGCCGGAGCGGCGGTTGGGTGCTCAATGGCGCCAAGACGTTCACCACAAACGGCCATTACGCCGACGTTTGCGTGGCCATGGCTGTCACGGACAAGGAGAAAAGTTCGCACGGCATCTCCGCCTTCGTTATCGAGCGGGGCGCGCCGGGTTTTCGGCCCGGCAAGAAAGAGAACAAGCTCGGCATGCGCGCGAGCGACACCTCCGAGGTGGTCTTTAATGAGTGCCGCGTGTCGGAAGGCAATTTGCTTGGCGCCGAAGGCGAGGGATTCATCAACAGCCTTCAGGTTTTGGACGGGGGGCGGATCTCGATTGCGGCCCTGGCGCTCGGCATGGCTCAAGGCGCCTTCGAGGCCGCGGCGAGCTACGCCCGGAATAGGAAGCAATTCGGCCGCGCGATCGCGGAGTTCCAGGCCATTCAGTTCAAGCTTGCGGACATGGAAACGCAAATCGAAGCCGCGCGGCTGCTGGTGTACCAGGCCGCGTGGCTTGCCGACCGCAAAGATATCCGCTTCACGCGCGAGTCCAGCATGGCGAAGCTCTATGCAAGCGAAGTCGCTGTTAGCGTGGCAAACGAAGCGGTGCAGATCCACGGCGGCTACGGCTTCATCAAGGATTACCCCGCGGAGAAATATTATCGCGACGTCAAGCTCTGCACGATCGGCGAGGGCACGAGCGAAATTCAGCGCCTGGTGATCGCCAGGCAACTTCTTGGGAAGAAGTGATGGCGGCATCGTCTCTGATGACAGAGGGCGTCGAGCGCTGGGCCGAGCAAATTCGCGCGGGCGACGTGAGGGCCATTGCGCGCGCCATCACCGCGATTGAAGATCAGGATTCCCGCGCCGAGGAATTACTGCGGCGACTTTTCCCGGCGACGGGCAGTGCTTATCTCGTCGGCTGCACTGGCGCCGCCGGCACGGGCAAGAGTACGCTCGTGGACCGTCTTGCGGGGCACTATCGGAGCGCGAAAGACTCGGTCGGGATTATTGCCGTTGATCCCACGAGTCCTTTCAGCGGCGGAGCGATTCTCGGGGATCGCATCCGGATGCAAGGACACGCGGGCGACGCGGGGATTTTTATTCGCTCGGTGGCGACGCGTGGTTCCCTCGGTGGTCTGACGCGCAGCACGGCGGACATCGCGCTCGTTCTCGATGCGGCGGGCAAGCAGGTCATCCTGATCGAGACGGTGGGAGTAGGCCAGGATGAGGTGGATATCGTCAGGCTGGCGGATTGTACTGTCGTTCTCCTGGTCCCGGGGCTGGGTGACGACATCCAGAGCATGAAAGCCGGATTGATGGAGATTGCCGACATTTTTGTCGTGAACAAGTTCGATCGCGAGGGAGCGGATCGCCTCGAGCAGCAAGTACAGGCAATGCTCGAGGTCGCGCCGGACCGGCAAGGATGGAAACCGGCCATTGTGCGCACGGTGGCGACGGAAGGTCGCGGCGTCGAGGAGTTGGCGGACACGATCGCGAAATTCCGACGTCATTTTGAGGACGGCGCCGCGAGAGCCGCCAGGAAGGTCGAGCACTGGAAGCAGCGGCTGCTGGATCTTCTGGAGCAAAGGCTGCTTCGCCGCGCGCTTCCCGGAAGCGACGGCGCAAGTCGCTTGGAATCGCACGCGAGAGACGTGGCCGCCAAGCGGAAGGATCCGTACACGGCGGTGGAAGAGATGTTGCGAGACGCGGTAATTTGACAGTTACACGAATCAGCGCACCCGGGATTGTTTGATTCGACTGAGGAGATAGCGGATATGAGATTAGGCGACATCGAATTCACGATGCTTCGAGATGGAGATATTTGGCTGGATGGCGGGGCCATGTTCGGTGTGGTCCCGAAACCGCTCTGGGAGAGGTATTGTCCCGCGGATTCCCGGAATCGTATCCAGTTGGCCTTGAACTGCCTGTTGATTCACGCGGCGGACAAATGGATCCTGGTCGAAACCGGCGCCGGTGACAAGTGGGACGCCAAGAACGCCAACATTTTCAACATCAGTTGGCCGCCACGATTGCCCGATCAACTGGCGTCCGCGGGAGCGGATCCGGAACGAATTGATTTCGTCGTGAACACGCACCTGCATTTCGACCATTGCGGATGGAACACGCGTGTCACGAATGGCAAAATCGTCCCGATGTTTCCGAATGCGCGATACGTTGTTCAGAAAGGTGAATTGGAGCACGCGAAGAAGCCGACCGAACGCGAGCGGGCGAGCTACCGGTCCGTGAACTTCCGGCCGGTCGAGGAAACGGGCCAATGGCAATTGCTTGAGGGCGACACGGAAATTGTGCCGGGCGTCGAAGTGATCCGCGTCCCGGGTCACACCGCCGACATGCAGTGCGTCCGCCTTTCGAGTGGCGGGAAATCGGCGTTCTTTTTTGCCGATCTCGTTCCCATGGTTGCGCACCTCTCCTACCCGTGGATCATGGGCTTTGACCTCTATCCGTTGACGACGCTGGAAAACAAGAAAAAGTGGATTCCCAAAGTTGCCAGGGAAGGCATGCTTGCGCTCTTCTGTCACGATCCCCACACGCCTGCTGGATATCTGCGCGAGCGGGACGGGAGATTCATTCTCGAAGCCGTCCAACTCACCGAAGGAGGAAGGGTATGAGCCGTTCGCTTGCGCTGAGTTCCGCGTTCTGTGCGCCCGCGACATTGAGAACTTCAAGTGAGGACGTCACAAATGCCGAAGCCTAACTCAGCTCATACCGCCCGCGCGGAAGGCCCACGAATCGGAATCATTGGAGGAAGCGGCCTCTATTCGATGCCTGGCTTGGAAGCCATAAGCGCGAGAAGGCTGCGCACTCCCTTCGGCGCGCCATCCGACGCGCTGGTGATCGGCACGCTGGAGGGGAAGCGCGTCGTGTTCCTCGCGCGTCATGGGCGCGGCCATCGGTTGATGCCTTCCGAAATCAATTTTCGGGCCAATATCTATGCGATGAAGATGCTTGGCGTGGAACGCATCATGTCGGTCAGCGCTGTCGGCTCCCTTCAGGAGCAATTGAAGCCGATGGAATTCCTGATTCCCGACCAATTTGTGGACCGCACCAAGTTGCGGATCTCCACATTTTTCGGACAGGGTCTTGTCGGGCACGTCGGCTTTGACAAGCCCACCTGCGCGGACCTTTCCGCGACGCTGGCCGAGGCCTGCAAACTGGCGGGCGTTCGCGCGCACCGCGGGGGGACATACGTCTGCATCGAAGGGCCCCAGTTTTCCACCCTCGCCGAAGCCCACGTCCATCGCCAGTTGCGATTTGACGTCGTCGGTATGACCAACGTGACCGAAGCGAAGCTCGCGCGGGAAGCGGAGATTTGCTACGCCACGGTGGCGATGATCACGGATTACGACTGCTGGCACCCGCAACACGAATCCGTCACCGTCGCGGAAATCGTCAACAATTTGAATCGCAATGCCGAAGCCGCCCAAAACGTTCTACGCGAGGCAGTGCGGTTGCTCCCGGTGGACCGCGGGTGCCGTTGCGGCTCATCCTTGGCGCACGCGCTGATCACGGACCCCATGCGGGTCCCAGCGTCCGCGAAGCGCCGTCTTTGGGCGATTGTCGGGAAATATTTCAAGTGAGGAGATTTGCTTCTTGTCCCTTCTGGTTGTTGGATCGGTGGCGTACGACGCGATCGAAACTCCGCGGGGGAAAGTGGATCGCACGCTGGGCGGAGCGGCGACTTATTTTGCGCTTGCCGCCAGCCACTTCACGCGCGTCAATCTAGTCGGCGTCGTGGGCGAGGATTTCGCCGCCCGCGACGCCGCAATATTCGCGCGGCGCGCGATCGACATCACGGGCTTGGAGCGCGCGCCCGGCAAGACGTTCTTTTGGTCGGGACGCTATAGTGAAGACTTGAACGAGCGCACGACGCTCGTGACGGACTTGAACGTGTTTGCCAGTTTTGATCCGAAACTCCCTGAGAGCTATCGCAACTCCAAGTATGTCTTTCTCGCGAACATTCACCCCACCCTGCAGCGATCTGTCCTGAAGCAAACCCGTCGCAAGCCGAAACTCGTCGCGCTCGACACGATGAATTATTGGATTGAGCGCACCCCGGCGGAGTTGCGCGAGACGCTGAAGCACACCGACATTCTGATGATCAATGATTCCGAGACGCGTCAGCTTTCGAGTGAGCACAACCTCCTCCGGGCGGCGCGCCACATTTTCCGCCTCGGCCCCCGCGCGCTCGTCATTAAACGCGGCGAATATGGCGCCATGCTCGTCCACCGCGCTCACGTTTTTTGTGTGCCGGCGTTTCCGCTCGAAGAAGTTCACGACCCCACTGGCGCAGGAGATAGCTTTGCGGGCGGGTTCATGGGCTATCTCGCCGGCGTCGGCCGATCTTCCGAAGCAGACCTGCGCCGCGCGATGGTGTTTGGCTCGGTGATGGGGAGTTTTACGGTAGAGCGATTTGGGCTCGAGCGTTTGCGCGGGGTCACCCGCAGGGAGATTCAAGCAAGGGCGCGCCATTTTCGCCGCCTGACCCAGTTCACTCTCTAGCACGCGACGCCGTGGCCGCGTTCAGTGGTGGCGCCGCCCGATGTATACTTCGGTTTCGTCGGATGCCCAAGACTCTCAAGCCCCGGGCGGTAGTATTCGGTTCCCGCATCGCATTGGTTTCCCCTGCCAGCAGCGCCACTGCCACGGCGACGAGTCGCGGATTGCGTGAGCTCAAGCGTCTCGGGTTTCAGCCGTACTGGGCTGGGAAAGCGGAGCGGCCCGAGGGCTATTTCTCCGGATCAGTTCACGGGCGCAGCGCGGAACTCCTGACGGCTCTGCTGGGCACGAGGAGCCGCGGCGTATTCTGCATCCGCGGCGGTTACGGCAGCGCGTACCTCGTAGAATCTCTTGGCAAACTTCGTGGAGCGCGGCCGAAGGTCTTGCTCGGCTATAGCGACGTCACCTGCCTGCAAATCGCCTTGTGGCGGAGGTTTCGTTGGGTCGGCTTTTATGGCCCGATGGTGGCGAGTGGCTTCGCAGCGGGAGAACGCCGTCCGGGCGGATACGATCCGGTCTCTCTCGGACGCGCACTTTCCACTTACGAAGGAGGATGGAGCATTCCTCTCCGCGGACGCACGCTCGCGCGGGGTTCCACTTCCGGCACGCTCCTCGGCGGCTGCCTCACGCTGATTCAAGATTCCATCGGCACGGATTGGGAGCTCGACACGCGCGGTTCGATCCTCTTGCTCGAAGACTGCGCCATTCGTCCCTACCAGTTCGATCGGATACTCGTGCACCTGTTGCAGGCCGGAAAGTTCGATGGAGTCCGTGGAATAGTGCTCGGCGAGTTCCCGGAATCGGAACCCGCGAATGGCAGCCGTCTCACTGTGATGGATGTTTGCCGGCGATTGCTCAGGCCTCTCGGCGTCCCCGTGGTTTTTGGCGCGCCCGTGGGCCACGCGCGGCGCGCGATGCTGACGATTCCGCTCGGAGTTCGCGCCCGCTTGGTGGCCAAAGGGGCCGGCCGCTTGGACATTCTCGAGCCGGCGGTGTCGGCATGAATCGCGGAGAACGCGTTCACCTGGTGGGCATCGGCGGCGCAGCGATGGCGCCTCTGGCGGGAATGCTCGCCGAGCGTGGCTACGGCGTCACCGGCTCCGACGCCGGCGTCTATCCGCCCGCCTCGGCGCTCCTTCGCAGCCTGGGGATTCGCTGGTTCGATGGCTTTGCTGAATCGAACTTGGCGCCCACGCCGGATTGGGTCGTCATCGGCAACGCCATCTCGCGCGGCAATCCCGAAGTCGAAGCCGTGCTGGATCAAAGAATCCCCTATCGCTCGATGCCGCAAGTGCTCGAGGAGATTTTTCTTCCTGGCCACGATTCGCTGGTGGTGGCGGGCACGCACGGCAAGACCACGACAACCTCGATGCTCTCGTGGATTCTTCATGTGGCCGGGCGAAAGCCGAATTTTCTCATCGGGGGGCTGGCCGAGAACTTCGGGCGCAGCTTCGGGCTCGCAGGCGGCACGGAGTTCGTTCTTGAGGGAGATGAATACGACACGGCTTTCTTCGACAAAGGGCCAAAATTCCTCCACTACCATCCCGATGAACTCGTCGTTACTTCTCTCGAATTCGACCACGCTGACATCTATGACAATCTCGCCGCCATCGAGCTGCAATTCCGCCGCCTCGTGAATCTGGTGCCGCGCCGCGGCCGGATTCTGTGTTACGGGGAGAGCTCGACGGTTCGAGGCGTGGTCGCCAAAGCGTTTTGTCCCGTGGAAACATACGGCTTTTTGAGTGATCTGGACTGGATCGCGGGCGACATCGAGTTCTCGGAAGGGAACTCGCAGTTCCGCATCGTTCGTCACGCAACGGAAATAGCGCGGATTCGCATGCCGCTGGCGGGCCGCCACAATGTCCTGAATGCGCTAGCAGCGGCTGCGGTTGCCCTGGGCAGGGGAGTCGAGCGGGGTGCGGTGGAGGAAGCGCTGGGGTCGTTTCGTGGCGTCGTGCGGCGGCTGCAGGTGCGGGGTGCGGCCGCGGGCGTAACTGTCGTGGATGATTTCGCCCATCATCCGACCGCAATTCGCGCCACCATTGAAGCCGCGCGCGAATGCTGGCCCGGCCACAAGCTCTGGGCGGTCTTCGAGCCGCGCTCCAACACAATGCGCCGCCGGCTTCTTGAGCCCGAGCTTGCCGAATCTCTCGCCACCGCCGATGCGGTGGCCCTCGGCGCCGTGAATCGCGCGCAATTGCTGAGTGATGAAGAACGTCTCTCGCCCGATCGCGTCATCGAGGCCATCCGGCGTTCCGGCAAGCCGGCCGATCATTTCGGCTCCGCTGGAGAAATTGCCGCCTTTATCGCCGATCCGAGCTGCCCAAACGATGTGGTCCTGGTTATGTCCAACGGCAGCTTCGATGGCCTCTGCGACAAACTTCTGAACTGCCTCTCCAGGCGTGCGGCCAGTCCGGAGACCGCCCGCGCATGATTTCCCATCGTTGTCTCTTTCGTGTTGGGGTTGTGGTTGCGGCGCTGGCGGGTTTTTCGGTTCCTGCCCGGGCGACCGTGAACTATGCCATTTCGCTGGCGCAGCCCGAGCAGCATCGTTTCCACGTGCGCATAACGATTCCGGGGGTCACGGGAAGTGTTCACGTTCAAATGGCGGCGTGGGACGCCCTCTATCAAATCCGCGATTTCGCCGACCGCGTGATTGGACTCCGCGCGCAGGACGCCTCCGGACCGGCTT
>DASPOJ010000073.1:0-11757 GCA_035626055.1 Candidatus Methylomirabilota bacterium | reverse complement strand
GTCATGATCTCGGGCCATTTTGACGGCGTCATATTCGCGAAAGGGCGAGTCGAGATCCAGACGAAGGGTGTGGTGACAGGTGAGATTCACACCCCCTGCCTTGTGATTGAGTCCGGCGGAATTTTTGATGGGCAATGCCATATGTTGGCGGCTTCTGAGGCTGCGCGCCCGCTCACCATTCCAATTCGCTCCGTTGCGGGCGGAGAGAAGAAGGCGAAGTAGGTCCTTCCATAGATCAATTCCCCGTTTGGCTGCGGTGTCGGCCCCCACGCCGATTTCATGGATACGATCTCTCACCCTCAAGGCGATTCGCATTCGGCCAGTATCGGGATGCCTTCAGAGGTGTGATTTCGAGCCGCTGCTGTCCGCGCAGCGTTGAACCTAGGCCTGCTCGGACTGAGTCACTTCATGTCGGTGGGGAAAATCACGACTTGACGCTCATCGCCTTCGCCCTCACTCGCTGTGCGGATTCCAACCTCATCCTTCAAGGCCAGATGCACGATGCGGCGCTCGCGTGGCGACATCGGATGGAATCGAAAGGGCGCGCGTGTCTGGCGGACTCTCTCCGCTGCTACGCTGGCCGATAGGCGCAACTCTTCGATGCGAAGCGCGCGGTAACCGGCGGCGTCGAAGCGCACACGATCGTACGATCGAGGATCGAGGCGGATCCAGCGCAGTGCGACGTATTCGAGTGCCTGCAGCAGTTCGGCGTTTCGCTCGAGAAGCAATTCGTGGTCCCGTCCGGCAAAGTTCACGCTGACCTCCGGATGTTCGTAGCCCGGGTCTGCTTGTGAATTCTCCAATCGTACTTCGTAAGTCAGGTCCAGATGCGTTTTGGGTATCAGCTGGTCGAGGCAGTGCCGCAGGGCCGCGGAAACCGCATCGCGATCCAAACGGCCCTCGACAATCGAAAGCGAAGGCGCGGTCGCGGGCTTCGGATGGGGGTTGGGCATGGTCGTCAGAATGCTGCTAACGAACGTTCAATTCCGTTTTCCGCCGCCGCCGCGCGAAATCTTGACCGCCACGGGCATCTTGCTGTTCAAATACCACTGTTGAGCCGTCGCCACAATGTTACTGACGAGAATGTATAACGCCAGACCACTCGGATAGTAAATAAGCCAAAAGGAGAACATGAGCGGCATGATCAGCATCATCCGCTGCTGGCCGGGGTCGGTGCTGGGCGTGGGCGTCATCTTGGTTGTGATCAACATCGTGACGCCCGCGAGAATCGGAAGAAGGTAGTAGGGATCCGGCGCCGAGAGGTCTCGAATCCAGAAGATCCAGGAAGCGTGCCGCAAGTCAATCGAATAGTAGAGGACGCGGTAGAATGCCCACCAAAAAGGGAACTGCAAGAGCATCGGCCAACAGGAGCCGAACGGGTTGATGCCTTCGCGCGAGTACACCGCCATCACTTCCTCGTTCATCTTTTGCTTGCGGGGATCGCGCATGGAGTACTTCTTGTATTTCTCCTGAATCGCTTTGATCTCTGGCGCCACCTTCTGCATTTTCTTCGCGGCGCGCATGCTTTTGATTTTCAGAGGATAGAAGAGCATGTTGATCGCGAGCGTGAAGACGACGATCGCCCAGCCCCAGTTCGGCAGGAAGCGATGAATCCAGCGGAGCGCGTAGAAGATCGGCTCTGAAAGAAAGGTGAACCAGCCAAACTGAAGGATATCGTCGAGCGGCGGCTGGACCGATTTCAGCTCGTCCAAGCTTTTTGGCCCGACGAAAAGCCGGAACGCAAACGGCGCCGCGGTCTCCGTTCCCGCGGCCATCTCCGCGCTGGGCTGGGGAACGACCTTGTCGCCTTGCTGCACGTTCAGAGTGACGGCCCAGTCGGTCAGCGCCAACTGTGGCGCGGCCGTCAGGACCGTGCCGGCGGGCGGCGCCAGCGGCATGAACACCGCGGCGAAGTACTGATCTTCGATCCCTACGTAATCGAGGGGCCCGTCGATGGTTGTCGGCACCGTCGGCTGTTTTGGCTGCCCGACCTTTTGCACCGGCAGGGTGGTCAGTTTGCCCGCTTGGCTGTAAAGCACCTGCACGGGAAGAACGCCGCGGCTCATCAAGCCGGTGCGCACGACCAGATTGCCGAAGCCGCCGCGCCAGGCCAAGCTGGCGGGAATCGGCTGGCCGTTCAGCCGCACGGTGAGTTCGCCCGTCATCACATAATCCGCAGTGAACTTCAATACCTTGCGCACTTCGAGGTGGCCGTCGCTCCAGGTGAGTTCGATCTGCGCGGGCGCTTTAATCGTGTCGGGAGCAGGCGCTCCGTTGGAAGTGATCACGTATAGGCCGGAATTTGCAGCCGCTTCCTGCTGCGGGTCACCCAGAACGACGGAAAACGGCCAGGCGTCTTCCATCCGCGTGGCGTCGGCATGCACCACGTCCAGCGTGTGGGGAGGCTGGCTGTCGTCTTCATACTGTTTCAGCTGCCAACTTTGGACCACTCCACCGCGATTCCAAAGCTCGACCCGGTAGAGACCGTTCTCGACAACGATGCTCTTCTCTGCCGGAGCGGAAACCGCCGGCACCGAAACCGCCGGGGCAGCGGGTGGTGCGGCTGGCGTTGCCGCCGGTCCCGTCGATGTCCCCGTGCCCGCTGAGGCCGTCGGAGCTTCCACCACACCGGAAGAAGGAGAAGTTTGCTCGGAAGACTGAGGTGGCTTCGTCGGCTTGGCGAGGAAGGCCCACGCCACCATGACCAGGATCGAGAGCACCGCGGCGATCGCCACCCGAACCTGATCGGACATTTCTTTCACGGGCGCTCTCCGATACGCGGCACCAAAGGCTCAGCTTTGAATTCAGGGACCGGGTCGACCCTCCCCGGCGAAAAGGGATGACAGCGCAGCAGGCGTCGCAGGGCGAGCCACGCGCCACGGCGCGCGCCGTGCGTGCGTATCGCATCCGCGCCGTAGTGCGAACAGGTCGGATAAAATTTGCAGGCCGATGGCGTGAGCGGAGAAAGCGTGAGTTGGTAGAGGCGAATCGCGCCGAGCAATACGCGCGCGATTGTACCCGGTACGGCCGCGCCGTTGTGCGAGCCTACAGGTTCAGCCCGCGCAGCAGGCTCAACAGCTCCGCCTCCAGCGCGGTAAACTCCGCCTGCGTCACTGAATGCCGCGGATGTATCACGAAGTCCCATCCTGAAGAAATCTCCGATTGGTTGCGCCGAAGGATTTCGCGAATCCGGCGCCGGATCCGATTTCGCACAACTGCGCCTCCTAAGGCTTTTTTCACGCTGATGCCGAACCGGCTGTCGGGCGTGCCGTTCGCTCGATAGAAAACGGAAAATTGCTGGCTAGAGCGCCTCCGGCCCGCTCGGTACACGCCTTCAAAGTCCGACCGGCGCATTAGGCGCACCGCGCGCGGAAAGCCAAGTCGCGCGCCGCCAGAGGATTTAGATGGGCGTGAGGCGATGGCGTCCCTTCTTGCGGCGCGCCGCAAGGACTTTGCGGCCGCCTTTGGTCTTCATTCTGGTGCGGAAGCCGTGCGTCTTGTGGCGTCGGCGCACTTTCGGCTGAAACGTACGTTTCGGCAACGAATCCCCCCGTCGAACAGAGCCGCCCGCCTCAAGCGGGCCGGCGCACAAAACTGAAACGCATAGTCTATGCGAGGCCAAGCAGGCGGTCAAGAATCGCGCGAGGCCTCTTGATGCGTCCGCGGTGCAGGATTAACATGCGTGACGCACCCATGGAAACCGCGCCCAACTGCCCGATCAAGGTCTTGGCCATCGACGGCGGCGGAATTCGCGGGATCATTCCTGCGATAATCCTGGGAGCATTTGAGAAGGCTCTCGCGAAGCCACTGCACAAGGTGTTCGACTTAATCGCCGGGACCTCGACCGGCGGAATCATCGCCCTGGGCCTCGGAACCAAGTGCAAGGGCGATGGTCCTTACACATCTGGCGATTTGCTCGAACTGTACGTCCAGAACGGCCCGGCGATCTTTCGTCGGCAGCTTCTGACTGCCATTCGTCAAGTCTTTCGCCCGAAGTATTCGCCTGCAGCGCTGGAATCGATCCTCACGAAATATTTTGGAGACACGGTCTTCTCCTCCGCGCTGACGAATCTTTTGATTTCCAGCTATAATTTGCAATCCCAGCTTCCTTTCTTCTTCAAGAGTGAACGCGCCAAATCGGATCCTGACTACGACTGGAAGGTCCGGGACATTGCCCGCGCGACTTCGGCTGCGCCGACCTTTTTCCCACCCTTTCATTTGCAGAGCGGCGCCCAGGACTACGCCTTGGTGGACGGCGGCGTCTTCGCAAATAATCCGGCGATGGCGGCGTATGCCGAGGCGCGGCATGTTTACCCTGAAGCTCAGCAATACGTGGTCGTCCGGGTTGGGACCGGCGACAGGCAGGACCACATTTCGTTCGCGGCGGCGCGCAATTGGGGATTGCTGCCGTGGGCAAAGCAGATCGTTCCGGTGTTCATGGACAGCGTTTCCGAAGCCGTGGACTATGAACTGAACCAACTCCCAAGCTGCGCGTATCACATGTTTCAGCCGAGTCTCGAAGGCGCCTCGAATGAGATGGACGACGTCAGCGCCGAAAATCTTTCCAATCTTCAATCCCTCGCAAACCGCTACGTTCAGTCCGCCGCGAAGCAAATCGCCGACGCTTGCGAGGATCTCGCGGCCTGACGCAAGTACGCGCGGCGTTCGGCACCCCGATAGCGGCGGGATTTTAGCCGCGGGGAGCGAACTGATACAATGTTTTCGGTTCACTCATGTTCGACAATCTCACTGAGAAACTTCAGCGCGCCTTCAAGAATCTTCGCGGCCAGGGTAAGCTCACTGAAGAGCACTTGGACGGGGGCCTGAAGGATATTCGCGAAGCGCTGCTCGATGGCGACGTCAACGTGGATGTCGCCGATGAGATGCTTGCGCACATCCGTGAAAAGGCCCTCGGCTCCGAGGTCCTCCTGCAACTTTCCCCGGACCAGCAAGTCGTCAAAATCGTCCGCGATGAATTGCTCGCCTTGCTCGGCAAACACGCCAAGCCACTCTTCGCCTCGCGCCCGCCCTCGGTCTGGATGATGGTCGGCCTGCAAGGGTCCGGCAAGACCACCACCACCGGCAAGCTCGCGAAATGGCTCGCCGGCCACGGCCATCGCCCGCTCGTTGTTTCGACGGACGTGTATCGTCCCGCCGCGCGCGAACAGCTCACGCAGGTTGCCAAAGCGGTTGCCACGCCGTGCTGGCCAGCCGTCGGCACGGACAAGCCGCTCGAAATCGTCCGCGGCGCAATTCGCGAATCGAAACTCTCCGCGTACGATGTGATTGTCGTGGACACCGCGGGCCGTCTGCACATCGACGATGATCTGATGACTGAGTTGAGCAATCTCAAGCGCGAGCTGCAGCCCGCCGAGATTCTCTTCGTTGCCGACGCCATGACCGGCCAGGATGCCGTCCGGTCCGCCGGCGAATTTCACCGCCGGCTCGGCCTCACCGGCGTGGTGCTCACCAAACTCGATGGCGATGCGCGCGGCGGCGCAGCGCTTTCGATCGGCAAAGTTACCGGCGCGCCCGTGAAGTTCGTGGGCACAGGTGAAAAATACGACGCGCTCGACGCGTTCTATCCCGACCGCATCGTCTCGCGCGTTTTGGGCATGGGCGACGTTCTATCCCTCATCGAGCGCGCCGAGACCGGCATGGACCAGAAGAAGGCCGCGGAACTTGAGCGCAAGATGCGCCGCAGCGAGTTCACGCTCGAGGATTTCCGCGACCAGTTGACGCAGGTGCGCAAGATGGGCCCGCTGGAGCAGGTGTTAGGCATGTTGCCGAAGGTCGGCCCCTTCGCCAATATCCCCAAGGACGCGCAGGTGGACGAATCGCGCCTGACCCGCGTCGAAGCCATAATCAATTCCATGACCGCCGCCGAGCGCAACGATCACAATTTGATCGACGGTAAACGCCGCAAACGCATCGCCCGCGGCAGCGGCACCTCCGTCCAGGAAGTCAATCAGGTCCTGAAGCAATACATGCAGATGCGCCAGATGGTGAAGCAGTACGGCTCCATGGCCGCCAAGGGCCGCCTCCGCGGCTTAGTCGGCGGCAAACCTCCCGCCGCGAGTTGACCCGTGTCCTCTACGGGCGCGGATCATCACCGAGAACCTGAACAAAGACGTTTCTCGCGCGGACCGGGCCCGGCAGCGCCATCAGTCGATAACAACTGAACGTGATGAAATGCAGATCTCCACGCTCATATTGCCGAATCAAACCTTTGGTCATGAGAAGGGAGAAACCTCCGACCCTTCCAAAAAACGCGAGGGGTCGGGCACTCTGAAAAGCTGAACTAGTCACCCGGAAGCGACTTACTAGAGTGGTATCATTGCACCGCGGATGCTTGTCAATGGGAAAGACGCGAAAGGGTCTGCCGCCCGCCAGAGGATTCTGGACAACTGCAAAGGCGTAATCGACGGCGACAACATCCTCGAAGAACTGACCGCCACTGGCGCTTTGGGCGAACGGTACGCCTACGGCCCCGGGATCGACGAGCCGCTGGTCGGCCAGCGCCAGCCGAAGATCTTCTACTACGAGGCCGATGGCTTGGGCTCGATCACTTCGTTGACCGACCCCACCGGCGCCGTGGCCGCCACCTACACCTACGACTCGTTCGGCTTCCTGACGAACTCGACGGGCAGCGCCACGAATTGGTTCCGCTACACGGCTCGCCAATTCGACTCTGACACGGCCCTCTACTACAACCGAGCCAGATACTACGACCCCACCACCGGCAGGTTTCTCAGCGAAGATCCAGTGAGAATGAAAGGCGGAATTAACTTCTACCGTTATGTTTCGAACTCTCCGATCAATCTTGTGGATCCTTTTGGTTTCTGTCCCGATGGTTGGACAGGCCTTACACAGGACCAGATTGCGTCGTTCTTAAACGCGGCTCAAGATTTGACTAACCTGAAGTTGACCCATAACCAGATGGATTGTAGCCACTTTGTCCACCAGAGTTTGGAGAACGCGGGAATTGACGTGGGCGCCTACGCGAGTACCCAAGACATGTGGAACAGTCCTTACTACCAACCGATCGACCAGGGTGACGTGAATCCGGGCGATCTGATTATGTTCGCGACAACGAATAACGGGGGGCAAAGTTATTCCCAGCACGTCGTAATCTCTAACGGGGCGGACTTTATAGGCAGCCAGAACACCACCGGACCCGCGACTGTAACGGATTGGCAAAACAACAACTATTGGAATGGGACGGATCTGAGTACGATTCTTGGAGAGCAGAACGGCGCTTTGCCGGAGTATGGATATCGTATATGTCTGCCAGTGCAATCGCAGTGATCTGGCTAAGGGCGACTCCGCGTGCGATTTGGTTGCGCACCATGCGGTGTAAGCATCCATCGTGACTTTTTGGAAGGATCTCGCAATGTTGGCAATCTGTCGGCGGGCTGCCCTATGCGTTACTTTCGCTCTTTTGGTCGCCCCTTGTGTCGCAGCGCAAACGTCGCCTGAGCATGACGATGAACTTGCTAGCTCGACAGAATGCCGGATGCTCATCCATCTCCGGAATGACGGACTGTGGAGATACCGCGGAGTGGTCGACTACAGCCCGAGCGGCGACGTCTGGCTCCACTGCCCGGGCCAATCGGTGCCACTGACGCGAACCGGTGATGTGTTTTCCTTCGCTCTGTTTCCCGACGGTTCACGCTTGGCAGTCGTGCGGCACCTGCATCGGATACCAGACTCCAATGCCCCGGCGTTGCTAGATGAGATCGATGTTGCGACGGGTCAGGTATTGAGGACAGAACAGTTGCCAGCGCGTTTGTACGGATATCAGGTCGTTTCGACCTGTGGCACGGTGCTCCTTCTGGGTTACCACGCGAAACCGATAATTCCCGGGAAGAAGGCTCCGCCGCTAGAGACGGACGTCACGGATCTGCTTACCGGGGAGCAGACTGAGAACGCAAACTTCAACAGCATCCGTTGCACCGCGGACAGGTCGGTGGTGCTCCGAAAGATCGGTGCCCCGTGGGCGATTTTTGGAAGCTTGGTCATCGGCGCGACAGGTGACAATACTCTGGCTCCTGATAAGGTCGGCGACTTCGGCGTGAGTCCTAACGGGAAGTACGTTGTCTTCACCACGGGTGATCAAGTCTGCATAGTTCAGCCTGCCGCGTCGAGCAATGCGCCGAGGTGCGTTGACCGCTTCTGGGACCGAGGGGGGCTCGACGTCTCCGACGACGGCGAAGCGTGGCTGACGGGAGATTCCCAGATAGGAGGATGTCCGGGGATACGAGACACCCATCTGACTACTTGGACTTGTGATGCAATATTTTCGTGGAATCCGACCGAAAGTGCACCGCGCCTGATAGCTTTCGGATACGTGGATCCGTACGGGGTTTCGTTGGGGTTGGGCCAGCGGCTCTTGGCGCTCGCCAACAACTGGAAGCGAAACTGAACGGCCGTCAGTATTTTTGAACCGGCTTGATTGTCGGACGACGCAAGCGGCAGCGCCACGCTTTCCATGAAGTACGATCCTTTCGGGCGGCGAATCAGTTTCACGTTGGCGATGAATTAAGCCCCCAGCAGAATCAGAGGGGGCGAGCCGGCCCGCGCGAGCCAAGAAAGGCGCCACCTCCGTTTTTGCCGATCCAAACAACAGGAACGGGCATTAGTACCAAATTGACGCGTCTCTTTTCCTCCGAGCTCAGGTAAGGTCGTAGCGATCGAGGTTCATCACCTTGTTCCACGCCACCACGAAGTCTTTCACGAACTTCTCCTTCGAATCCGCGCACGCATAAACTTCCGCGAGAGCGCGCAACTGGGAGTTCGAACCGAAGACTAGGTCGACACGCGTGCCGGTCCACTTGATTTTGCCAGTCGCACGATCGTGCCCCTCATACACGCCTTCCGAGCCAACGGACGGCTGCCATTGCGTGCTCATGTCGAGCAGGTTAACGAAGAAATCATTCGTCAGCGTCTCGGGTCGCTTGGTGAAGACGCCGTGTTTGGAATGTCCGAAGTTAGCATTCAGGGCGCGCAGGCCGCCGATGAGCACTGTCATCTCGGGGGCGGTCAGCGTCAGCAACTGCGCCCGATCCACCAATAGCTCCTCCGCCGATAGGCGCGGCTTGCCACTGACATAGTTGCGGAACCCATCCGCCTTCGGTTCGAGCGGTGCGAAGGAATGGATGTCGGTTTGGTCCTGCGACGCGTCCGTGCGCCCCGGCCTAAAGGGAACTTTCACCTTGTGCCCGGCCCTTTTCGCAGCTTCCTCGACACCTGCGCAACCGCCCAGAACGATCAGGTCAGCAAGCGAGACCTTCTTCCCGCCTGACTTCGACCTGTTGAAATCCTTTCGGATCGCCTCCAGCGTCCGCAGGACCTGCGCCAGTTCAGCCGGCTGGTTCACTTCCCAATCCTTTTGTGGTGCGAGGCGAATGCGCGCCCCGTTCGCCCCACCGCGCTTGTCGGAGCCGCGGAACGACGCCGCCGATGCCCAGGCAGTCGTGACCAGTTGGGAGATGGACAGTCCGGATTTGAGGATCTTCGCCTTCAGGGCAGCAATGTCCTGCTCCCCGATCAATTTATGATCCACGGCGGGAACAGGGTCTTGCCACAGCTGAAGCTCCCTCGGAACGAGCGGGCCAAGGTATCGCGAGATCGGCCCCATGTCGCGGTGCGTCAGCTTGAACCACGCCCGCGCAAACGCGTCTGCGAACTGATTCGGATGCTCATAGAAGCGCCGCGAAATCTTTTCGTAAGCAGGGTCGAACCGCATGGCGAGGTCAGTGGTCAGCATGGATGGCGCGTGACGCTTTGACGGATCGTGCGCATCTGGCACCGTACCAGCGCCTGCGCCATTCTTCGGTCTCCACTGATGCGCACCGGCGGGGCTCTTGGTCAGTTCCCATTCGTAGCCGAACAGATTCGCGAAGAAGTTGTTGCTCCACTTCGTAGGCGTCGCGGTCCAAGTGACTTCCAGGCCGCTGGTGATCGCGTCGCCCGCCTTGCCGGAGCGGAAGTTGCTCTTCCAGCCGAGGCCCTGCTCGTCGATGCTGGCCGCTTCGGGCTCCGGGCCCACGTTTGCCGCATCGCCGGCGCCGTGGGTCTTGCCGAAGGTGTGACCACCGGCAATCAGCGCGACGGTTTCCTCGTCATTCATCGCCATGCGGGCGAAAGTCTCTCGGATATCCCGTGCCGCGGCCACCGGATCCGGCTTGCCGTTCGGTCCTTCCGGATTTACGTAGATGAGACCCATTTGCACGGCGCCGAGCGGATTCTGAAGATCACGGTCGCCGGTGTAGCGCTCGTCGCCTAGCCATTTGCTTTCCGGTCCCCAGTAAACTTGTTCGGGCTCCCACACATCCGCGCGCCCGCCGCCAAAGCCGAAGGTCTTGAAGCCCATGGACTCGAGGGCGACGTTGCCCGCGAGGATCATCAGGTCGGCCCAGGAGATCTTGCGGCCGTACTTCTGCTTGATCGGCCACAGCAAGCGTCGCGCCTTGTCGAGGTTGACGTTGTCCGGCCAGCTATTCAGGGGAGCGAACCGCTGCTGGCCCGCTCCGGCGCCGCCTCGACCGTCAGCGATGCGATAGGTGCCCGCGCTGTGCCATGCCATACGAATGAAAAGTGGCCCGTAATGGCCAAAGTCGGCCGGCCACCAATCCTGCGAGTCCGTCATCAAGGCATGCAGGTCCTTGATCACGGCCTTCAGGTCGAGGCTCTTGAATTCTTTCGCGTAGTTGAACTCCTTGTCCATAGGATCGGACAGGGGAGAATGCTGGTGCAGGATTTTCAGGTTCAGCTGATTCGGCCACCAGTCGGCATTCGTCGCGGCCACATGTCTGTGAGTTTCGCCCACTACTGGGCACTTGGTTTCAGTTGCCATATTTTTGCTCCTTATTTCGGGGGACAAAGCGCCCCGCTGCCGCGGTCACTTCTTTCTCCACGGGTTGATGTTATCTACGAATTAGTTAGTAAAGCTGTGACGAAGTACAAATCCATTCCTGGCTTTCCCACTCGTGCAATCGCATTTGGCTCTCGAGGCTCCGTTTAACGGGAAGCGTGTCGCGGGGCGCACTTCGTGCAGAGCCCCCGAAAAATGAGTTCGCATTCGCGAAGGATCCGCTTACCGAGGGACCCTGAGGCAGGTCTGGGCACCTTAAACCACTCCACGTCCTCGACATTGCCGCAGCGGTCGCAGATGAAGTGGTGATGCCGCATGCCTTTCGCATCAAATCGCGCGGCGCGGCCCTCGACGGCCACTTCACGCACCAAACCCGCCCGCACCAAGTCTCGCAGATTGTTATAAGTCGTGGCTCTTGAAGAGCGCGGATCCACGCGATTCACGGCTTCGAAGATTTCCGCTGCCGTGGGATGCCTGTTGTGTTCCATCAAGAATGCCATCACGGCGTAGCGCTGCGGAGTGCACCGTAACCCGCTGCCTTCCAAGGATCGTTTAATCGCCTCGGCGTCCATGAACGAGTTAGATTATATCTAATTTGACATTTTGTCAAAACTGCTTGCTTTTGCTTGCCGCTGCGAGCGGAAGGCTGGCAGATGCCGTGTTGAGTATCCTCATCCTTTTGAAGGACGGCCACTGTTTCCGCGACGATGTATTGCAGGTTTGCGCCATGTCGCGAATCCCGTATCCCGTGTCCCGAGTCCCGCTTTATATCCCTCCGTAAAGACTCCAGGACTGGTCGCCGGCGTTCAAAATGAACAGCTCGGGATCTTTCACCGTCACTCGGCTGTAGGGCGCCACGGAGTGGGTCAGCCACACGTTCC
>DASPOJ010000072.1:0-16017 GCA_035626055.1 Candidatus Methylomirabilota bacterium | reverse complement strand
TCGCTTCGGGCGCAGGCCGTCGAGTTCCGCGTAGATTATATGTTGCCACGGCCCCAACTCCAACTTGCCGTCGAGCAGCGATACCACCGCCTGGCCATTCAACAGGATGCTTTGCAGGTGAACGCCGCCGGTGCTCTCCGCCCGCTGGCCGTATTGATAGGCGCCGCTCGCGGGCGCGAGCGTTTCGAGCCAGGCGTCCACGTCCAGCTGGAATGCAGGATCGCCCTCGTTGACGAACAGGCCGGAATTCGAGTGCAGGGCGCAAACTAAAATAATGCCGTTGTGGATCCCGCTCTTTTCGGCGGCGGAGCGGACGTTCTCCGTGATGTCGATAAATTCGCGCTTCTTTTCGGTTTGAACGGTCATGTAGTCGCTGTGAATCTTCATGCAGCTCTCCTGAATGAGCGGCGGAGATTTTATTCAAACATCGAGCGGATGAAAAGCGGAGCGGCGCGAACTCAGCCCTTGTGGCAGTTGGGGCACTGCTTCACGTCGTAGCGATCGGGCGTGACGGTGAACATGTTGTTGCACTGGATGCAGACGCGATGCAGCACCGGGCCACCCGCGGGCGGAGCTTCGTGCGATTGTTTTTCTTCGTGCGCAGGCTCGGCGGACATGGGCGGATCTTAGCACATTGCAGGCGCGGCGGGCGCACGGCGCTGCGCCCCTTGAGATGACGGCTAAGGAGGAAGATTGCAGCGGCACTGGCCCATCCCGCGGAAACGGTATAGCATCCTAAAAGATTGGGTCCTGCGCGAGCCGGAGGCGGGCGAAACGTGCCTGGGTGCGGCTGTTTCGCGCGCGATTTGTTAGAATTCCATCAATCCCAAGGCTGGCAATTTGCCTCGGAGACGGGAAGGTAGAGCCTTTGACGCTGGGGAAACGGCTGTGGCTGATCCTCGCGGCGGCGATCGTGCTTGCGGCCGTGCTCGTGTTCATCAACGAACGGCGGCCGGCTGCGTCCGTGACGGAAGTCGCCATCGTTCGGGAGAATCTGAGCACCGACATCTCCAGCAACGGAAAAGTGGAGCCGATCGCACCCTACGACATTCGCGCCGAGACGGAGACATTCGTGAAGCGGCTGAACGTGGCCGAAGGGCAACAGGTGAAGAAGGGCCAGTTGCTGTTGGAGCTGGACGACACCCAAGTGCAATCGCAACTCACGCAGGCGCAGGCGGAACTCTCCTCCGAAGAGGATGAATTGCGCGCGGCGCAAGCGGGCGGGCGTCCCGACCAAGCCGCCAAGCTCAAGGGCGATCTCGAGAAAGCTACGGCTGAACGAGATCAGTTGCAGCGCCAGCAGGCGGCGCTGGAGAAGCTCGTGGCGCAGCAAGCGGCTACTCCGGCGGAGCTCGAGCAGAATCGAGTTGCGCTGGTGAGCGCGACGGCGGAAGTGAATCAGCTTTCGCAAGCACTGGCTGAATTTCAGCGGCAGGCGAAACTTCAGGTGGAACAAGTCGGGCTCGAAGTGGAACATTCACGCGCTCAGGTCGCTGATCTGCGGGAGAAGCTGCGCGCGACGCGACCCGTGGCGCCCGTGGATGGGACCCTCTATTCGCTGCCTGTGCACGTGGGAGACTTCGTGCACGTCGGCGACCCGCTGGCGGGGATCGCCGACCTGCATAACCTGCGCGTGCGCGCCTACATTGACGAGCCGGAGCTAGGGCAGCTCGAGCCGAATCAGGACGTGGAAATCACCTGGGACGCAAAGCCGGAGCGCGTCTGGAAGGGCCGAGTGGAAATGGTGCCCAAGCAAGTGGTGGCCCACGGCACGCGCAGCGTGGGGGAGACGCTGTGCTCGGTCACGAACGACAAGCTCGAGCTGATCCCGAACATCACGGTGGACGTGCACATTCATTTGCAGGAGCGGCCGAACGCGCTGGTCGTGCCCCGCGGCGCAGTGCAAATCAACGGGGGCCATCACTATGTGTTTCTGGTCGGCGACGGCCGCCTGCACCGGCGCGAAATCAAGGTCGGGATGACGACGCCGGTGGACTATGAAGTCTTGGGCGGACTAGAGGAAGGCGACGAAGTGGCGCTCCCGGGAGACGTCGCGCCGAAAGACGGCATGCGGGTGCGCGTGGTGGTGGTGAATCCCGAATGAGCAGGGCCCGGCGCACTTTGCTCGGAGCACTTTTGGCCGCGTTGGTCCTGGCGACGATTCTCGCGCGGGCGCAGGCGAGCACTCTCGACGACGCGCAGAATTTATTCGACCGAGGACAGTATAGCCAGGCGGCGGACCTGCTTTCCGCAGCGATCGCGAAATCGCCGGATGCGCCACAGTTCCACTTTCTGCTGGGCCGGTCGTACTTCGAGATGGCGGATTACATGCGCTCCATCTCGTCGCTGGAGCGGGCGGTTGAGCTGGCGAATGCAAACTCGCAATACCACGACTGGCTGGGGAAGGCTTACGGGCTCAAAGCGGAAGAGACGGAGAGTCTGATGTTTCTCACCGCGTTGTCTTACGCCCGGAAGGCGCGCCATGAGTTTGAAATCGCCGTGCAACTGGATTCGGGAAACCTCGAGGCGCAACGCGACTTGATTCAATATCTGACAAACGCGCCGGCGTTTGCCGGAGGCGGAGACGACAAAGCGCTGCGGCAAATCGACGAGCTGGCGAAAGTGGATCCGATGGAAGCGCAACTCGCTCGCGCCCAGTATTGGGTCTACAAGAAGAATTTCGCCGAGGCGGACAAGCTGTACAAAGCCGTCCTGAACGGAGGGCCGAAGCGCGTCGGCGTATGCTTCGAAGTGGCGGACTATTACCGCGACCGCGGCGATGCCGCGGACATGGAGGCTGCGGTCCAGGCGGGAATGAAGCTCGATGCGAACGACCGGCGGATGAGCTATTACCGCGGCGTCGCCGACGTCCTCGGCGGCCAGCGCGCGGCGGAGGCTGAACAGCTCCTGCGGAACTACCTCGCAACCATGCCCGCGAACTCCGAAGCGCCGTCGCAGGCTTCGGCTCATGAATGGCTGGGCCAGTTGTTCGAGCAGGAGGGCCGCAATTTGGAGGCGGCGCAGGAATACAAAGCTTCTTTGAGTCTCAACCCGCACGACAGGAATGTTCGCGAGGCGCTGCGTCGCGTTCAGAAGAAATAAGCGGGAAGCGGCTATTTTCGATGGAATGAAACCGATGAGAACAGCAATCGAAATCATCGCCGGCTCCGGCCCCGGGGTTCTGCACGAGTTGACGGGAGTGATCGCCGGGCTGAAGGGGAATATCCTCAGCGTGGAAATCGTCGAGGAGAAATCGGCGGACTCGCGGATCGTCTTTGAGCTCGAGTTGCCGGGTGATCCGGCGGCGCTGGTTGCGGCCATCGCGAAACTTTCGATTGTGCGCAAGGCATCGCAGGTCGAGACGATGGAGCGCGTATACGGCAAGCGTATCGTCATCATGGGCGGCGGCGCGCAGGTCGGGCAGGTAGCGCTCGGCGCAATCACCGAGGCCGACCGGCACAACATCCGCGGCGAGCATATTTCCGTGGACACGATTCCGCTGGTCGGCGAGGAAGCCTTGGCGGCGGCGGTCCGCGCATCGGCGCGGCTGCCGCGCGTGAAAGCGATCGTGCTGGCGGGATCGCTGATGGGCGGCGAGATCGAGCAGGCCGTGCGCCAGGTGCGCGCGGCGGGACTGATGGTGGTGAGTCTGAACATGGCGGGAAGCGTCCCCGATGCGGCGGATTTGGTGGTGACCGATCCGGTGCAAGCGGGGGTGATGACCGTGATGGCCGTGGCGGATACGGCGAAATTCACGCTGGAGCGGCTGAAGCGGCGTGTGTTTTGATCGCGGGGCATTGTGCTCGAAGCGCAAATGCGCAGAATGATTCGCGGCGAAACCTGGATGGTGGCGCTCGATGGGCTGCGATCCAACAAGATTCGCGCCTTTCTGACGACGCTCGGCGTGGTGATCGGCAGCGCCTGCATCGTCCTGGTAACTACGATCGCGTTGACCGGCAGGACGTACGTTCTCGCGCAGATTGAAGGCGTCGGCTCAAACCTGGTCTTCGCCCACCTCGAAGTGGACCCCCAGCATCCCGTGATCTTGAGCGACCAGCTCACTCTGGATGACATGCGCGCGGCGCAGGAGTCGATTCCCGGGGTGGTGGGCGTTGCCGGGACGCGCGGCATTCAGGAGAGCATCCAATTCGGTTCCGAATCACGCCTGGTGACGATGGTTGGCGTGACGGAAGGTTACCAGGTGATCCGGAATCTGCTGATCCTGCGCGGCCGGTTTCTCGATTCGCGGGACATGGCGGCCCGCAGCAAGGTCTGTCTGATTACGAAGGACCTCGCCGACAAGATGTTTCCCCTTGTGGATCCCATCGGGCGAAGTCTGCGCGTGGGAGAAGTGAGCTACACGGTGCTGGGTGAGTTCAAGGAGCGCACGGCGACGTACGGACTCTCCGAGATCCAGGAGTATACGGTGCTCGTACCGTTTCCTCTGATGGAATATTACACGGGCGACGATTCGCTCGAAGTGTTGTACGTGCAGACGGCGTCGCCGGGGTTGGTGGACATCGTGACTCACCAGCTCGAAGCCTTGCTGCGCAGCCGTCATCCGGGTCGGGCGAACTACGCGGTGGAGAACTTGAGCGCGATCCTGGACGCCGCGCGAAAAATCGCGCTCGCCCTGACCATCGTGCTGTTGCTGATCGGGTTCATCGCTCTCCTGGTGAGCGGAATCGGCATCATGAATATCATGCTGGTGACCGTGAGCGAACGGACGCGTGAGATAGGAATCCGCAAGGCCATCGGCGCGCGCCGCTCGGAGATTCTGTATCAGTTTCTGTTGGAAGCATTCTTGATCAGCGGCTTGGGATCCGTTCTGGGCATCCTCATAGCTGTGGCGGTCCCGATTCTCGTGCGGCCGATGCTGCCGGGCGGTTTGCGGGTGCCGGTGCCGTGGGAGTCCGTCGTGCTGGCGTTCTTGGTTTCGTGTTCGATCGGGGTTCTCTTCGGCTATCTGCCGGCGAACAAGGCGGCCAGCCTCCAGCCGACCGAGTCGTTGCGGTACGAATGAGCGGAGCGAGGAGAAGGTGCGTATGCGAGCGGAGGTTTCCGGAACCATGCGAAGGACGCGATTGGTGGCTGCGGGGTTGAGCGCGTGTCTGCTGGCAGCGGGAGCGGCATGGGCGCAACAAGAGCCTGCGCCCAATGGGGCGTCGAACGGGCCGGGGCAGGCGGCGCGGAGTCTTACGCTGAAGGATACGGTCGCGCTCGCCGTGCGGAACAGCCGGGAGCTCCAGCTCGCGCACTTGCAGTATATAATCGCGCAGCACGAGGCCGCCGGGAACCGCTCGCAATTCCTGCCGAACCTAACCGCGGGGAGCGGTGTTGCCTACACGCAGGGCTTCCCATTGCTCGCAAGCGGCGGCTTGCCCGCCCTCTTCACCGCTTCGTATAGCGAGTCGCTCTTCAATCCGGAACTGCGAGGCGAGCTCCATGCTTCCGAACAGCGTGCCGCCGAACAAGGGATTTCACTCGATGCGGCGCGTGACGGCGTGATGGTCAAGGCCGCGCTGGGATATTTGGAGCTGGCGAAGGTTCGGCATGGCCTCGATCTCATGCGCAAGGAAAGAGACAGCGCCGAGAAAATCCTGGATCTGATGCGCGAGCGCGTCGCGGCCGGCCAGGAATTGCCGATCGAGCAAACGCGGGCGGAGTTAAGCCTCGCGCGCACCGACGAGCGCATCGCCCAGCTCGAAGATGAGGACGATGCGGTTTCCGCCGACCTGCGCGACCTCACCGGCCTGCCGCCGGATGAGCCCATTGAGGTTTCCGCGGAAGATTTGCCGGGCGCAGCCGGACAGACCGTGAGCGAATTGGTCGCGCAGGCCATGAACAACAACACCGATTTGAGGCGCGCGGAAACGGCGCGGCTCGCGAGCGAGCAAGTTCTCCGGGGTCAGAAAGGGGCCTACTGGCCCACGCTGACGCTGATTGGGCAGTACAGCGTGCTCTCCAAGTTCAACAATTACTCTGAATTCTTCAATAAATTCGTGCGTAACGATTACGTGTTCGGGGTTCAGGTCAACATTCCCATTTTTTCGGCGCAGCAAAATGCCGCCGTTTCCCTGGCGAGGGAGAACCTGTCAGCCGCGACGCTCCAGGTGGAACAAGAGCGCAGCCAGCTCTCCCGTGACGTCAGCAAACAGGCGCGGCAGGCGCACGAGCTCGATTTGGCCAACCAGGTTGCCAAGCTCGAATTGCAGGTGGCCGAAGAAAACCTCCATGACCTCGAAGCCCAATTCGATCAGGGCCGCGCTTCCCTGAAGGACCTGGAAGCGGCCCACATGGACGAAAGCGATAAATGGCTCCAATTCCTCGATGCCACGTTCGCCCGCCAGCAAGCCCAGCTTGAATTGCTGCGCACGACAGGCCAGGTCGCGAGCGTGTTGCAGTAGCAATGCCGGCTGTTTGGGTTTCGGATTCGGCCTCGAATCAAGTACACTATAGTTTCCCAGAGCAGTAGATATCGGCTTTGGATTTGTGCCAGCGCCGGGAGAGACTGAATGCCTGAATGGAAAAGGACGCTGTTCTTGAACCCGCCGAGCTTTGAAGGCTTCGACGGCGGCGCCGGTTCGCGCTATCAGGCAAGGCGTGAGGTCAAGTCCTTCTGGTATCCGACGTGGCTGGCGCAGCCTGCGGCGATGGTGGGGGGGAGCCGCTTGATTGACGCGCCGCCAGACGGGCTTACGGTCGAGCAGGTGGCGCCGCTGGCGCGCGATTACGAGCTAGCCGTGCTGCACACGAGCACGCCATCGTTTCGCAATGACGCGATGTTTGCCGCGCGGCTGAAGGAAGAGAATCCGAACATTCAGGTCGGCATGGTCGGAGCGCACGTGGGGGTGCTGCCGCTGCAATCCATGGCAGGCGCGCCGGGCGTGGACTGGGTCGCCGTCGGAGAATTCGATTACGCTTGCGCTGAAATTGCGGCGGGCAAGCCGCTGGCCCAAGTGGCGGGGATCGCGTACCGAGAGAACGGGCGCGTGCAGTTCACAGCCACGCGTCCGCCGATCGAAGACATGGATGCGCTGCCGTTCGTGGTGGACGTGTACAAGCGCGACCTCAAAATCGAAAACTATTTCATCGGCTATTTGAAGCACCCGTACGTTTCGCTGTACACAGGCCGCGGCTGCCGCTCGAAGTGCACGTTTTGCCTGTGGCCACAGACCCTGGGCGGGCATCGGTATCGCGTGCGCAGCGCCGATAACGTCGAACGGGAAATGGCGCTGGCGAAGAAACATTTTCCCCAGGTGAAGGAGTTTTTCTTCGACGACGACACCTTCACCGACGACCTGCCGCGCGCCGAGGAAATCGCGCGCCGGCTGGGACGTCTGGGCATCCGCTGGTCGTGCAACGCCAAGGCGAATGTTCCCCGCAAGACGCTCGAGATCCTGAAGGAGAACGGCCTGCGGCTCCTGCTGGTCGGATATGAGTCCGGCGACGAGCAGATCCTGATCAACATCAAGAAGGGCGTCCGGCTGGATATCGCGCGCGAGTTCACGAAGAACGCAAAGGAACTCGGCATCGCGATTCACGGCACATTCATTGTGGGCTTGCCCGGCGAGACGCCGGAGACGATTCAAAAGACGATTCGCTTCGCCTGCGAAATCGAGCCGGAGACGATTCAGGTTTCGCTCGCGGCGCCTTATCCGGGAACGGCGCTCTACCGGCAGGCCCAGGACCAGGGCTGGTTGCAGATTCAGACCGGCGATCTCGTGGACACGCACGGCGTGCAGATCGCCGCGCTCAACTACCCGGGGCTCAGCTCGACTCTGATTTTCAATTCAGTTGAGGAGTTCTACCGGAAGTTTTATTTCCGGCCGCGCAAGATGTTTTCGCTTTTCGGAGGCATGCTTCGCGATCCGGAAGTCATGCGGCGGCGCTTGCGTGAAGGCGTGGAATTCTTCCGCTTCCTGCACGAGCGGAAAGAATCCGTGCCGTGCGCGCCGGCAGCAAGCGTGGCCAGCGCCGGAAGCTGAGCGCCCCCAACCGCCCTCCGGCGACCAGCGGACTCCCGCAGGCGTGTGAAATGCGTTCCGACAAGACTTTAAAGAGAAAGACGTACGTCCTGCTTTTTCTCATGATCCTTCTGGGATCGGTGGGAAACACGATCCTGGACAAGGGCATGAAGGACATCGGGGCGATTCACCTTTCATCGCTCGGCGCGGCGGCGGCGGGGTTCGTGCACATCGTCGCAAGCCTGGCGATTTGGACGGGCATCGGATGCATGCTTGCTTTTTTCGTGTGCCACATGCTCGTGCTTTCTTGGGCCGATTACAGCTTCGTGATGCCCTTTTCGGCGCTGACGTACGCTCTGGTGCCCCTGCTCGGCTATCTTTTCCTCCATGAGCACGTGGTCACGGCGCGATGGATTGGCATCGTGCTGATTTTTTTCGGGGTGGTCCTCATCAACCGCACACCTCCGCGCACGACGGCGCCGCACTGAAATGCGCACGGCGGCCATTCTTCTTTTCGTCGTGCTGACCGGCACGGGCGGAGAAATCTGCCTGACGCACGCGATGAAGATAGTCGGCGAGGTGCACAAGTTTTCTCCCCGTGCAATTCTGAAGGTCATCGCGAGAGCCTTTCGGGGGGGGTGGATCTGGCTGGGAATCGCGCTGATGACCGCAGCGTTTTTCGCGTTCCTCACGATGCTGTCGTGGTTCGACGTCAGCTTTGTCGTCCCCGCCACTTCGCTTGCCTACGTTGCGGGAGCGTTCGGCGCAGTGTTCTTCCTGCGCGAACATTTGAGCGCGACGCGCTGGGCCGGCATTCTCCTCATCTGCTTTGGCGTGGGTTTGGCCTGGGTCGATCGTCCGGTGGGCTGGCTGGCTCCGCAAGCGATTGCTCACGCACTGCGATGGGGAGCGATGTTTCTGGCGCTTGCGCCGCTGGCGTTTTTCGCGGTCAATATCGCGGTTGCCGCGCGGTTTTTTCGCCGGGCGCACCGGGCCGCGCCGGCGAGCGATGCTCCCACTCCGCCGTGCAGCATCTTGAAGCCTCTGCGGGGCCTCGATCCCGGCGCGTACGACAATCTGGCCAGCTTTTGCAAGCAGGATTACCCGGAATACGAGATTTTGTGTGCGGTCAGCGACGCGGCCGATCCGATCGTGCCGGTGGTCGAGCGAGTGATCGCCGAGTTCCCCGAGAAGTCGATCCGGTTGGTTGTGACGGGCGAGCTGGCGGGCGTGAACAACAAGGTCTCGAATCTGTGTCGTCTCGTGCGCGAAGCCCAATTCGATCTGTTTGTCATCAGTGACGGCGATGTGCGCGTGGAGCCGGGGTACTTGCGCGGGGTGGCGGCGATGTTTCGCGATCCGAGAGTTGGCGCGGTCACCGCACTTTACCGGGGAATGGACGCGGATCAGTGGGTCGCACGGCTGGAGTGCGTGGGTTCTTCCGTCGCGTTCTGCGGGGCGGCGCTCGTGGCGCGCGAACTCGAAGGGCTGCGTTTCATGATGGGCTCGACGATGGGAGTCCCACGGGCGCGGCTGGCAGAGATCGGCGGGTTTGAGATGCTTCTCGATTTGCACTCGGACGATTACGAGCTTGGCCGGCGCATCGCCGCGAACGGCTGGCGCGTTGAGCTTGCGCCCGAGCCCGTCTGGATGGCCTATGCGCCGCAGACGCTCGGCGCGTATCTGCAGCACGAACTCCGGTGGGCGATCGGCATCCGGCACATCCGGCCGGGGGGCCACCTCGGGCTTCTCTTCACGCAAGGCCTGCCGCTCGTCTTGCTTGCGGCGGCGGTGGCTCCTTCGGCGGTGATTGCGGCGGCCTACCTGGCCGCTTATGTGGTGTTGCGGTTTGCGATGGGCTGGACGGTCGGCGTCTGGGGGCTGCGCGACCCCGTCGTGCGGCGCAGCTTGTGGCTGCTGCCCGTGCGCGACGCCCTGGCCTTCCTAGCTTGGCTCGCGAGCTTTGCGGTCAACCGGATTGAATGGCGGGGCAGCAGCTTCCGGCTGGAGGATGGGCGGATGATCCCGGTTGCGCCGAAATTTCCGCAGTCGTAGCCCCGAATCCCGACATCTAAGCGTTGACACGGCCAACAGAGTTTGGTACGTGGCGCATCAGTGTTATCGTACGGTTGCCAGAAAGCGTACAAGCTGGGAGGTCGCAATGAGCTCCTCTGGTTCTTCACGGCGTAATTTTCTTTCCATGCTAGCCGCAGGGTCCGCGGCGCCGCTGGTCAGCGCTCCGCTCTTGGCGGCGATGGCACACGCCGCGCCGCAGAGTGGGGCGGGCACATCTGCGGAAACGGAAGTGGATCAGACAACGCGCCAGTTCTGGATGCAGGACATTCGCAACCCAACGACACGTGGCACGCGCGGAGGCGTTCCGGGGGTGGACGATGACGCGCATCCCGAGTTTACGATCTACAAGCCGGATACCGGATTCCGCAGCCCGAATCAGGTCGCGGACGCGGAATTACTGGACAAAGGCAACGTGAGCGTGACGCTGCGCGTGCTGGCGTTCAAGGCTTCCAAAGCGGACGAACAGCATTTCGGGAACATTCAGACGGGCTCCCTGCGCATCGATTTTCAACAGACCGCGGCGCAGAAGGCGGGATTGGACCCGTTGGTGTGGTCGGCGTTTGGCGGGCTGCAGCCGAGTTCCACCGGGTCGCTGCCCGCGCTGCAGAGCACAAGCTTCAATCCGGGCACCGTTTGGGGACAGCAGCAATCGGTGCCGCTTCCGGGCGGCGCGGGCCTCTGGGGATAGAACTTTTTCATACAAAAGAAAGAGTCGCTCTGGTGCAGCCTGATTTCTTACATCATGAAAGATGCGATAGGCGTCGCTCCCATCATGGGTTTTCCGGCGTTGGCCGTGAAGGCCATGAACACCTTCAATCAGTTTTTTGGCACGGTAGTGACGCAGGCTTACAAGTCGAAATTCCTGTTCCAAACGGTGAGCGATCCAACCTTCGCAACCAAGGACGCGCGCCAGGATGCGGCCTATACGGATGGGCTGCCATTGGTGAACCAGAGCCACTACGTCATCGTTCGGCGCGAGCAATTGAAGGCGTTCGGCGATCAAATGAACAAACATGAGCTTCAGAACGGCGTGATTGTTCCGCAGGGAACGAAGGGGCAAGACGTTTTTGAGGCAGCGAAAGAAGCTCTCCCTGACATCACTTATTTGACGCTGGCGCTCTCGGTGAAGCCGGATACCACCCAACTGACTTGACGAGGAACGAGACGGAGGCCGCCAGTCTATAGCGATGCTGAGAGATCGACGAAGGGGCCGCCGACAATCAAGTCGGGAACCATAACTTCGAAGGCTCTGTCGCACGCAACACACTAAACAACCTGCTGTGGGCCGTATCCAGAGGCCCCCGTCCGGGCTGCCACCTTGACAACCTGCTTGGCCCCACAATTCGAACACAGAACTTGCATAACGACGTAGCTCCTTTGGTGCGGGGCCATCCCTTACCTCCTCTTTCGCCTTGCTCTGGGAACGTGGATCGCGAGCAAAAGCTGCTATGCGATTTCGAATGTCGGACGGTTTATGGAAAGCTGTCAATCATTTTCTTTCAGAATCTTGAAGCGGAATCGAAGGATTTATGGCTCAAGCACTAACCGCGCGGTTGACGCCATTACGAATCCTGAATAAAGTAGGTGAAGGATCGTGGCTGTCTGGTTCGGGACTTGTCTACGGCCCGTTTCTATCACCTCCCTCGGCTGGGAGGTCGTACAATCGGTAGTACATCAGACTCTGGAAGTAGAAATCCCGTTTGCGTTGCGTTGCACTCCCTTGCATCTTGTTGACTTACAAGCGCGGAAAAAATTTAAGATTGTGTTGCGTTGCACTGTCTCACGCTGATTTTGCTTGCGTAAGGCACAGTTTGGGCACACTAAGAGAGGCTAGGTTCTTAGCGTTCCGGTCGGCGCATCAGTTGCGGCTGCTGAGCTTCTTCGGTTCTGATCACCACGCCAAGGTTCTGCCTGCCTTCCATCACAGCCAAAGTCTGCTGCATTAACTGCCGACTTTCGTCGGCCAACCTTTGCTGACCAGTCGGCAAATAGGCTGTGCCTTTTATCTCAGTATGGCCGAAGTCGTATCCCAATTCGTGTCCAATCATCGCTAACATCTCTGCGAACAAATCATTGGCCCTCATGACCTCATCCGGAATCAGATCAGCGCCAGCCCGACTGGTAAGAAGTGTAAACAACTCTTTTCGCTTCTGACGCACTTGTAGATTTTTGTAGAAAATGACATCTACAAGATTGAAGGCTTGCACGAAGTCTTGCTGCACCCACGTGGCTCTGAGACCCATGAAGGTCTTAAAAACCCGCATCTTTTCATCCCGTTTGCTGTTGGAACGTTGAATCCCCAACTGCGTCAAAACCGCAATAATTGGCCCGAGGATTATTGCGAGTATCGTAAGCCATTCGCTTATGGTTAGGCCCCAATGTGTCGGAAGAGGAGTCATCTTGCCGGGATTCTACCACCACGACAATGCTTTGAGTCTGAAATCCTCAACCGCGCCTTGCTCTGCCGAGCGCGCGGCGATTACGATGAGAATGTATGCAGTACGGCCAACGGAGGAAAGCATGACGGAATCAATCGAAACTGAAGTGACGGCCATTTATTTGACGGAGGGATTCTTACACAAGAACGAAGGCAACACGGGTCACATGGTTGAGCAGAGGTTCGCGTCAGTTGAACAAGCAGAAGCTGCCGCGATCCCGGAAAATTTCGTATTCGCAAAAATCAGAACGCATGACGGCTTCCACGTTTTCTCACGACGTTGGGGATGGGAATTTCACAAGGCTCATTCGGGCAGCCCGGCCTGATAGGGGCGTTTCGCGGAGCCGAGGCCCGTGATGGTTTTCAGCCATCGCTTGAGCGATGGTGTCAGAGCTAAATTCACTGAAACCGGATTGTGCCGGGAGCAGGTGCTTGTTGCCTGTGTGCGCCCACATTTATCGCAATAGAAAATCTTCGGCTTCGCCTTCGGTCGCGGAGCAAGGCGCGGAAAGCGTCTAATCCTATCGTTGGGGATAGTAGGCCGCCCACACTTTTCGCAAGGATTGTTGTTCCGCTCTTTATGACAGAGCATGCAAAATTTCAGTTTCAAGCGTGCTTTGGATCGCGAGCGTGATTTCTTCATTTCATTTCCCGCATCACTTCCTTGAAAAGCGGCGATTCTGAAATCGGTTTCCTTCGCAGCCATTCAAGGAGACGCTGTTGAATTTCCCCGGTTTCTTCAAGAGGAAACGCCATTCCGGTCTCTTTGAAGAACTCACTTAGGCATTCCCGAACGAACCGCTGCGCAGGTGATAGAAATGAAGAATCCCATTAGATTTCTTCTTTCTACTTCGGCGGCGTGGCTGGTAATCATCCTCTCGAACCGTCGCACTTATTCGGAATCGCTTCGCCATATCGCATCCTTCCAAGCCGGATTATGCCCACTTCCAAGGCGGCACAGGTTTGCCGAGCACACCATATACGTGAGTTTCTATTAGTTTGATCAGAAGCTTTGCCGCTGGCCCCACGTAAACGTCTTTCATTAGGTGCGCGCCCTCCCGAACTGGATGCGCCGCTGCCACGTTTGCGCCTTTTAGCACACTGGCCAAAAGCGCGCGTTCAGCGACAGAAAGGTCGGCAGAGTCGGTAGGGTTAACAAGGGTGCCGCCAATATCGACGGCGTGGACATCATTGTCTCTCTTGCGTTGCGCTAACTGTGTGAGCAAATTGCCCTGCAAGTCCAAGCCGAGGAAATATGCAGCCCACCTACAATTAAGAAGCGTTCCTTCAAAAATGCAAGGTTGCACGGGACGTAATGCGCTGTTGAAACCTCCACTAGCGTCGTAGATTTCCAAGCCGCGTAAAACTTGAATCCGATAGGGTAGATGATCGGCAACCCATGCTTCCTGTTCGAGCGGCGGAAGCAGGTGTGGTTGAAGGCTCATACTTAGGGCGTGCTTTCTCAAGAGCTCACGGCCACATCAAGCAGAAATCGCGGCAACCCCAACACACACCACCGCGAGGAGGAAAGCAGCGGCCACGAATTGTTCACGCTGAGGGCTGCGAGCAACGCCCGTGACAATCCAGTTCACGTAATCTTCGCAGTCCATGTCCAGCAGGCGATAGGGTTTTCCGATTTGACTTTCCGCGCGATTCAAAACTATCTGTTGTTGTTCCAGATTAGCAGGTACCCACGTGTATTGGATGGGCTGGCCCTTGGAGAATTCGTCGTTCGTCGTTACGGCGAACTGGCCACGATCCTTCGATGCGTGCATGACCATTGGCCCCGCGACGCTCAACGACCCCGCTATTCCGAAGTGCCACACAGCCCGGCGCTTGCTATAAACGCGGACTACCGCGCCGGGAATCCAATTGCCATATTGAATCCTTTTCATGGTTCCTCCCTTGCCATCATTCTACCACGTGCCGATATCCGACTTAAGTTGACGCACGTGATAAGATTTTGTTGGAAGGAAGGAACGAAATGAAACCAAGAAATACTTATCGCTATGAGCTTCGCGACGGCAGGCAGATCGTTCAGTATGGCATTTCGGAACATCCCGATGTTCGAGCCTACCAACATGAGCTTGATGGGAAACGCTTCACAGGTGTGTCCGTGGTCGGACCGGCAGTTACCCGCGATTCTGCACTTGAGTGGGAGCGGCAAATGGTCGAAGCCTATGAACGGAGTCACGGGGGCAAGCGACCGCGCTACAACAAGTAGTAACTGCCGACTTTTTTCCGAACTGACTCGGGCAGGAATTACCGCGACTGGCCAGTGCTCCGGTAATTGGATTTCTCCTTCGAAGCAGAATCCTAGACTAGATCATAATCCCATCGAAGAACGCTTTTGAATCCCGTAGGGAGAATATGGTACAAGTCGAGCGGAGAGAATTCGAATTGCATACTACGGCAGACGGCCACAGAAAGCGTGAATGCCCCAGCACTGTGGGCAGGGGAAAATCAGTCTCAATAAGCTCAATACCAGCTATTTCGATTTGGCAAGGTCGGCAGATCACGGCCCAGCTTGGCAACAGCCTTGATTTCTATGCCGTATGGCCACGGCCAACTCTCATTATTTCCGATGGTCCTTATGGTGTTCTCGGATATGAGGGTGATACGTCTGATCACCTAGCATTGCCAAGCCTTTATGAACCGCACATTAGCGCGTGGGCAGGCGCGGCTTTGCCGAGTACGACCCTGTGGTTCTGGAACTCAGAGATTGGCTGGGCCGCCGTGCATCCCGTGCTGGAACGCTATGGCTGGCGATATGAGAACTGCAACATCTGGAACAAAGGGAAGGGGCACATTGCCGGGAATGTCAATACGGGTAAGATTCGTCGCTTCCCGGTCGTTAGCGAAGTCTGTGTCCAATACGTGTTTGAAACGCGCGTGCAGGGCAAGAGATTGCGGGAATGGCTTCTGTCTGAATGGAAGCGCACTGGCTTAACTCTTCGTGAAGCGAACACGGCTTGCGGTGTAGCCGATGCCGCAGTGCGCAAGTACCTTGACCAAGGTCATCTGTGGTATTACCCGCCACCGGAAATGTTTGAAAAGCTCCAGAGATATGCCAACCTGCACGGCAACCCGATTGGGAAACCCTATTTTTCAATTGACGGAAAACATCCAGCCACCGCCAAAGAATGGATGGGTATGCGCTCCAAATTCCGATGTCCGCACGGATTCACCAATGTTTGGGATCGGCCCGCACTGCACGGCAAGGAACGCGAGAAAGTGAATGGGTTTAATGGCAGGGCAGTTCATTTGAACCAGAAGCCCTTCGACCTAATGCACATGCTGATTGAAGCCACGACTGATCCAGAGGACGTCGTGTGGGAGCCGTTCGGCGGATTGTTCACAGCTTGTCTTGCGGCAGCAAAGCTCAGGAGAAGAGCATACGGCGCGGAGATTGATCCGACCTACTTTCACTTCGGCGTTCAACGGCTTAGCCGCGAAGCCTTTCAGCAGCCCCTTCCTTTATAGCTAAGTTGTCTTTTAAGGCGGACCTAATCCGCACCTCATCATCGGACGCAAATA
>DASPOJ010000071.1:0-6576 GCA_035626055.1 Candidatus Methylomirabilota bacterium | reverse complement strand
CGATTTTTGTTTACGACGAAGTCCGCAAGCCGATAAGGAAATAGCCTCGTTCCAATGAGGCCGGACGCGCGGCTTCATGCCGTGGAGTTCCGAAACGCATCACAGCCCTCGAGGAGAATTGTATTCGGGACGCGAGTCCGCCAGAACAACTCCTGATGGGCGCGGCGATATGAGTCCGCCCTAGTGCCGAGGCTGCGCGGCAGTGCGACGCGTCGCTGTTCAGGGAGTCGTGCTCAAGCGTCCTGCGGCGGAGACTTCGACGGTCACGGAATCGGCCACCCGAAGGAGAAATACGCTCGGGTTTTTCATTCCCCACTCGGCATACGGAACGTTGAACCGCGCCTTCGCCGTGATCTTTCCGCCGCTGGCGGTCACTGCCATCGTCATCGTCACGTTGTGGTCCGTGCCGTGAATTCGCAGCACGCCCTGCACGTCCACTTGCGAAGCGCCTTCCTGCGCGACACTGCCGACAACCTGCTTCGGCGTGAATACAGCCTCCCCGAATTTGGCGCTCTCCAGGACGACGCTGTGCATCTTGCTATCGCGTGAGGAATCGCCCGTGTCGCCGGTCGTCACGTCCACAATGATCGAGCCGCTGGCGGCCCCGGTGTCGGGGTCGAATTGCATTTTGCCGCTTTTCAATTTGAATGTGCCGTGCGTGTCGTGGAGCAAGCCCACCAACAGAAACGAGATCGTCGTCTGCGCCGGGTCGAGCTCGACGACGAACGTTTGCGCGGCGTGGGCGGGGGGCGCCACTATGCCCGCGAACATTAGTACGAGCATTGCCGTGAGCGCGGGGCGGGAAATTCCTCGCAAGGCCAGTCTTTGGTGAATCGTTTTCGTTTTCATGGCCCATTCAAGCCGTCAGCACGTGCCAGCCGAGAGAAAAGATCTTTCGCGCGCTCCGGGTAACGCGTGGTGCGGGATCCGCATGCATCGCCAGCAAGGCTGAAAAAAGGCGCGGCTCCGCGGCGAAGGCGCGAAGAACCCGACGGCGCACCGCAGGAATGCGATCCATGCAAAGAAGCATCCGGCTCATGAGGTGCGGCAGGCGGGAGATTTTCGCGTGCGCCGCCTGATAGGCCGAGAGATTTCCAGCACGCATCGCGTCCGCCAGCGCGAGGGCTTCCTGGAAGGCAATCGTGAGGCCGGCGCCCGTGACCGCGTCCACGGAGCCTGCGGCTTCGCCAAGGAGGGCGACGTTTTGGCCGGCAACTTTTCGCAAGCGTCGCGAGAGCGTGACCGCACCAAAAAGCGGCGAGCTGATTTTCGCGCCGGCTAACTTTTGGGCCACGGCCGGGAAATCGCGGAGGGCGTCGTCGAACCTTGTAGAAAGATTACGAGTGATGTGTGCAACGCAGATTTCGGTTCCTGATATGGGCGTCACGTAGAGCTGCCCGCTGGCGTTCCAGTAAACCTCGACCAAGTCGGTCCACGGAGCGAGGAGGTAATGGCGTGTCTGGCCCTTGCGCAGCGCGGGCTTGGGCGAGGGCTCCAACCCGGCGTGGGCGCGCAATCGCGAATTCCGGCCATCCGCACATACGCGCCACCTAGCGCGAATGGATTCTCCTTCGACGGTTACGCAATCCTCGTTGAGTTTTTCGACACGCGCGCCCCATTGCATCCGCACGCCCACTTCCTCCGCTCGCCGCGCGAGCGCCTCATGCAGCACTGTGCGTCGCACACCCATTCCGAATTCATTTTCGGAGAATCTCGCTTCGGCCTGGCCGCTCGCGTCCACAAAGCGAATGCCGCGAAATGGCCGCACACGCTCCGGCGGCAGCCTGACACCTAGCTGTTTGAGGGCTGCCATCCCCTGCGGCAGGATCCCTTCCCCGCAAGCCTTGTCAATGGGGGGTCGCGCCCGATCCGCGATCCATACATCGAGTCCCGCCAGGCGCGCCGCGATCGCCACGCTCAATCCCGCGGGTCCTCCGCCCGCGACAAAAACGTCTGTGTCGAATTTCTCCATCGCTTCTCGCTCACCAGCGCAGCAACAAAAGTTCCGCGCAAAATCCCGGTCCCATGGCCGCAAGGATGCTCAGCGTCCCCTCCTTCGGCCGCTTGCGATCCATATACTCGTCTAGAACCAGCAGCACTGACGCCGAGGACAAGTTGCCCACTTTCCGCAAGCTCTCCCAGGAAACTTCCAGCGCCTCGCGCGGCAAATCCAGCGCCGTCGCGGTCGCTTCGAGCACTTTCGGCCCTCCTGTGTGCATGATCCAGCTTCCGATGTCGCTCCTCCGCAATCCCTGATCGCCGAGGAACGCGTCCACGTCCTCCGCCAGATGGTCGAGCACGATCTGCGGCACCGCGGGCGAAAGCACGATGTGGAATCCTTTTTCAGAGATGCCCCATCCCATCGCGTCTTCGGTATCGTTGTAGAACGAAGACCGCGTCGCCAGAATCTCCGGTCCGGAAGCATCACGCGCCGCTCCTGTGACGATTACGGCCGCGGCGCCGTCGCCGAACAGCCCCGCGGAAATGAGGTTAGCCATTGAAAGGTCGTCCTGCTGCAAGGTCAGCGAGCACAATTCCACCGAAAGCAGCGCCGCCGCGTGCTCCGGGAATCCTCGAACATAATCCGCAGCCCGTGAAATCCCCGCTGCGCCTGCCACGCAGCCCAGGCCGAATATCGGCACGCGCTTGATTCGCGCGGGCAAACCCATCCGGTTTACCAGCCGCGCATCAATTGAAGGACTCGAGATCCCCGTCACTGAAACGAAATAGATGGCGTCGAGCTCTGCCGGCTGCACGCCTGCCTGCGCCAGCGCCCGGCACAAGGCTTTCTCGCCGAGCTCCGTCGCCACTCGAATCCAAGCGTCGTTCGCCTTTCCCCACGTATCCAGCCCGTAGTACTCCATCATCGGCAGCGAGATGTGCCTTCCGTCCACGGAGACGCGCGAGAGCACGCGGTCGAGTACTTCCGGATTCTTCAGCTTTCGGGCCCATCGCGCTTTCAGCGCCGCTGCAATTTCATCCTGGGTATGGTAGTACGGCGGGAAAGCGCTTCCGGTTCCGGCGATTCGCATAATCCCTCAGGGGTGGGCTTGCGCCCGCCTTTCGAACCTAGTTTGGTGAAGGCGCCGAGCGAAGGAACTCGTGGCTGGGATGTCGATTCCCCAGCGCGACAGATATCGTTCTTCCTCGGGCCTGCTCCGTAGTCCGGCTTCAGACAAGAGCACGGATATGCATTGGATGGCGCGCCCCCATCGCGGGATGCATGCCCCAGCAGTTGTTATCGAGGCCGCAGCCAGATCCTTCGCTCCGCACATCTCCTCGGCGGCCAGCATGATTCCGCTGTGCGGACGCGACGGGTAAAGTCGAAAAGCGTTGACTTGCTTGGATTCCCTGGCAAAGTAAAATGGTCTCAGGACGCCGCCGGCTTGCATGTCCAGTTACCGCCGGGGAAGCCCTGCGATTAGGCGATCGTGTTTCGTGTCCCCGGCGTGCTGGCATACGAACGGAGGTCATTTGCAACTGTTCTCCCTCATCGTGTTGGGATTCTTCCTCGGGATGCGGCACGCAACGGACCCGGATCACGTGGTCGCCGTGGCGACGATAGTCAGCCAGCAGAGAAGCATTCGCCGCTCGGCGGTGATTGGAATCATCTGGGGCATTGGTCACACGCTGACGATTGCCGTGGTGGGCGTAGCGATCATATTGTTCCGCATTGCGATCCCGACGCGCTTGGGGCTGGGGATGGAGTGGTCCGTTGGCTTGATGCTGATCTTGCTGGGCGCGGCGAATTTGCTGGCGTTCATCCGCACGGTGCCGGAACGCGTGCTCGCCGCGGAGCAGGAAATCCACTCCGGGCACGCGCATTCGCACGGAGGTCCGCTTCACACGCACGAGCACATTCACGAAGCTGGCAGCTTGGATTGGATGGACCGCACATTCGGCGGCATGGGCGCTTATCAAGTTCTGCGGCCGCTCGTCGTGGGAATCGTGCACGGCCTGGCGGGATCCGCGGCAATTGCGCTTTTGGTGCTCGCCACGATTCCGAGCGCGTCGTGGGGAATCGTGTATCTGCTGATCTTCGGCCTTGGGACGATTGTAGGAATGATGTTCATCACAGCCGCGGTCGCGGTTCCATTCGCATACACGGCTCAGCGCGTGAACTCGCTCAATCGCAATTTGCGACTGGCAAGCGGCGTCGTGAGCCTCATCTTCGGTTTGTTCCTCGTTTATCACATCGGCTTCGTGCAAGGTCTCTTCACGGCGCATCCGGTGTGGACCCCGCACTGAGCCGCGCCCGCCGCGACCGGCTCGGAATGGCGCTCGGTGGGATGCCTCAATAAGCTGCTACGCTTTGCGAACGTGATGCCGCTCGCGCGTCTCACTCAGTACCTGTTCGATGCGTTTCGCCAGATCCTGCAGCCGGAACGGTTTTTGCATGACGATTGCTCCTTCCTCGAACGGTTCCGAGCCATTTGACGACGCCGAATTCCCGGCATAGCCCGACATGAAGATGACGCGCGTCTCCATCCGGTTGCGCTTCACGTGTTTCGCGATTTCGGAACCGCGCATCCCGGGCATGACGACATCGGTGAGCAGTAAATCAATCGGGCCGGGATACCGCCCCGACATGGACGCAGCTTCGTTTCCATCCGCTGCCGCGAGCACGGTATATCCCTTCGCGCTCAGGAAATCGCAAAGCATGGTTCGCAGATCGGATTCATCCTCGGCGAGCAGGATGGTCTCCCTGCCCGTTTGGGGGAGACTCGAATCATGGCTCTCGCCGGGAAGTTCGGGCCGGCCGAAAGCCCGCGGTAGGAGAATGCGGAATTCGGTTCCGCGATTGGTCTCCGTGGAGACATCAATATACCCGCCAGATTGTTTGACGATTCCATAGACCACCGCGAGGCCGAGGCCGGTACCTTTGTCTTTTGCCTTGGTAGTGAAGAACGGCTCAAAAATACGGCTCAGCGTTTGCGGATCCATTCCAGATCCGGTGTCGCGCACGGACAGAACGACGTAGCTCCCGGCGGGCGCCGCGGACTGGAAGTTGCCTCGAAGATCGCTCACCTCATTGTTCGAGGTTTCGATGGTGAGCCGCCCGCCGAGCGGCATGGCGTCCCGGGCGTTCACCACGAGGTTCATGAGGGTTTGTTCCAACTGGCCCGGGTCCGCGGAGACGTGTCCGAGGCTGCTTCCGAGGCGCAGTTCAAGTTCGATGTCCGCGGTGAGCAAGCTGCGTAGCATGCTGTCCATTTCGGTAATGAGGGAATTCAGATCCAGCACTTTTGGCGCGAACATCTGCTTCCGGCCGAACGCGAGCAGCCTGCGTGTCAAGCCAGCGGCTCGATCCGCGGCTTTCATGATGATCTCCGCTTTCTTGCGCAACTCGCTGGACGGGGCCAGTTCGCCGCGGATGGTGTCGGCGTGTCCCTGAATGATCATTAAAAGGTTATTGAAATCGTGCGCGATTCCGCCCGCGAGGCTTCCCAAAGCCTCCATCTTCTGGGCTTGGCGGACTTGATCTTCCAGGTGCAGGCGTTCGGTAATGTCCCGTCCGGTGAGGACAATGCCCTGGATGGTGGGGTTCTCCAGCAGATTCGTACCCAGGGCCTCCAGCCAGAGCCACGATCCGTCCGCGCATAAAATGCGGAATACCGGCACCATCGTGGCGTCGGGCTGGGCGGCGATTTGTTGAAGGCTTTCGCGAAGTGCTGGAGCGTCTTCTTCGTGGACATAGCTCATCAGGTTGTGCTCGGCAATCTCGGCCGGCTCATAGCCGAGCATTCGCCTCACCGAGGAACTGCCGTACGCGATGCGCCCGTCGGGGCGAAGGACCAGAATGATGTCCGAGAGGTTTTGAATGAGGGAACGGAACCGTTCATCGCTTCTGCGCAGCAGCTCTTCCGCCTCCAGCCGTTTTCGGATGTCCCGGAAGTTGCTGTGGATGGCGGTCCGGCCCGCCCACTCGGTCCGGCTCGCGCTCCACTCGACGGGAATGAGCGAACCCGCGTGGTCGCGCAAGCGGAATTCCTCCGTGATGGCGCTGCCTTCGGCGGCGGCTTGTGCGAGGAACCGCCGGCAGACTGCGGCGTCCGCCGGCGAACAGAAATCCGACTGACGCTTGCCGATCAGCTCGGCGCAAGGCACACCGAGGATTTCCGCGGCTTTGCGATTCGCCTCGAGCACAATGCCCGTCTGGGCGTCGGTGACCAGAATGGCGTCATTTGCCGTGGCCACAAGGTGGCGGTATTTTTCGTCGGACTGCCGGACCTGCTCAAGCATCTGGTTTGAGAGGCCGACCCCGAGCGCAAGCAAGAGAAGTGTGCAGAGCAGCGTCGCGACGCCCGAGATCCGTGTCATCGCGCGCGCGCCTACACCTAAGATGTTAGAAAACTGTTCTTCGAGAGGAGTCAGCCGCGAGTCAATCGAGTCGATTTGGAGCAGGAGCGTTTGCATCGATTCTGGCGAGCCGTATCCGCTCTGGACGGCCCCATGGAGCTCTGCGGCGCGCTGTTGAAGCTGATCGATGTAGGAGTCGGCCTGGGTCCAGATTGTAATCGCATCAGCCATGTAAAGGTGGCGCCGGAACATCCGAAATAGCCGGATCATGCTCGG
>DASPOJ010000070.1:0-2557 GCA_035626055.1 Candidatus Methylomirabilota bacterium | reverse complement strand
GAATGAACACTTTCCCTCCGATGTCGTCGTCAGCGGAGTGCTGGGATGGCTGATCGGCCGGGAAGTTTATCGCTTGCATCATGACCCGGAACTGGGAGGCAACGCCATCGGAAGGCTCGCTGGGGGCGAGGACGAAGTGCGTGATCACCGGGACATGGGCTCGCCTTTTGTCCCGCTGGATCATTGGGCTTATCCGGTGTTTGAGCGGCTCGCGGCGTTGGGATACATCCACACCGAGATACTGGGATTGAAGCCATGGACGCGAATCGAATGTGCGCGCCTGACGCAAGAGGCGGAGGAGTCCGAGGAGAGTCAGAGTTTGAGCCATCTAGAAGCCGCGGCGCTGGTAACACGCCTGCGGGAGGAATTCACGTACGAGCTCAACTTACTCGGTGGTGGCCGGAATCTTACGGCAAATCTCGAGTCCGTTTATACCCGCGCCGTTTCGATCAGCGGACCCACGCTGACCGACAGCTATCACTTTGGCCAAACCATTTCCTACGACTTCGGGCGTCCATTTGAGCGCGGCACAAATGGCCAGTCTGGGGGATCTTTCAGCGCGAGTGCAGGCCCGCTAGTCCTCTACGTCCGCGCGGAATACCAGCACGCTCCTTCGGCTCCCGCGCCCACCGAAGCGATGCTCGAAGCAATCGCTCTTCATGACGGAGTCCCGCTGGCGGAGGTCCCCGCAGGCCACGTGCCCCAAACGAACAGGTTTGAGCTGCTGGACGCGTACGTAGGGGTGAATCTCCACAATTTCGAGTTAGTGCTCGGCAGGCAGAGCCTCTCTTGGGCACCCGGACCAGAAGGCTCGATGTTGTTAAGCAACAACATCGAGCCAATCAATATGGTTCGCTTTGTGAATCCAGAGCCCTTCCGCTTGCCGGGCGTGCTCGCCCGCTTTGGCTCGGTGCGAATCGACCAATTCTTCGGGCGACTCGGCGGACATCCTTACGTCCTGCGTCCGTTTTTTTACGGCAACAAGATCAACTTCAAAGTGTCCTGGTTGGAAATCGGGTTCGGACGCACAGTCATGATCGGAGGAAACGGAAGCGGCCAGCCTCTCACAGCGCACGACCTTCTCTATAGCTTCTTCGGAAAAGTAGATCCGCGATTTAACTCCGTTCCCGGGCACAACACGAGCGAGGTGGATTGGACCTTTTCCCTGCCGAAGATCCGACACTACGTCCTTTTCTATGGCGATGCCATGGCCAGCGACGACGTTTTCCCCTTCGAAAATCCCGCCAGAAACCCCTGGCATCCGGGCATCTACGTCGTGCGAATCCCGGGAGTACCCAAGCTCGATTTTCACCTGGAAGGAGTGTCCACCGAGCAGAGCGGGCTTATCCCATCGGTCGCCGCCGCCATCGGCAGCGGGAATTTTGGTGAGTTCAATTATTGGAATCAGAACTATCCAGACGGATACACGAATGAAGGGAATTTAATCGGAAATACCGTCGGACGAGAAGGCCGAAGCATTCAAAGCTGGTTCACGTACTGGATTTCGCCTCGGGACATCGTTCGTCTCGGCTACTCGCACAACACCGTCAGCGCTGACTTCGTCCCCGGCGGAGGAGCCTGGCAGAACTATTCCCTGCAAAGCGAAACGTATCTGCGAAACGGCCTCTACATCAAGGCCGATCTGCAATTCGAAAACATCTCACGGTACCCGATCCTGTTCAAGGGACCAGAAAGGAATTTCGCGGCTGTCCTGGAGATTGGTTTCTATCCCAAGGAGCAATCGCGGACGAAGAATTAAGACCCTGCTGACAAACGCGCGGGGGCGCGCCGAGGAGGAGAAAAACTTCAGGAAATGCCGGAGGAATCTACCAACGTGCTTGCGCCACGGAATTTCGACGAAGGAGCGGAGACGCTGGGTGTGGCGCCGGACGACAACGGAGCCGCTCGCGGAGAAGCTGTGGCCACACTACGGCTTCTTTGGGACCGGAAGCGATTCCTCTTCCGGTTGACGCTTGCGGGGCTCGTGTTGTCCGCCATCACGGCATTCTTGATTCCCAAGCGGTACCAATCGACGGCGCGATTGATGCCGCCGGATCAAATGGATTCCGGCTCGGAAGTGTTGGCGGCGGTGGCGGGCAACAAGGTGGGCTCGAGTCTGGGTTCCGCCGCCAGCAGCCTTCTCGGCCTGGGCAATACGAGTGAACTCTTTGTGGGAATTCTCCAGAGCAGGACCATCGCCAACGACGTGAGCGAACGATTCGATCTCAAGAAAATCTACGGAGTGCGACTGGAGGAGGACGCGGAAATGGACCTCCAGGCAAACACTGATATTTCCGAGGATCGAAAAAGCGGAATCATCTCGATCGCTGTAACGGACAAGAGCCCGGAACGGGCCGCGGCCATGACCCAGGAATATGTCGACGCTCTAAACGGGTTAGTCACTCAGGTGAACACGTCTGCAGCGCACCGGGAAAGGGAATTCTTAGAGGGCCGGCTCACGCAAGTGAAGCTGGATTTGGAATCAGCGGAGAAGGACTTCGGCAAGTTTGCAAGTGAGAACACGGCGATCGATATCCAAGAACAAGGCAAGGCGATG
>DASPOJ010000069.1:0-5889 GCA_035626055.1 Candidatus Methylomirabilota bacterium | reverse complement strand
AACGCCCCTTTTGATTTCAATCCGATCACGGGCCGGCTCGCGCTGACCGGAACCTGGATCGATCTGCCGGCCGTGGCGATTGCGGCGGTGATCACGGCGATTCTGGTCAAGGGCATTCGCGAAAGCGCGTCGTTCAACGCCGGGATCGTGATTCTGAAAGTGTCGATCGTTCTTTTCGTCATCGTACTCGGCGCGCATTATGTGCATGCCGCCAACTGGAAGCCGTTCGCGCCGTTCGGTTACGCGGGGTTTGGATTCTTTGGCCATACTTTAATTGGTCAAACCGGGCCATCCGGCGAGCCGCTGGGAATGCTCGCGGGCGCCGCCATTGTTTTCTTCGCGTATATCGGCTTTGACGCGATCTCCACGCATTCCGAGGAGGCTCATAATCCCGCGCGCGACGTGCCCATCGGAATCATGACGTCTCTCATCCTGTGCACACTGCTGTACATCTCGATGGCGGCCGTGCTGACGGGAATGGTGCCGTACCATAAGATCAACATTGACGCGCCGGTCTCGGACGCCTTCCGGCAGGCCGGTCTGCCCTGGGCGCAATTTCTGGTCTCGGTCGGGGCCATCGCGGGCATCACGTCGGTGCTTTTGGTGATGATGCAGAGCCAGGCGCGAATCTTCCTGGCCATGGCGCGCGACGGCCTCCTGCCGCGTAAGTTTTTCGCTGCGGTGCACGAGCGCTTCCGCACGCCCTGGAAGTCCACGATCCTGACGGGCACGTGCGTCGCCACAGTGGCGGCCCTCCTTCCGCTGCGGATTCTCGCGGAACTGGTGAACATCGGCACGTTGCTCGCGTTCGTGATCGTTTGCGCCGCCGTGCTGATCATGCGGCGCACCCACCCGGAAGTGCCTCGTCCGTTCCGCGCGCCGTTCGGCCCGGTGGTGCCGGTCCTGGGCATTTTGAGTTGCCTCATGCTGATGTTTTCTTTGCCTAAGGAGAACTGGCTGCGGCTCGGCGTGTGGCTGGTCATTGGCCTCATTATCTATTTCTCGTACGGCCGCAAGCACAGCCGCGTCTGGCAGATATCGCGGAAGTGACGCCGTTCGCTTGGGCCTCGCGCGGCGGGTTTCTCGCCAAGGGAGACCGTAACCGGAAAGGTACTCCTCTCCCCCCACCCCCTGCTTTTTGTGTAAGTGTTGATTCCAAAGGACTTGCGGCGAGAAAACACGTAAGTGCTGATTATAAAGGACTTGGCGACCGTTTGTTTTCAACGAGATACGAAAAACGCGGCGCGAGTTTGTAAGTGCTGATTCTAAAGGGGTTATGGGCGCGCTAAAGCCTTTGCTGTGTATCACTTTTGGGTTGCACGGAAATGGTGCAAGTTTGGGGTGCGGGGCGGGGGAGTTTGAAACCACTCTTGGTGAACGCTCGCGGTGAACCACGGATGCACACGGATGAACCCGGACGGGGAGAGTCGGGGTTGCGATGCCGGGCAGGAATGGTTCGAAATGTTGTTCCGAGTTCACGCATCATGCTAGCACACAAGTACCGATATGTCAAGTATATTTAGTGAGTTACTATTCGAATAGAAGTCGTGGGCGCGCGCGAACGGATGAGGGGACGGCATCAAGAGCCCCACCTTTCGCGGTCAGCGCGAAAGGTGGACCACCCGGAAACTCAAAGTCAAAGGCCGGGCCACCCGCGAGGTGATTCAGCCTCGATGAATGATTGCCTCGTTGATCGCCTGAGCTATGCTGGCAATCCGTTTCTCATCCCCAGATTGAATAGGAGAAGACTCACCGGACGCGCTCTTTATATGGAGATGCCAAGTTGGCCTCAATTTTCGCCACCAGAAAACGCCGAGTACGGCAGACACGATTGCGAGGAGAATTCCGCCGCCTCGGACAAACAAGGCGACCGCAGCGATCAGGAAGAGAAGGAGAGGGCCAGCGTAGCTTGGGGCCGTTCTGTCCGTAGAAACCGAAGTGATGTTCGCCAGCGCGTACGTGGTCGTTCTAAAAATAACCCGCTTATCGGTCACGCGCACGCCTTGTTGATCGCTGTAGAAGGTTGTTTCTTCGGCCATACCCGAGTCTTATATGTCCGCCGTCTCGGGAGAGTCAAGGTCAGCGACCTTCGGAGTGGTGGACGAGCTCTCGACGTCTAGCACGATCTGCGCTACGGCGGGTGGCGCAGCCTTTGACGGGAGGGACACCCAGGACTGCGCTTCGCGCAATTCCGCAGTCACTCCATGTTACCTCACGGTGAAGACCCACAGTGATATGATCCTCTTGTGTCTATGCGGAACCCAAATCATCCCGAAAGGCTCCGCCACCCGCCCCGCGGATCACGCAAACATTAACAGCACATGCCAACCCGTGCATCCAGCCCTACAGCAGATCCCGCTGCAGAATATGCCTGTTCCGGACACCCTGGTACCTCCGTCATGAGAACCACGGAAATCGGCCGCGATCTTGTCGTCTCGGCTTGCATCATCATGGCGTCAGTATTTCTCTGCTCGGCCGCAAGGCCTTTGTCTCCGTCAGACGCGACGAACGAGGATCACGTTGAGTTTCGGGTTCTGAGCGACAAGCTAGTTTATGCTCGGGGCGAGTCGATTATTGTTACCGATATTGTAGTCAACTCAGGCCAAACGCCCCTGCACCTGAGTAGGTGTCAAAAAGGGGCAAGTTGCCAGGTGGGCTTCGCAGACGTCAAGATTCTCGACGGGAATGGAAGAAATGTGTGTAATTGGGGGCTGGCAGAGGATCAACGGCCATGGACAGAAAGGGATGTGGTCGCTCTGGTATCCGACTCAAGACTGTGGGTCACGATCGGGCCGAATGAAATCTACGGCGGGGAGATGCAATTCAAGCTCCCAGATCAGAAAGGGGAATATCGGATAACCGGCGAGTTATTCCCGCCGGGTTTCACAGAGAGGGAGTTTGATATCCTCGCGGAGAATCACATTCGCGTCCTGCGGAACCCCCACGAAGCTCCGAGCGTGACCATAAGGGTCAAGTAGGCGGGTGGGCCAGCCTTTGAATTTTCGGGTGGCGCACTTTTCGCGCCGCGCGCGAAAGGTGGGGGTTTTGAATTTTCTTGCGTCACCATCGACAATGGACTCAAGATGGCACGACCCACGACACGCTATTCGTGTCCCGGCTAAATTCGCGGGACGGTCTGAACACGTTGACCGGAGTTTGCCCTGAGCGAAGTCGAAGGGACGCAGAGAATCGAGTCGTGAGCAGCACGAACGGGCAGGTGGCCGAGGCTGCGGCACCCTCTGGTCGAGTCGAGGCTGTCCGTTAAGTCCGGTGTGATATCATCTGCCTGCGCCCTAATGTCAAGAGAAGAAGTTCACCAGAACGGATATAGATGCGCCACCCGCCTTATGAATTGTTTTGACTAATCCCCCGATTGGATGAAGACATGCTCACAAGATTCATTATCGGGGCCTGGTTGATCGCGGCCGGCGCGCTGGCAAGTTGCCCCGCGGTCGCCCGACAGCCCGCGGGCACCAAGGAACCAAGCCGCGCAGAGCACAGCCCTTCGCCAGTTGCGGAGAACTCCCTGAGGACTTTTCTACAGACCTACCTAGGATTTATGCCTGTCGGTGAAGATCCGACGACAAGGTATCAAGACGCTTTTGTTGACCTGAACGGCGACGGAATACCGGAAGTTATCGTCTTTGTCACGGGCGAAAGCTGGTGTGGAAGCGGCGGTTGCGAGATTCTTGTATTAGCTCGCAAGGGTTCCTCTTATACAGTCGTCACGAGAATGACGGTGTCGCGCCCTCCCATCCGAGTGTTGACCACAAAGTCGAACGGTTGGCACGACATAAGCGTCTGGGTGCAGGGAGGGGGGTACGTGCAAGGGTACGAGGCAGAGCTCCAATTCGATGGCAGCACGTATCCAACGAACCCTTCCGCTCCTCCGGCCCGGCCCGTGACTGGAAGGGTGGCGGGAAAGGTTGTGATTCGCTCGTACGACGGCGGGAGACTACTGTATCCCTGACTCAAGCGGCCTGATCCCTGGACCCTGGACGAGATTTTGAGCGAAGATTTTCCTGAGGACGAGTGATTATCGCGGAGGCTTCATCGCAGGAATTTTCTTAGGGGACGGCTGGCCAGCCTTTGAATTTCCGGTTGGCCCACTTTTCGTGCCTGGCGAATTGCGCGTGATCTGCCCCTAGCTCCGCGCACGGGATTATACGACCCTCGAACCGTGCCTTTCGGCAGGCAGGCCGCCGCAATCCATGGGGGCGAGTTGCGGGCAGCGCGGAACCACTAGATTCCTCACTGCGCTGCGCGGCAAGAGCGGCCGCGCAAAACGCTCCGTTCAGAATGACAGGAATTTGCCTTTGGGCTTGATGGTGGCCGCGGCGCCTGCTGGGCGATCGCGAAAGGCACACAGTCAACCGCCTTCGTCCGCCGCGGTGGGCGTTCGGGATGACCGTTGGGGAGAGGATGGGGCGGAGAGAGGCTATCTCAGATTTGAAATTTCAGAGGGCAGAGGCGGAAGAGGGCGCAGATGGCGACCCCGCAGGCGGGGTCGCCGATACGAAAATCATGTGAGGTACGACGGGCGGAGGCAGGCGCAGCAGCTTCCAGCCAAGGGCCGAGCCGCGCCAGATGCCGTACGACTGGATTTTTTGGCGGGAGTGAGCGAGAGTGTTGCGGGGCAGAGGACTGCCCCACACGCCGATGGCATCGTCGCAGACAGACCGCTTGCGCTCGATTTTGCGCAGAGCCAACCTTTGGGATCGGAGCGCATTTCTCATAATCGTGTTTTATGCGCTGCTGGCTGCGCTTCGCAGCGTGGGCGCAAACTTTCGTATCCCCACGGTTATTGGCTTTCTGTTTGCAGTTTCGATTGGTTACTTCGTGCTTGTGCGGGGGATCGGCTGGGTGCGCCGGCGTTTGCTTTAGAGACTGCGCAACCGGCTGATCGTCGCCTATGTTTTCATCGCCGTGGTGCCGATCCTGCTCTTGGTCACGATGGCTGTGCTTTCCGCTTACCTGCTCTATTGGCAGTTCGGTGCGTATCTGGTCTACAGCGATTTGCAAAAGCGGCAGGACGAGGTCGCGGCCACGGCGGAGACGCTTGCCACATCACTCGCGGTCGAGGCCGAAACGACCGGGAAGCCCGTCAACCTGCTCGCACTGCCGCCGCATACGGCCGCGTATCTGGATATGGCGCGAAGGGAGCTACCTGGGCTGGATTTCAACGTGGGAAAAGATGAGGAGTTCTTGCAGCGTGCCCCAGCTCCTTCGTACTCGCATTTCGAGGGAATCGTTCAAGCTAGAGACCGGCTGATTCTGATCGCGGTGGTCGCGCGTCCGATTCCTAAGGGGCGGCTCGTTGTTTCCGTGATTGTGCCGGTTACGCCCAGCCTTATCGCAACGGTCGGGCGGGAGCTGGGTCCGATCCAGGTGAACGTCATGCGCCCGACCAATGAGCCCAACCCAGGGGGCTTGGTCTATTCCAGCGGCGGGCGTCTTTTCGTTGCTGAACGCGAAATGGTATCGCCGGGGCGCAGCATTCCACCGAAGGCTAATTGGCTCGATGTGGATGTCTCCGGGGTCACCAAGCTCGATGCGATTGACGACGCCGCAATCTCGAATCCCGCAGCGGACCTGCCCGTATTTGTATCCTTCTCCACCCGGCCTTCGCGCCTGAACCAGAGTCTGTTTGCCTCGGTTGGCGATCTGGGGGGAATCGCCGTAGACATGCTGCTTGTCGTTGGGGTGGTATTTCTCGTGATCGAATTCGCGGCGTTGATCACGGGCGTTGTGCTGACGCGCACGATTACGCGCGCGGTGAATGACCTCTACAACGCCACGAAGCGCGTCCAGGCGGGAGATTTCTCGCACCGCATGCGCCTGAAGCGCAACGACCAATTGGGCGAACTTGGGCAATCCTTCGACACGATG
>DASPOJ010000068.1:0-6394 GCA_035626055.1 Candidatus Methylomirabilota bacterium | reverse complement strand
GGGGATCAGCATGGTGGCGTCGGCGTACATCGGCATCAGCTCGGCGTGACCGCCCTGGAGGTGAATGCCTGTGACCTTGCTGTTGGCGCAGAAGTGTTCCCGTCCGCGCGCGCACCATTCGCAGCGGCCGCACGCCGCCTGCACCCAGGCGGTTCCGACGCGGTCGCCAATTTGGCGCGACGTCACGCCCGCGCCGACGGCGATGACCTCTCCCACCGGCTCGTGACCGAGGATTCGCGGAAACGCACCCGGCAAATGGCCGAGCGTTTCGTGCACGTCCGTGTAGCAGACCCCGCTCGCGTGCATCTTCACCAGCACTTGTCCCGGAGCGATCTTCGGCTCCGGCACCTCGCGAATCTCCCATGGCCCGCCCTTCGCAGTGACTACGGCTGCTTTCATGGTTTGGTCCTCCCAAGGCATTGGATGTTCGCCGGGGACGGGTGGGGTGCAAGCGAGAGGAGGCCCGCCTTCGTCTGGAGTAGCGGACTTCGGCGCGGCAAGCGAGTGGGCAGTGGCCCGCCTTCGCCAAGGCTTCGGCGCGGCGAGCGAGAGGTAACTCGGAAGGAACTCCCCTCCCCCATGTTTTTCTGTAAGTGCTGATTCCAAAGGGGTTGCGGCGAAAAAACACGCAAGTGCTGATTCTGAAGGACTTGACGACCGTTTGTTTTCAACGAGATACGAAAAATGGCGCGGGAGTTTGTAAGTGCTGATTCTAAAGGGGTTATGGGCGCTCTAAATCCTTTGTTGTGTATCACTTTTGAGTTGCACAAAAATGGTGCAGGTTTGGGGAGCGCGGAGGGGGAAATTACAACTCCTCGCGAAGGGCGCTCGTGGTAAGCCACAGATGCACACGGAAGAACACGGGCAGAGAGAGACAGAGATCGAGGAATTGAAGTGGGAATCAGGCCGTGATTGAGAACGACCAACACAAAGCAGGGTAGCAGGGGATATCGAGTACGTCAACAAGAAAAGAGTGTTAACTTCTGTGGAAATTGTTTCGAATAGGAGAGCTGGCGGGGGCTGAGAAAAACCCCACCTTTGTGCTTCGCGCAAAGATGGGGCACCCGCGAGACCTTCTCGGCGGGTTAAAGTTGTGCCACCCGCCCCTTATGCCTCGAAATTCCGCCTCGGGGAAGGTGTTCCATTGGCGAAGGGATCCTGGCACCCTCCGCGCGTGCACGCATCGGATTGCCAAGATGCGGACGCCATCCGCCCCTCTCAAATATTTCTTTTCTTAGAATACTATGATATTATATGTATTGATAAATCTTACCTTTATGGAACTGGAACCCGGACACTCGGGTATATGCTACTCGTCGGAACTTCTCGACGATATCTTCCAATACAAATTCATCAAGGAGGAGGAGCTACTTTTTCAGGCTAATCTGAATCTCCTATTCTTCGACTCACTCACTTTGGGCGCGGCCTCAATTCTGACACATCCGCTACTGTCCAGCCTGGTAGAGAAGGATCCCGATATAATTCAATACCTCTTCGTTTCTAACGCCATCCTCCCTATCTTCCTTGAGGGCATCGAATCGTTCGAGGGGGTCGTGGATGAGATGACCGGTCACGGCGTTAGGCGCTGGATCAAGGACGAAAAGCTACGTCGCTTCGCAAAGCGCCTAGATGATGCCGGAGTAAAGCCGGCACTATTTGACCGACAGACCGACCTAAGAAGTCGGCAATTTCAAAAACTTTACCAGCTAGTGCAAAGAATCGAGTCAGGGCCTCCCAAGAAAAAGCTATTAGGCAAGGCGCTTCCCCGCCCTGGCGATCTAGGTTGGTTCTTGCGCTGGCTAGACAACAACCGATCATGTGAGATCTCTATCTCCCAGATCCACAGGTTTCTCGACGGGGCCCAGAACCTGGACGACTCTCAAAAGAGCACTGCCCGCATGATGGCTCTGGCGACCCACGCGGAAGTGATGCGGGAAGGTCAAGCCAGCGCAGTTTCCTCGTTTGGAGGATTTAACCCTTACTTCGCGCTGCTCGAAGACACCGGCGAAGAACAGCCCTCGGATCGCATCGAAACAAAACCAGCCACGCCCGAGAGAGAAACTCTTCTAGATGACTGCAGTCTCCCTTTCCTTCAGATTGCCAGCCTTCCTCTTGCGGACGTGGCGTGGCTTCGAGGGCAACCCACATTCGCGAAGGCTAGACGCAAATTGGGAGAGGCCCGGTATGCCCCCCTCAAGATTGATAAGAAGGAACTCAGAGATTGTCTAGGGGAGTGCTGCTCCATCGTCGAGAACTATTCGATGACGGCGCAGGGCGAGCGTCAACGAGTGCGCTGGCGAACTGCAAAGGCGAAACGCACAACACGGACCAGGCTGCTTCTCGACGTGGCGGGCGGGGCCGCGGGCACCATCCTGCTGGTCATGCACGAACCTGGGGCGGCGGTCCTGCTGTGCATATTCACCGCGGCCAGGCAAGTAATACAGACGTTAACCAGTTCCTCCAGGCCGCCCCTAGCAGATTTTGACAGGGGGCCCGAGAGACCCGGACTGAAACAGGGCCGCAGAAACTACAACGCAATCAAGGGCGGCATCATGCCCGACAAGAAGCAGCGCTGATCTTGGGCTAGACCTCTGAGCCATCTATCTCGCAGCAAGCAACGAGTCAACGAACCCCATGCCCCCTGCCCGCTCGCACACGGTGCCGACGCGGCGATTGACGCCCAACCGGGGCAGGGCTACAGTTCGCACCTTGGAGCAGTAATCCCAACACGAGGCGATCATGGCCACCCCACAGATCCCACTCTTCGAGGACGAAGAGACCAGTCCCGAGAGGTATCCCCAGTGGACCCAGCTAAAAATGAAGGAGGGCCTAAAGCTACGCAAACTGAAAATCGAATATTTCAAAGCCTGCCAAAAAATTGAAATTGACCTCCCAAGACTGGCCGTACTCACCGGACCCAACAATTCCGGCAAGTCCACAGTCCTTCAGTCGATCATTGTCGGATTTGAATGCTTTCGCAGATGCGTGGATATAGAGAAGTGGAAGCTGCGGGAGCACGGCAGAGCCGTGAAGGAATTCGATTTCCTTCCAACGAACGACCCAAGGGATCTCTGGTTCGAGAGAACCTGGAAATCAGGCAAGGACGAAAGACAAATCAGGATTGGCTTCGAGTTCGAAGGGGATATATCCATCAACTTCGCAATTAGATTCTTGTACGGGTTCCTAAATGTGCGTGTAGAAAAAACGTCGGCGAACGTCGACACCGAGACACTGAAGAAAATTGCCCTTACCGCGCCAGTGCTCATTCCAGGATACTCAGGCCTAGTCCCCCACGAGCAGCAATTCGGCTCGGCCTATGTCCAGAAAATGACAGCGAGTGGCTTGCTGTCGCAAGTTCTTAGGAACGTGCTGTACATGATTCAAGCGCCCGGGCCCGGCGACGGCGGCAAGAACGATAGGCTTCAATTTGTAAGATCCGCGATTGCCTTGCACTTCGGAGTGGATCTTGGCGCAATAAACTTTGACCCCGGGTCAGATGTCGAAATGCGCGCACCCTACAGACAGCGCAGCTACGAACTCGACATCGTCTCTGCCGGGTCGGGAATGAATCAGATACTTCAGATAGTTGCGTTCGCGGCCTGGAAGGGGAGTCCGATTCTCTTGCTCGACGAGCCAGACTCCCACCTCCACACGAGCCTCCAGGCCCAGTTATTCGCCTTTCTCCAAACCTTGGCCGAGAATCTGGACCTCCAGATTATTATGTCCACGCACTCGCGAGACCTCATCTCTCAAGCCCCATTAGGCTCCATCATCCCCGTGGATTTTGCGCGAACGTCCCTGGCGCCAATAGCTTCACTTGAGCATCTGTTATTGGAGTATGAAAGACACGGCGAGATCAGCAACGTCGACATAGCTCTTCTGTACCAAACCAAGCGCTGTCTTTTCGTCGAAGGCCCGTCAGACGTGAAATATCTCCCAGTTCTGGCGGCCCAACTCGGAAAAAAAATGTTTGTGGGTGCCACACAATTCGTTGTGTTCGAGTTCAGAGGCGTTGAAAAGTTCACTATGCTGCGCGACCTCGCAGACCTCTTCCAACGCATAGTAGGGGGCAACCTGACCTGGTTTGCTCTCAGAGATCGCGACTTTTCTGTGCAAGAGGTAATGGCCAAGCACATCGAAGAAGCCGAAAGGAAGGGAATTGCAAATTACCATATCTGGACACGGCATAGCATTGAGAACTATTTCCTGGAGCCCGCTAATCTCTGCGAAGCGATCAGGAGAAAACTCCCGCAAGACTTCCCCACAAAACCAACGCCAGAGGAAGTCACCGACCTCCTTCAGGTCGCCGTTGATGCCGCTCAGCAGGAAGCGGAAACGAAGCTCATCACAGAAACGCAGAAGGCCTTCCGAAAATACGAGCTCGCCGAGAATCCCATAGAACACGGAGCACAAGCAGCACTAAGATTTAACCATGAAGAGTGCGCTGGTCTGCCCGGCAAGCTGCGCTACTATCCTGGCGCGACCGTCCTAGGAAAGTTCGTCGGTGAAGTTCAAGAGAAATATGGAACAAATATCCGCCCAGAAGACATCATCGCCACATTCACCACCGAGAACGCGCCCCCTGAGCTGCTTGAATTGCTCGGACAAATCGAGGCGCTATCACGCACCAACGAAACTCATTGAGCGCTCGCCGTGCAATGTAATGACGCCCCGCCGCCGTTTTGGGTGCACTCCCACTTGCGTGCTGGACAGAGCGATTCAGGCCTCCTCTTCGGATACTATTTGACGATCATTTTTGTTAACAACTTAAGAAACACATGCTAAAACGTGGTGTGAGATACGCACTCCATATCGAACACGGATCGGGCGTTCTTCCCTCCGGGTCTTCCCACGTTTCTCGGAACACGAATCATACCGCTCCACGCGCATCTGCCGTCGCGGCAAGCCCCTTGTTTTCACATTGATGCGCACTCTTTTGCTGGAAGTCCTTTATTTTCACATTCATCTCAAAAAAGGGGGTGTTTTTTTCAAATAGCGTCCGATTTTGGGATTTTCGGGGCGAAGCGCAGGCCTTTCACGCCGACGCCGCCCTTTCGCGGTTTTCGCGGTCCGGCCTAGCTGGTCCGGTGTTCGGACTCCGTGGAGTCCACCGGACTCCAGGGACCGGAGACAGGGCGGCAGCCGGGCTCAAGCCCGGCCTCTACATGAGAGAAGTGAGGGACCCGCCGATGTGGCCTCCCGGCGAGGGCCCCGTGCTCAGGGCAGGCGGGACAAGTTCCTGCCTAAGGCCCAAGATTCACGGTGCCAAGCTGGTATGGCAACGTGCGGATTGGTTGTGGGCGCACCTGGACATACGGTTGTATGTATTTATAATTGGCGGCAATGGAACTGGCGCGCGAGGTCGAGCAGGCGCTTGCTGAACTGTCGAAATCCGGCGCGGTGGAAGTGCAGGAGAGCGGCCGGCGGCTGACAGGTCAGGAATTGCAGTTTGAGGTGCGGGCAGAGAATTCCTCGGTCTTGATTCATCTGTGGTCGGACGCGGAGAGCCTGGTGCGCCGCGTGGTGGGGATCGCGGATCAATCCGCCGAACACGTCGTGTTGGAGGTGCGGCGATTTGGGTACACGCGGCCGGCGCGGCTCGAATTCAGGATTGCGGAGAGGGAGCGTTCCGCCGAGCACCAGATGGCGCGTGCGCGACGCGCGGAATTCACATCGCGATTCGGCCAACTCCTGCGCGAAAAGTTTCCCGACGAGACGCTGGACTCTCTCTCCGCCCGTGACGATCTCGAACATTCGCTTTCCGATTGCTACGCGCGCGGCCTGATGCATCGCGGCTCGGAAGCCTGGGCGGTGGTGGGCGTCTCCGCGGCGGAGAGCGCGGCGACGATTGACGCGACGCTGACGGCGGGGCTGTTGTGGTTCGACGGAGCGCACGACCGCAGCACGGCCCGGACGCGCACGATCGCGGGCTTGCGATTATTTCTGCCCAAGGGCGCGGCGCATGTGACGGCCCATCGCATGGCCGCGCTCGTTTCCAGCCTGCGCGTTGAACTGTACGAGGTGGACGAGCTGCGAGGCGAGGCGCGCCGCCGGGAGCCCGGCGATGGGAGCAATGTTGCCACGCGGCTGATCCCACGGCGCGAAGTGGAAACGCTGCTGGCCGCCGCAGGGCCAGGAGTAGAACCGATTGTGCGGTTGGCGCCACAGGCGATTCGGTTGGGCGTAGCTGCGGACGGCAAGTCGGTCGCGCTGCGGTTTCGCGGGCTGGAGTTCGCCCGCTGGGATCCGGCGGGAATCACGTTTGGCCTCGGGGATCGCACGGAACCCCTCACGCCGACGAGCCGGCCGCGCCTCGAGAAACTGGTTCGCGAGTTGGAGGTGCATCGGAATCCGCTTGCGACCGACGTGAAACACCGCCTGTATCGCGCGCAGG
>DASPOJ010000067.1:0-7479 GCA_035626055.1 Candidatus Methylomirabilota bacterium | reverse complement strand
CGCTCTTCGCGTTCCAAAGCGGCCAATTGCTGGTCAGCACGATGGCCGCGGCCGTACTCGGCGCCGCAATCGGCTTTTTGCGATGGAACTTCAATCCCGCCAAGATCTTCATGGGGGACGGCGGCGCGATGTTCCTCGGTTTTCTCATGGCGACGCTGGCTTTGAAATTGCGGCCCGCGGGTCCCGCGCACGAGACCTGGCTGGTGCCGGTTCTGATTCTTGGCGTTCCTGTTTTTGATACGACGCTCATCTCGATTTCACGCTCGCGTCGCGGGCTGCTGCCGTTCACGACCCCCGGAAAAGACCACACGGCTCATCGTCTCTCGAATCTCGGATTGGGGCAGCGCCGGGCCGTCCTTGTGCTGTACGGCCTGAGCGCATTTTTTGGCGCTGCGGCTTTCGTGGTGAGCCGGGTTCCACGCGCGCTCGTTCTGCCGCTGGCGGGCGCTCTCGTCGTCCTCTCGTTGGGGGCCGTCGCGTGGCTGGAAAAGGCGCCCTTCGAGCGCCAGGCGTCCCGCTAACTCGCTTTCCGTTCTCCCTCTCCCAGCGTGCACTGCTTCCGGCTTGCCTAAACCGAGCGATTCGCTATACTTTTCCCGCATCTACGGTTTTCTTCTATTCTAGTGCGGGGGCCGACGCACTCGGCCCGCACGGGGTTTGAACCAGCGGCTTTAGGATTCTCAGTCGCTGGATCGTAGAAGGTCCCCCAGCGTTGCGCCGCATCGGGGATCTGAGATATGACTGCGGCGCGGGAAGGTTCCGCTGCAAGGTTCAATAGGAACGCGACCGGCAACTCCCGGCGAACGCAACGTTGCGATCGTCGGCGGCTCGGCCGCTGGATTCTATGCTGCAACCCTCCTGGCGCGGGCCGGGCGGCGAGTCCAGGTCTTTGAACAATCCGAACAGCTCGCGCCCGCGGCTCGCACGTTGATCGTCACAAGCCGCATGCGCGATCTCCTGGGTCCCGCGGCGGAGTCTTCCGTCGCCAATGAAATCCATCGCTTTGAGCTGTTCACTGACGGTCGCGCTGCTAGCGTCTCACTTGGCCGCCCGGACCTGATCATCGAGCGTTCCCGGCTGATCCACAGTCTTGCCTGCGAAGCCGAGCAGGCGGGAGCTAAGATTCGGTTGGGGCGCCGTTTTGTCGCGCTCGAAGGAAACGGCCACGGGGTCCGCCTGACGATGGATTCCGCGCGCCCGGCGAAGCAAGAGCAGTTCGAGGCCGAAACCGTAATTGGCGCGGACGGCGCGCAGAGCCGCGTGGCCCTTGCAGCGGGCTGGCCGCGGCAGCAGACGGTGCCTCTGATTCAGGCTGTCGTCAAGATGCCGGCGGATATGCCGGCGGACTCGGTGCGCGTCTGGTTCGTTCCCGACGACACGCCATATTTCTACTGGTTGATTCCGGATTCGCGCGAACGCGCTGCGCTCGGATTGATCGGGGAAGAAGGCGCGCAAACGCGCCGCTGCCTCGAACGCTTTCTCGAAAAGCGCCATATCGAGCCGATTTCTTTTCAGGGTGCACGCATCCCGGTTTATTCCGGCTGGGTTCCCGTCCAGCGCAAAGTGGGCTCCGGCCGCGTTTTCCTGGTTGGCGACGCCGCGTCTCAAGTGAAGGTGAGCACCGTTGGGGGCATCGTCACCGGATTCCGCGGCGCGTTCGGCGCGTGCGAGGCGATTCTCGATGGCGGTTACAGCCGTGAGTTGCGGGCCCTGCGCCGCGAACTCGACATGCATCTTCTGATCCGCCGCACGATTCATTCCTTCCAGCAATCGGATTATAGCCGCCTGGTGGATTTGATGAATGGTGCCACGCGCCGTTCGCTCAGCCAGTATTCTCGCGATGAGGCCGGGCGCGTCCTGTGGCACCTCGTGCTGAGTCAGCCGCGCTTGCTCTTGCTGGGCCTGCGCGGGCTTCTCTCCGGCGGCACTTTTCTGCGCCCGCGCGATTGAGCCGTTTTCGCCGCCGGATTCCCGCCAGATCTTCGCTTCCCGCCACTCGCGAGCGGCGCGGCCATTGACCACGCGCGCAACGCTTCGGCGACGCTCCACGCTTGCGAGATGCAGCCGCGCGGAGCGAACGGCGGCTCTCCATCGAGAACTTCCGCGAGCGAACCCAGTCCGTAGGTCTGCACCATGCGTGCGAACGGTTCGAGGCAGGCCATCGCCGCAGCCGGATCGCGATACACGCGCAAGTGCGCTTGAACGAACGGACCGAGGAGCCATGTCCACGCTGTGCCCTGATGGTACGCGGAGGCGCGGTCACCGGGCCCGCCGAGATAGCGTCCGCTATATCCGAGCTCTCTGGCCGCGAGACTCCGCAACGCACCCGGCACTGCCAATTCGCGTGCGCACGCGCCCACCACCGCGCGCTGTTGTTCGGGCGCGAGGGGAGATTCCGGCAGTGACACGGCAAAAATCTGGTTCGGCCGCAACGCCGCTTCGTTCCCCGCCGGCCCATCAAGCACATCGAAACAATACCCAGTGGCCGGATTCCAGAAGCGCGCAAATCCGCCTGCCGCCTTCCGAGCCAGTTCCGCGTAGCGGTCCGCCGGTTGGTCGAGCGCACTCGCGAATCCCGCCATTGTCACGAGTGCGTTCAGCCACAGCGCATTCACTTCGACTGGTTTGCCGGTGCGTGGCGTGATGACGTGGTCGCCCACCTTGGCGTCCATCCAGGTGAGTTGCACGCCGGGCTCCCCAGCGTAGAGGAGGCCGTCGGCAGGATCCGCGTGAATCTGGCAGCGCGTGCCGCGTATGTGCCATTCCACAATGTCCGCGAGCACGGGGAAAAGCTCCTGGAGTAACGAGAGGTCTTTCGTGGCCGCGAACGTTTGCCGCGCGGCCTCGAAAAACCACAGCGCGGCGTCCACGGCGTTGTACTCGGGCGATTGGCCGCGATCGGGGAGGGCGTTGGGCAACATGCCGCGATCCGCGAAGCGCGCGTAAGAAAGCAGGATCGCGCGAGCGATTTCGGGCCTGCCCGTTGAAAGCGTCAAACCGGGAAGCGCGATCATCGTGTCGCGTCCCCAATCGCAGAACCAGTGATAACCGGCAAGGATGGAATTTTTTTCAAAGTGGCCCGCCGCGCCGGTCAGTCCGGCGCCCGGCTGGCCGGCGGATGATCGTTCGACGAGAAACGAATCGGCGGTCATCACGAGCTGCCGCACCCAACCCGGAGCTTTCTTTGCGAGTGACGGTTGGACTTTGCTCCAACGATCCAGCAACGCGCGATCGCACGCAGCGCGCTCCGTGAAGGCCTTTAGGCCGTCGAGGCTCGCGCCGGGGTCCGTGCTGGCGACGAACGTGAGCGACCCGCCGGTGGCGAGCGTCGCGGTGAATGTCCCGGCCATCAGGTGGTCCTCGGAATCGTCGAAGCCGCGCTCGCGCTCGATGGCGAGATCGAAATTGCGATACCAGTCGTGAGAGGGCGCAGCGATGGCTTCGTCGCTCAGGAGAAAGAACGGCACGGCACCGTCGAACGCGGTGACGCGAAGACCATGGGCGATCGAGTCAATCTTCATGCGCCAATCGCCCGCGTGCGTCGCGCCGTGGTAATCGCGGTAGTTCACGAGAACCTTGAAGGAGAACTCAAGCGGGCCGCGCGCGCGGGTCAATGAATAGAACACAAAGGTGGTGTTGGCCCGCGGTTGCATCCAAATGCGTTTTTCGAGCCGTGCATCGCCGAGTGCGAAGGTCCAGGACGGAATCGTGCCTTCGAGCCGGAAGTGTTCGATATTCAACCAGCCCTGCGGATCGAGCGCGCCGCCGAGCCAGCGGTTCGCGCCCAGTGTGAATGTCCGGCCGGCATAGCGCGCGGTTTCTTCAATCTTACTCACCAGCAGCGTGCGGCCGACCGGCGGGTCGAGTGCGGCAACAAGAAGGCCATGATAGCGACGCGTCAGAAGGCCGGAGACCGTGCCCGAAGCGAAACCGCCGATGCCGTTCGCCACGAGCCATTCGCGCGGCTCGGAGGCCGGCAGCGAGCCGCAGATGTCGCGGCCGAACTCGACAATGGCCGGAAGCGTCGCGGGGACCAGGCGCGGCATACGGGCAAGCATGGGGGCAAATTGGCAGGGAAGCAAGGAGACAATGAACTCTGCCCTACGGGCTACAGGATGCCTGGGTGGCTACTTCGCGGGGGCTTCGAGGGCTTTGGCCCAGTGGGAGAGGTGATTGAGCGACGTGGCGTGAGTGCGGTCGAGCACGAGGGGCGTGATCGAGACGGCGCCTTCGTAGATCGCGGCGTAGTCGCTTTCCGGGTCCATGCCGTCGGGCGTCAACTGTTCGTGCAGCCAGAAATAATTCCGGCCGCGCGGGTCCACACCTTCCTGCAGGACGTTACGCGTGACCTTGCGCGATTGCTTGGTGAAGCGCACGCTTCCTTTCCAATCGAGCGGCACGTTGACGTTCAGCAGGACCCCTTCGGGCATCCCTTCCGCGAGCACTAGGGCAGCGAGATCGCGCGCGATTTTGGCCGCGTGCTCGAACCGAAACCCCTGCCCCCGATGCGCCACGGAGACCGCAATCGCCGGGACGTGATTGATCGTGGCTTCCATCGCCGCACCCACCGTCCCGGAATAATAGACATTTTCGCCCAGATTGCCGCCGCGATTCACTCCGGAGACGACCAAGTCGGGCCGGTTAGGCAGGAGCTTGTGCAGGGCAAGGACCATGGCGTCGGCTGGGGTGCCCTCGACCGCCCATTCGCGCTCGGCGATCTTCTCCCAGAAAATCGGTTGCCTGAGCGTGAGCGACTGCGCCGCGGCGCTGCGCTCCGTATTGGGTGCGACCACACTGATGGTGCCCATGCCCTCAAACGCGGAAATCAGGGCACGCAGGCCCTCGGCGTGGATGCCGTCATCGTTGCTAAGCAGAATATGCGCCATAAGCGTCGAACGACAGAGACACTCCAGGGTCTCGGATGCAGGATCGAAGGGGGTTCTTCCAGCTCCTGGGCTGAGAACATGGTCGGGACGACTGGATTCGAACCAGCGGCCTCACCCACCCCAAGGGTGCGCGCTACCAGGCTGCGCCACGTCCCGGCCTGCAAAAATCAGGTTATCACTCGCCTTCCAGGAGCGTCAAGAATGCCCGCAGCGCATCGCGCAAATCGAGCAACGTCTTGCGTTGGACCGAGGAGAGGGGCTCAGGGGGAGCCGCCGCCGCGGAGGAGCCGTTGCCGGAGGGCGAGTCGTGCTCGCGCAGGTGGCGGCGGGCGCCGGCGATCGTGAAGCCTTCATCGTACAGCAGGCGCTTGATGCGCAGCACCGTCTCGACGTCCTCGCGGCGATACAGCCGCCGGCCTCCTTCGCTCTTCACCGGCTGAAGCATGGGGAATTCAGTCTCCCAATAGCGGAGGACGAACGCTTTGGTCGCGGTGAGACGGCTGACCTCGCCGATGCGGAAGAGATTTTTCGGCGGAATCGGTATCTCGAATTGGCCGTTCGTGCCCGCCATTTCGTTCCTATCCTATGCCGATTTTCGAGCGTGTCAACGAAAGGAGCCGGGCCGGGAGGGCTCTCTTTTTTCTTTCAGGCGCTGCGTAAGCCGGATGGGAGCGCCGATGAAGTCAAACTGCTCGCGGAGGCGATTCTCGAGGAATCGCTCGAAGCTGAAATGCAGCTTGTGCGTTTGATTTGTGAACAGAACGAAAGTCGGCGGGGAGCATGAGGCTTGCGTGATGTAGAAGATCTTGACACGGCGCGCCGCGGGAGAGGTGCCGCGGCTGAGATCCACATTCGCCAGCCACCGATTGAGTTCGCCGGTCGGGATGCGGCGGCGGCGCGCCGCGGCGACGCGATCGATCAAGTCGTAGAGAGGCTTGATGCGCTGGCCAGTAAGGGCGGACAGGAAAATCACCGGCGCATAGTCGAGAAACTGGAAGCGTTCGCGCACGAGCTTCTCGTATTCGGCGGCGAGGTAAGTGGGATCGGACAAACGGGCGCCGCCCTTTGCGGCCTTGGCGGGCTTCCCTTTCGATTCCGCGCCACGATTCTCGTGCGCCACTTGTTCTCGCGCGGCTTCGATCGCGAGGTCCCACTTGTTCATCACGAGGATCACGGAACGTCCGGATTCCTCGGCATAGCCGGCGATGGCCAGATCTCCAGCCGTGACGCCGGCGCTCGCGTCCACAACGAGCAGCGCGAGATCGGCGCGCTCCAGATGTTTTCTCGCCATGATGACCGCGAGTTTTTCTGCGAGAAGATGCGTCTTGCCCTTGCGGCGAATCCCCGCCGTATCCACGAAACGATAGGCGCGGCCGCCGCGCTCGACGACCGAATCCACGGCGTCGCGCGTCGTCCCCGGCTCGGGCGAAACAATCGCCCGTTCAGTGCCGGCGAGGCGGTTGAGCAGCGTGGATTTCCCGACATTGGGCCGGCCGATGATTGCGACTTGAATTGTTTCCAGCACCGGCTCAACGCTCGTTTCCGGAGCGGCTTCGGCGGCGGATTCCGGAAAATCGCGCGTTGCGGCGTCGAGAAAATCGTCTAGTCCGGTGCCGTGCTCAGCGGAGACAGGAAAGACGTCACTCGCCAGCGCGTAGAACGGGGCGGCGAGGTGTTCCTGCGCGCTCGTATCCGCTTTGTTCGCCGCAATGAGGAGAGGTTTGCCGGTCTTGCGGAGAAGGCGTGCCAGCTCGGCGTCGAGTGGAGTCAGGCCGGCGCGGGCGTCCACGACGAGAACCAGGCGCGTCGCGGACTGGATAGCAACTCGCGCCTGCCGAAGAATTTCGCGGGGAATGGCGGCTTTGTCATCGGGCACCAGGCCACCCGTGTCCACAACTTCAAAATTGCGGTTGCGCCAGCTAGCGGCGCCGTAAATGCGGTCGCGAGTGATGCCGGGCTCGTCGGTTACGATCGAGCGGCGCTTACCTGTGAGCCGGTTGAAGAGCGCGGACTTGCCGACGTTGGGCCGGCCGACAATCACCAGCAATGGCGCCGCCGATGGCGGCGATGGGACGGATGCGCTCATGAGAGTCGGGAGAGGAATCTCAAGCACTCCAATGTATCGCAACTAGGACGTTCCGTGCGGATAACGTTGAACTTCGAATGGTGATAGATTCCAGGGCGGCGGTGCGTATTCAAGATGGTGGAAGTGACGAGAACGCCGGACGGCCCAGGCCCCTCCGCTGCGGCGGAGCCGGCCGATATGATCGCACGGGCGCAGAGCGGCGACGCTGAAGCGTGGGGCGAACTGTATCGCCACTACGCAGCCGCGGTGTATCGCTTCTGCCGGCGCGTTCTGCGGACTCGCGAAGATGCGGAAGACGCCACGATGGAAATATTCCTAAAACTGCGCGACAAACTCGGCCAGTACGACCCGGAGCGACCGTTCATGGCCTGGCTGTATCGCGTCTCGGCGAATCATTGCTGGGATTCCTTGCGGCGGCGGCGTGTGCGGCAGGACCTCGAGACCGAAAGCTCGGACAGCCTGCCCCTCGAGCACCCCGATCCGGGTCAACTCGAGCAATTGATCGCG
>DASPOJ010000066.1:0-16555 GCA_035626055.1 Candidatus Methylomirabilota bacterium | reverse complement strand
GTTTCTACGGGAAGGACGCTGATGAAGCGGCCATCCTGGCCCTTGTTCTCGAAGAGAACAATTCCGTTGATCGTGGCGAAGAGCGTATCGTCCTTGCCGCGGCGGACGTTCAGGCCGGGCTTGTGGCGCGTGCCGCGCTGGCGAATGAGAATTGTGCCGGCATTCACGAGCTGGCCGCCGAACCGCTTGACGCCGAGCCGCTGTCCCTGGGAATCGCGGCCGTTGACCGAGGAGCCGCCGCCTTTTTTGTGCGCCATGTCGAAAAATCCTTTGCCCGCGTTGAATTCGCGCTGATCTAAAGCTTGATGTCGCTGACTTCGACGGCGGTGAACTCCTGCCGGTGCCCGCGCTGAATCTTGTACTGCCGGTTCTTCTTGAACTTGAGCACAACCTGCTTACGGTGGCGGCCTTGCTCGACGATCTTGCCGCTGACTTTGGCCGCGGCCGCGGCTTCGCCGGTGACGAGCTTCGCCTCGTCGGTGCGCACGGCGATGACGTCGCCGAACGTGACCTTGCCGCCAACCTTGCCCGGCAAGCGCTCGACCTTCACGGTCTCACCCGGCGCGACGCGGTACTGCTTATTGCCACTGCGGATGACGGCGTACATCTGCCCTCCAGAGGCCCGGACGAATTTCCCATTATATGGGTGCTCACGCTGGCACGTCAAACCAAACGGGACATTGGAATTGGAAGGGGACATCGTTGCCCCCTGTGGGAGAGCCTACTCACATCCTAACCCCGGGGTGAGATTGAAATGCGTCAGTCCGAGACCGTGGGAAGATATCGCCGCCCGGCGGAGGGGCTGCGCGGGAGCAATTGAATGCCACTTGCACCGGAAGTAAGGGCGTTGCATTGGCGGGCGGATGGAAGCATGATGGATTCTCTCGGGGGCCGGTCAATTGACACACGCCATCTCTCTCGCATTCGGACCACGCCGCTGTCCGTTGTGCGGAAGTGAAGTAGTGCTCCGGTCGCGGCGGCGCGGTTTGATTGAACTTTTCTTTTTGCCGATTTTCATGCTTCGGCCGTACCGCTGCCGTCAGTGCGGCGCGCGCCACATTGGATTTGCCTTCCGGCCTCGAGTGGCCGAGATCCCCAGAGAAGAAAGATTCGAGCACTAGGATCGGTTGGGAGCGAGTGCGAGCCGCCGCCAACACGGCGCCGGCGCGCTCTCAAGACGAGCGCCCACCCGTCCGCAAAAAAACTGCTATTGGTCCCAGTCTTGATCCTTGGCGGACTTGATCCCGGCCTGCGCAAGGAGTCTACGCAGGGCTCTTTCACCGCCAGCGCCGCGTTGCGTCCCGGCGATGTTGCCGTCGCGGTCGATGACAACGTAGATGGGATAGACGGTGGCCTCATACATTGCGGCGAGATTGGTATCGTCGGTCAAAACGACCGGCGACTTCCGCGGATGATCCTCGAGGTATCTCTTGACTGTTTTCTTGCTCTCCCCCACGTTTACGGCCAAAACGATCAAGCCCTTGTCCGCGAACTCGGCGCCGAGATTGTCCACGAGCGATTCCTCCGCCGCGCAGTACGGGCACCAAGTGGTCCAGAAGTCGAGCAGAACGACCTTGCCTTTCACCGAGTTGTTATCGAATTGCGCGTCGTCGAGAGTCTTGGCGTGAAAGCGGGGCGCAGGCTCGACCTCGCCGGAGTCCGCAAAGGCGCAGACAGCCGCCAGCACCGCTGTGGCGCACAAGAATCGCCAGGGGATCGTGTGGCGGGCCCCCATGGCAAGAGACTATATCACAGCACCACTACACCACTTGCTACATCATGGCCGGCGCTGGGGCCGTGCAGGGCGAACGCGGTTCAAGCGCGCGGATGGGCTTTGTCGTAGACCTCCATCAACTGCCGGATCGTGGCGTGGGTGTATTTCTGCGTGGTCGAAAGCGACGCGTGGCCCAGCAGCTCCTGAATGGCGCGCAGGTCGGCGCCGTCGGCGAGCAGGTGCGTCGCGAATGCATGGCGCAACGAATGCGGATGGAGATCCCAGTTGATGTTCACCAGGCGCACGTACTTCTTTACGATGCGGCCCACGCTGCGCTGTGAAAGCCGCTGCCCGGCGAAATTCAGAAAGACGGCTTCCGGATCGGTTCGGCCGTGCGCGCGGTAAAGCAGGTCGGAGCGAACCGGCCAGTACGCGTCGAAGGCGTGTTCCGCCTTGCTGCCGAATGGCACGATGCGCTCCTTGTTCCCCTTGCCGCGCACGCGCAACATCATGCCCTTGCGATCGACGTCGCCGATGTTCAGGCCGGTCAGCTCGCTGACGCGCAGGCCGGAGGAGTAGAGCAATTCGAGAATGGCGCGGTCGCGCTTGACGAGCAGGCGGGATTCATCTTCAGGAGCGCCGGGGCGAGGCCTAGACGGCAGCGCGCCCTCACCTGCCGAAGTGAGCTGGTCGAGAAACATATTCATTTCCTCGGTGCTCGGAATGCTTGGGATGCGCTTCGGGAGTTTCGGCGTGGAGACCAGGCGCGCGGGGCTTTGCGCGAGCACGCCTTCGCGCACGCAGTACTTGAAGAACGATCGCAGGGAAGCAAGTTTGCGCGCGACCGAGCTTTTCTGCAGGCCCCGATCATGCAGGTGGCCGAGGAATTCGCGAATGAGGCGATGGTCGATCTCCCCGAGCGCCACGGCTTCCGCGCCGGGCGGCGACAGGTAGCCGAGAAACTGTTCGAGGTCGAGCTGGTAGTTTCGAATCGTGCTCGGCGAAGCGTTGCGCACCGCGCGCAAGTAAGTGACGTACTTTGCAATCGCTTCTTTCATGGGGCGGTTCCCCTGGGGGAATTTTACGGCCGGACGGCGCATTCGAACAGAGGCGAGAGCTCCAGGGGTGCGGCGAGGGCAATGCCCTCCAATGGTCCAGTTGAACCGGGCAGCGGGAATGCCGGGTCTCCGCCGGGCAAGCGGCGCCAAAGCGGGGGTAGTGGGCTACTTTCACTCGCCCTTAGCAAGTCCGGCTAAAACTGCTCCCACAGCTGCTGCCGCAACAGCGCCAGTCATCTCTACGCTTATTCGGCCTTCTAACGAGAGGATGACAATAACCGGCACAAGCACCGTCAGTCCAAGAAATTGAATGAATCGAATACCAATGCCTTTGTTCAGCTTGAGGCGATTCCAGATTCCACCAATCATTCCGCCTGTGGCGATTACCAGCATCACAATTTCGATTGCCTTTTTCATTGTCTATGCCGCTCTTTCCGCCCTCCGTTCCTGTGCTTCTAAGAGGGCCACAAGGTAATGTGCGTCCCAAAGCCGGCCAGTTACGTACGCCCGCCGCCATTGCTGGGGTTACGCGCAAGGTCCGGTGAATTCTAATGAAGTTGTACGCGAAATAGTTCAATGCCACAGCCGCCGCGTGATTCTCAATCTTACGCGAGAAACCGTTCGAGAGCCGTGTATACCGACGCATTACGGTCCGAACGCTCCAATTGTGGCGCTCGACGGAACTCGTTGAAAGGTGCTTCGGGGCTGGCCTACCGATGATTGGAATAACTCTTGTACCGATGCACTGTGCGGGGCTGTAACGAGCCTTACTTTCCTGTCGGTCGGCATCGAAGATTTTGACCAACATGGCGAAATCAATCTCACTCCCGAAAGCATCCTCAATCGCGGTCAAGTAAACCCGATGACCGTCGCTCGTAACTTGAACGCGATTGGCGAGCCGCCCTGCCAGATCGCGAGTAAATTCGCTTGCTGCTTGCGAACCCCGGTCTCCGATACGCCAGCAAAGCACTAGTTTGCTTTCCGCATCGAATGCCGTCCAAAGCCAAGCATCTCCAGCAAATGGGACTTTCCCCACAATCTCTGGCGTGATGTTCTTGGCTTTGCAGTAATTGAAACTCCAAAGCTCATCCAATTGGATTCGACGGCAAGTGAGGTTCCGCATCACGCGGTCTTGATAAGACTCGCAGATTGACCCTACCTCACAAAGAAGCCGCATGACCGTTTTCTTGGCGACCCCCGTCATTCCGACAGTCGCGCGAACGGAGCAGCCTTCGATGAGACAATTCACGACTTGGCCCCTCTGTTCATGTGTCAGTTTCTTCACAGGAGAATTATGCCTGACCGGCTCATGCACTATCAAGTGAAAACTAGGCATGGCCGCAATGTTGGTGCCACTTCCCGCTATGCACGCAAGATGGACTCTGTGTTATTATGAGCGGGAAGCGGAGGCTCCCTGGGAGGATGCTTGGTGGCACAACCCGGGGAGCCGGAATCGAGGTGGAGTTAATGAGATAGCGAGCGCCCCTCGAAAGGGCGAGGGCGTGGTGACAAACCGCCCCATACTATCTTTTTCATTCTACAGCAAACCTGAGAAGGGAGACAAGAGATGGTGGAAGAAGTTGATTATGAGCAGCTACTCCAGAGCTTGCTTGCTGAACGTGGCGATCTCGACCGCATGATTTCATGGGTGCAGAAACGACTTGGCCGTGCTGTGGAAGCGTTAGAGCCAAACGCGCCCCCGTCAGGCGTTTCCGCTGCTCCTATTGTGCGATTTCCTCGTACGCTGGCCCCCGACGTGTTTTTCCGAATGACTGTTCCGCAAGCCATTAAGACGTATCTAAATATCGCAAAGCGTCCCAAGAGCGCTAAAGACATCACAGCCGCGCTGGCTGCGGGCGGTCTTACGCATCAGGCGAAGAATTTGTACGCCACGGTCTATCCGACGCTATTGCGGATGGAGGGCAACAACGAAGTTGTTCGCGTGAGCAAGGGCGAGTGGGGCCTTACTGAGTGGTATCCCAGTGGGAGGAAAGCAAGTCAGGAACAAAAAACCGAATCAGAAGGCTAGTCTATGCCGGACAAGTACAAACACACGTGGGCAGAGAGAAATGCGCTGTTAAGAGACCTCAAGAGGCTCCGTCGTTCGGGAGATGAAAGAGAATTTATGCAGGTCCTGCGCAACCACGGGATAATGGACGAAGACCCGCGCTTTGCTGCGATCCTGAAGCTTTTCCGCGAGTCGCGGAGCGGGAACGCTTAACAGCTAGTTCGTGTATATCCTGAAGCATAGCTTTCCCTTCCCTTAGAGTTAAGCTGCTAGCATGCTCCAGAATAAGGTCGGCCATTTTCTCCACGGTGGTGTCCGACTTGGATTTCTTTCGCGCCATAACCCTATGTTACGTTCGTTGAGATGCGATGCGCAACAGGTGCATGCACTAGGCTTGTTGTTTTTCCTAATCCCCTAAGTGACTGTCATTCTTTGGTTTAGACCATCTCGCTTTAGCTGCTTTCCTGCCTATTGCGCGCAGTCTCTTCTTGGTGACCTTTTCGGCCCTGGCTGGGCCGCCCTTTAGACCGCCTTTTCGTCCGATGTCGGAAAGGTACTGATGTATCGCAGATTTCTCTATGCTTTCTGGCCCTTCTGTGGAGGCCCTAACCAGAAAATGGGCCAGTTGATTCACGTCTGTTGGTCTACGAGGTTCTGATGGTTTCTTTGGCATGCGGGTAGTGTGCCATGCTTGAGCGGCTTTGACTAGATGGCGTGCCGGCAAAGTAGCCCACTACCCAATCCGGAACTGAATGTGCAAAGCACCGGCTGTGTATCGTATTCTGTTAGATTGCATGGGGTTCGCGAGGGGTGTTCACGCCGTGTTTGTTGATGAGGCGAGAATATACGTGAAGGCCGGCAACGGCGGAAACGGCTGCGTTGCGTTCCGGCGCGAAAAATTTGTTCCGCGTGGAGGGCCTTCCGGCGGCGATGGAGGCTCCGGTGGAAGCGTCTTGCTGGAGGCGACCATTCACGAAAACACGCTCCTGCGCTACCGCTTCAATCGCGAATTTCGCGCCGAGCGCGGCCGCCACGGCGAAGGTTCGAACTGCACGGGCCATTCGGGAGACGACCTGGTGCTGACCGTGCCCATCGGCACGCTCGTCTTCGACGAAGATTCCGGCGTTACGCTGGCCGATTTCACTGCCGCGGGCCAGCGATTCGTGGCCGTACGCGGCGGACGCGGCGGACGGGGGAACCAGCATTTCGCGAAGCCGTGGCACCAGGCGCCGCGCGAATCCGAGGAGGGCCAGCCCGGTGAAGAGCGTCATCTGCGGCTGGAATTGAAGCTGCTGGCCGATGTCGGGCTGGTGGGTTTCCCGAATGCGGGGAAATCCACGCTGATCTCGCGAATTTCCGCAGCGCGTCCGAAAATTGCCGATTACCCGTTCACGACGCTCGAGCCGCATCTCGGCGTCGTTTCGGAGGGCGATCCAGCGAGCGGGAATGGCCGGACGTTTGTAGTGGCCGATCTGCCCGGCCTCATCGAAGGGGCGCATACGGGCGCGGGACTCGGCACGCGATTCTTGCGTCATATCGAGCGCACCCGATTGGTCGTGCATCTGATTGACACGAGCGAGGGCTCGGAGCGCGATCCCGTTCGCGATTACGAGATCATTCAGGGTGAGCTCGCGGCGTTCAACCCGGCTCTTGCGGCGAAACCGGAAATTGTCGTAGCGACCAAGCTGGACGCCACCACGGATCGCGCGCGGCTCGATCGGTTGCGCGAATTTTGCGGCGGACGCGGATTGGAGTTTCACGCCATTTCGGCCGCCACGGGAGAGGGCATCCCCGGGTTGGTGCACGCGATGGCTGCCGCGCTCGAGCGTCTTGGGCCGCGTCATGCAAAAGAGTTATTGCACGCGCAGGAGGAAGGGGCGGCTGCCGGCCCCGGCAATGCGTCCGGAAGCGAACGATGAGCGCGCACGGCGGGTCGAATCGAAGGCCGGAAAAATCGCGGCGGTGCAAACGGATCGCGCTGTTCGGCGGCACGTTCGATCCGATTCATGCCGGGCATTTGGCGGTGGCCCGGGCGGCGGTGCGGAGATTTCACCTCGATTGCGTGTATTTCATTCCGTGCGGGCGTCCGCCGCACAAACATCGCGCCAACCTGACGGCCTTTCCGCACCGCTACGCGATGGTCGCGCTGGCGTGCGCGGGGGAAGCTCGCTTCGCGGCGTCGCTGGCGGAAGCCGGAAAAGATATGGCGGGGAAGGAAGTTTTTTATTCCGTGGACACGGTGCGGCGCTTCCGCCGGGCAGCCGCGCACCGCGGCGATCATCTCTATTTCCTGCTCGGCGCCGATTCGTTCCTTCACATCCGCGGATGGCGCACGCCGGACGAACTCCTTACGCTCTGCGATCTCATTGTCGCGAGCCGGCCGGGTTTTCCGAGCGCCGCACTGCAGCGGGCCGTGCCGAAAGGCCTGCGAATCGAGCCGGGCGCGCGGGGACAAGCATTCACCGTGCAGGGCGGACGCGGCCGGCGTTGCAAGGCGGCCGTGTACCTGTTGGACACGGTGGCGAGCCACGTCTCGGCCACGGAGGTACGCTGGCGTTTAGACAACGCGCGATCCATACGCGGTCTTGTGCCGGCCCGCGTCGAGGAATACATTAGCCAGCAGGGCCTCTATCAAAGGTGAAGACGGACTCTCTTCGATCCGAATTGCGCTTGGCCATTCAGGCCGCGCAAGACAAAAAGGCCGCTGGTGTGACCCTGCTCGATCTGGCCGGCCTTGGCGCCTTCACCGATCATTTCTTGATATGCACCGGTTTCAGCGCCCGCCAGGTGGAAGCTATCAGCGACTCGATTGCAGAAACGCTTACGAACCACGGCCTGCGTCTTGCGCACCGCGAAGGCTCGACCGGCGCTGAATGGGTGCTTCTGGATTTCGGCGGTTTGATCGTGCATGTTTTCACCGAGCGGGCGAGACATTTCTACGATCTCGAACGGCTGTGGCGCGCCGCGCGCCGCACGGACTTTCCCGACCCGGCCCCCGGAGCGGCCACCGCGTGAGCGAAGCGCGCATCGCCTGGGTGGCGGCCGATCCCGCATCGCACGCCGTGCTGGAGATGGCGCGCCGCCTGGCGGAGACCGCGACGACCGTGCTCATCGTCGGCGAGAGCGGCACGGGCAAGGACCAATTGACGCGCGTCATCCACCAGATGGGCCCGCGCCACGACGCGCCCCTGCTCAAGATTGATTGCGCCAGCCTGCCACAGGAGTTGGTGGAATCCGAACTGTTCGGTCACGAGCGCGGCGCGTTCACGGGCGCGGTAGAGCGCAAGCGCGGGCGGCTCGAGATGGCGGCGGGCGGCACGATTGTGCTCGACGAGATCGCGGCGCTTTCCATGGCGACGCAATCGAAGCTGCTGCGCGTCCTCGAAGAGCGGGCCTTCGAGCGCCTCGGCGGTACGGAGACGCTGACCATCGATGCGCGACTCGTGGCGCTGACCAACGCCGATCTCCCGCGCCTGGTCACCGCGGGCCGCTTTCGCGAAGATCTGTATTTCCGGTTGAGCGTGCTGACGATCCGCGTTCCGCCTCTGCGGGAACGGCCGGCGGACATCGCACCGCTGGCCGAACATTTGCTCGCGCGTCTCGCCGCCGTGCACGGCCGCGGCGAAGCTCGCCTGAGCGAACCGGCGCACCGCATGCTGGCGGCCTACCCCTGGCCGGGCAACGTGCGGGAGTTGAAGAACGCGATCGAGCACGCGGTGATTTTCTCTACTGCGACGACGCTCGAACCGCGCGATTTCCCCGAAGGTGTCCGCGCGGCCGACCGCGGAATCGGCGCCGGCCTGCGCTCGCTCGAAGAGATCGAAAAAGACGCCATTTTCGCCACGCTCGAAGCCACGCACTACCGCATCACACGCACGGCCGAAATCCTCGGCATCAGCCGCAAGACGCTGTTGGACAAACGCAAGAAATACGGCCTCGACTAAGAACTTTTTGACTCCTTGTCCAGGTTGAGTTCTGGATTCGTTTGGCTCGGGATTGGTTCAGGACGGCGTGCGGCGCGCCGGCTCGACGGTGACGATCACCTCTTCGCCCTCGGCGAATTCGAGCGGCTCCGCCGGGACGAGTTTCCCGGATTCCATGCGCGCGCGCACGCGAACCGCGCGGTGATCGCGGTTCGACCCTGGTGGCCCGGCGGACGTGCGATCGAGCGCCTGGTTCGCCAGCGCGTCGGCTTGGCGATTGCGCTCGCGCGGCACGTGTTCGATGGAGAAGAATTCGAGCGCCCGCGCCGCCTTCCGCGCGCGCTCATGCAGCGGCTTCAAGTCAGCGCTCTTCACTTTGTACGCTCCCTGCATTTGCCTCACCAGCAACTCGGAATCGCTCTGGATGCGGAGGCGGCGAACACCCCGCGCGGCGGCGGCATCTAGCGCGGCGATGAGAGCGTAATACTCGGCGACGTTATTGGTCGTGCGGCCGATGTATTTCCCCAGCGAATGGATCGCGACGCCGTCCGGGCCGCGCAGGATGACGGCGTAGGCGGCGGGGCCGGGGTTGCCGCGTGCAGCGCCGTCTATTTGCGCGAGGCAAGGGGTGTGGGCCTCGCTGGCGGGATCGGACTCGGTGAACAGACGCGCCGAGTGTCGCGCGGTGGAACGCTTCATACTTCCGTGCTGGGCGCGCCGCCGGCTGCGGCCGACGCGGCGCCGCCGAACGTCTTCGGCAGGTGCAGGATTCTCGTGCAGGTCTCGCAATGGAAAATTTCCTGCGTCTCCTCACGCCCCATGGCCTGAATGACCTGCGGGCGGATCATCACGCCGCACTGCGAACAGCTCTGCTTGAAAATTTCGGCGACTCCGATGCCGTTATGGCGACGAGCGACGTGGTGGTATTGCTGAAGCAGGTCTTCGGGGACTCCGGCGGCCGCCTCGGCGCGCTCCGCTTCGGCGGCTTCCAATTCCTTCTCGGTGGAGGCCTGCTCGGCTTCGAGTTCGCGGCGTTCGGCGGTGGCGGCGGCCTCAGTTTCCGCCAGCGCGCGTTCCGCGGCCTTCACTTGCCGCTCGTACTCCTCGCCGTACACCATCCGCTCCAGCAGCCGGTCTTCCGCCCTGCCGATTTCGCCTTCCGCATTCTGAATCTCGTGTTGGAGGGCTCGATACGCCTCGTTCGTCTTGACGTCGAAACTTTGGTTCTTGTATTTCCGCGCGCGCTCTTTCCACTGCTCCACGTCAATCTCATATTTCTTGCGGTCTCTGAGGCTGGCGACGTGAGCCTCGCGCGCGGTCGCGACCTGCCCGCGGGCGACTTCCACGCGAGCGTTGACTTCGGTAATCCGGGTGGGAAACTGGACAAGGCGGTCGCGCAAGTCAATCAAGCGCAGATCCACGGCCTGCAGCCGCACCAAGTGCTCGAGACCGGGAGGCATGGTCCGCTCATTCTACCATAGCGATCCCGGTCGGCCCGGAATCGCACGGCCGCAGGGAAAATCAGCTTTCCCCGACCGCGAAGGCCAAGCCATCCAGTACATTCTCAACGAACCTGCCCGCGCCTCGATGCGTCTTTTTGACTCCCCGAAACGTATACAGGTCGGGCATGATGGTGATGGGCAGCGCAGCAGCGACCGTGTGGGAGGCGCCGGTGGGCGTCGAGGACCAGCTCAGCAGGCTCCGGCGCGGCGATCCCGAGGCGTTGGGGGCGCTGGTCGAGCGCTACCAGCACAGGCTCTATCGCTATCTTTGCCGCCTGGCGGGGGATCCGGCCGCGGCCGAGGACCTGTTTCAGCAAACTTGGCTGCGTGTGGCCGAGCAAATTCACCGTTACGACGAGGGCCGCAATTTCGACGCGTGGCTTTTTCGCGTCGCGCACAATCTGGCGATTGATTCGCTGCGCCGGTATCGTCCCGAAAGCCTGGACGAGCCGCTGCCGTCGGGCGAATCGCGCGTGGAGCATATTCCCGGCGATGCGCCTTCGGCGCTCGATTTGGTGGCAGAGCGCGAATGGAGCGGGAGAATCACGGACGCCATCGCGCAACTGCCGGCGGTCTATCGCGAGGTGCTCGCACTGCGTTTCGAGGAAGAGATGAAACTCGAGGAAATTTCCGAATCGTTGGGTGCGCCGCTTTCGACCGTGAAGACTCGCCTTCGCCGTGCTCTCGAAACGCTTCGCCTGCGACTCGAAGGAAGCGGCGGCGTCTCTGAGGTGACACTGTGACCGTGAAAGACCATACCGCTCTGCGCGCACAACTGACCCTGGCAGCCGTGGGCGCGCTAGACGATGCCAGCCAGATGGAAATCGAGCGCCACCTTGCTGTGTGCCCGGCTTGTGCCGCGGAATTCGCGCGGTGGCAGCGAATGGGAGTCGCGATCCGCCGGATGCCGAAGCCGCTGGCTCCCGCGGGCCTCGTCGAGCGAACGCGCGCCCTCTTGGTGGAGCGCCAAGTCCAGGAAGCCGAGGCCCGCGCGGATTTTCGCGGGCTCGCCCTGGTGTTGGCCTTTGTATGGGCGATGACGTTTCTCGCGTGGCCGCTGGAGCGCCAACTGGCGGCGGGCGCGGCGAGCTTGTTCGCGCTCGATTCCGCGCGCGCAAGCCTCTGGGTTCTCGCGTATACGATTCTTGGTTCCATCGCGGGGACGACCGCGGCCGTCGTGCTGGGTCTCAATCGGCGTCAGGCGGCGAGGAGGGCGGCATGAGCAAATTCACACAAGGACTGCGAATTATCCCCTGGCCGGCGTGGCTGGTGGCCTTTGTTTCGTATGGTGCGCTAGCAGGTTTCCTGATTGGCTTTGCGATTCCCCATGACCCGCAAATGCATCTCTTGGCGCTCTGGCAGAAAATTCTTGTTGCGTTCGGCCCTGCGAGTCTGTTGCTTCCGTTCGTACTCTTGGTGGGGTTCGTTTACAGCGATGCGAAACGGCGGAGGATGCGCTACGTCGTCTGGACGTTTCTCGCGGTGCTGATTCCCGACGCCATCGGCATCATTCTCTATTTCCTGCTGCGCGACCCGTTGCCCTTGCCGTGCCCGCGGTGCAATTCGATAGTGCCGCACTCGTATTCCTATTGCCCGCACTGCGGGACGCAAATCGTGCGAGCCTGCCCGAGTTGCCGGCGCAAGATCGATCCGGATTGGGCAAACTGCGCCTACTGTGGGACAAAACTCAACGGAACGTCACAGAGCACTGCCTAAATCCTGCCTCGCGCAGGGCTCAGCTTCAGTCGGTCTGGTGAATCACCATCGTCTGGTCGATCGTAAGTGTGGGGTAGTGCTGCGGCAGCGCGCCTGTGGTCGTGGGAGGGATCGGGGCCGTGTACGTCGCAGTCGCGGTGAAGCCATTGTCGGTAGCATCCACGGAGTAAGTGTAGCCATCGCGGCCGGTGCGCGTCATGGTTAGCGAGCCGCTAGAAGTGAGCTTGTCGAGATCCACGTACGTGCCGTTTTGAGCCCAGTACATTCGCTCGGCTTGGGCGATCTGCAAAAGGTCGCCCTGCACTCCCGTCAGGGAGATCGCCTGGATGGGATTGATTCCCGTTTCGGAGACGGACTGCTTGAAAAAGTAATAGTAGGAGCCGAGCGCGATCGCCATCGCCAGTACGATACTCAGGAGTCCAATGATTGCCCGCATGAGACAATCATACGAGTGTGAAACCCGCCCGAGTACTCCACGCGCGAAAGTGTTTCCATTCCAGCCACCCCCTGGCGGCCCGCTGTTCGCATGACGTCGCATCGGCCCGGGCATGGAGCGGCCTTCTGCCGCGCGCCTGCATCCAATTAAAGGGTGTGAGGTGACGCCATCGTCTGGCAGGAAACCTATGGACACCGGTCGCGTCTAATCGTTAGCATGGCATCGGAATCGTGGGGAAGCCTGAATCAGCCCCAGTTAGGAATCCGGGAGCTCAACGTGATGAAATTGCGAGGGTTGGCTTGCGCGCTGGCAGGGTTGGCGCTGCTGGCCGCGCGGCCGGCGCGGTGCCAGGAATTGCAACCGCAACCGGCCGCGCCCGAAGCTGTCCAGCACGCCCAACTGCATCTGGTGACACAGACGCTATCGAACGGTCTTCGCATGGTGATGGTGGAGAACCACGAGGCGCCGGTCGTCAGTTTGCAGATGTGGTACCACGTCGGCTCGAAAGATGAGCGGCCCGGCCGAACGGGTTTCGCTCACTTGTTCGAGCATCTGATGTTTCAAGGATCGTCGCACGTCGCGCCGGAGCAGCACACGCGAATCATCGAGGCACTGGGCGGCGAGGCCAACGCTGAGACCCGCGACGACGTCACCGTTTTCTATGAGAAGTTTCCCAGCAATGCGCTCGAACGCGTTCTATGGCTCGAAGCGGACCGTTTGGGCGGCCTCAGCATCACCCAAGAACATTTCGAGTCCGAGCGCGAGGTGGTCAAGGAGGAAAGGCGCCTCGACGTGGACAATCGTCCCTACGGCGAGGTGTACGACGACCTGTACGCCGCCGCGTTCACGGTGCACCCCTACCACCACACCACCATCGGCAGCATGGACGATCTGAACAAGGCCACACTCGCGGACGTGCAGGAATTCTTCCGCACGTACTACCGTCCGGACAACTGCACGATGATCCTGGTGGGAGATTTTTCCGCGGACGATGCAGCGGCGATGGCGGAAAAATATTTCGGTGGAATTCCGAAGCCGGCGGGGCCGATTCCTCGCGTCAGCGCCGTCGAGCCGCCGCAAACCGCCGAGCGCCGCCTCACGAAGTCGTATCCTAATTCGCCGCTGCCCGCGGTCGTGTACGGCTACAAAATGCCCGCGGCCTTTTCGCCGGACTCGTACGCGTTGACGCTGGTGTCCAATATCCTTGCCGGAGGCGAAAGCAGCTGGCTCTACCGCACGCTGGTTTACGATGACCGCATCGCGGCCGGCGTGGATGGGAGCGGCAATTTCACTGAGGACCCGAACCTCTTTTTCTGTATCGCCGTAATGAATCAAGGTTTCACGGATGCGCAAGGCGAAAAGGAAATTCAAATCGTGCTCGGCCGTCTCAAGGCCGCGCCGCTCGATGTCCATGAACTGCAGAAGGCGAAAAACCAGCAAATCGCCGAGTTCATACTGGGCCGCGACAACGATGATGACATCGCCTCCGCCATCGGGCCGTACGCCGTCCTCGCAAATGATCCCGCACTGGTCAATACGGAACTGGAGCGCTATCTGCGTGTGACGTCCGAGGATATTCAGCGCGTCGCGCGCCAGTACTTGGTTCCCGAACACGCTACGCTTCTCGAGGTCCAACCGCCGGCGGGCGGTCCCGCTGGGGGCGACCAATGATGGTGGCGCTCCCGAACTCCCGTCATTCTCCGCACTGGCCCTCCCCGGCGTGGCTGGCTGTATTCGCTCTCGCGGGTTCGCTTGGCGTCGCGGCCCAGCAGACACCCGAGCCCAGCGCTCCTCCTGCACCGGCGAGCGCCGCAAGTCCGTCGGCTTCGCCGCAACCAGCCTCGACGGCGCAGATCTCCGGCCCCAGACTCGTGAGCCAGATGCCGCCGCTCGCGCCGCCACGGCCGTTCCATTTTCCGAAGGTGGCGACGAAAACGTTGTCCAACGGCCTTCGCGTGTTCGTCGTCCCGGAAACGGATTCCGCCACCGCGCAGCCCGCAGTGAGCGTGGAACTCCTGCTCCCGCGAGCGGGCTCGGTCGCCGATCCGCCGGGCAAACCCGGAACCGCGGCAATGGTCGCAAGCCTGCTCACCGAGGGGACGGAACGCCGCACGGCGCAGGAGATCAACGGCGCGATTGATTTCGTCGGAGGCTCGTTGAACGCCACCGCTTCCTCGGACGCCACGATGGTCACCGCCACGGTTGTGAAGAAGGATTTCGATCTCGCGATGGATCTCCTCTCGGACATCACCCTGCATCCGAGTTTCGCGGGAGCCGAAATCGCGCGGCGCCGCCAACAGGCGCTTTCGGACCTCGCGCTTGATTACGACGACGCCGAGTATCTGGCGTCCGCGGCGTTTCGCCGGGCCGTGTACGGATCGAACGCGTACGGCCTTCCGCCCGACGGCACGCCGCGGACGGTTGGCGCGCTGACCCGCGATGATCTGGTCGCTTTCCACAACACGGGCTACAGCCCGGAGGGCGCGCTTCTGGCCATCGCCGGAGACGTCACGCCCGAAGAGGGATTCGCCGCGGCGGAAAAATATCTCGGCGCGTGGAAGAGCAAGGCCGCCGCGCCTGCCGCGGTTCCGGGCGCGTTGCGTCCAAGAGGCCTGCGCATCTTTCTCGTCGAGAAGCCCGACGCCGTGCAGACGCAGATTCGCGTGGGCCGCACCGGAATCCAGCGCAACAATCCGGACTACTTGCCGCTCACTGTCGTGAATCAGATTTTCGGCGGCTCTTACAACGCCCGGCTCAACACGGCGGTCCGGCTGAAGAAAGGCCTGACCTACGACGCCTCGTCGCAGTTCGTTAGCTACCGCGGCGCGGGAGATTTTGTGGTCAGCACCTTCACGCGCACGGAACAGACCGTGGCCGCGACGCAGCTCGTGCTGGATGAGATCCGCAAGATGTCTTCGGGTGATGTGACGCCCGAGGAGCTGGACGTCGCTCGCGATTTCCTTGCGTACGTTTTTCCGCTGCACGCGGAAACGCCCGAGGACATTGCGGATCGCACGCTCGGCGTCGCGTTCTACGGGCTGCCGGCGGATTATCTCGACACTTATCAGACCCGCGTTCGGGCCGTGAGCGCCGCAGACGTCAAGCGCATCGCGCAGACCTATTTCGATCCCTCCGATCTCGACCTGGTGCTGGTCGGAAACGTCGCGGGATTTCGTGACGCGCTCGAGAAAATGCTTCCCGGCGCGAAGGTAATCGACATCCCGGCGGAGAGGCTGGACTTGCTGTCGCAGGATTTGCAGCAGCCGACGCAGCCGGCGCGGCCAGGTGGGCCCGGACAAGGTGCCGTGGGCGCGCAGCCGCAGCCTTGAGAACGGCGGCGAAATTTTGAGATTGGCGGTCACTGAGCATACACTGTGTGTTTCTGCCTTGTGGCAGTTCACGTCGAAGGAGCGCACTTGAAAATCATTCGCCTTTTCCTATTTTGTGCTGTGGCCTCGCTCGCGTTTTTACCGGCAACTCTTCTCGCTGCTCGCGGCTCGGGCCGGCACGCGGCCGGGGCTCCCCAGACGACGGGAGCTGCGCCGAAGGGCCGTCAGGTGGCGCCGTCTCCGAACCTTGTGACGATGGGCCAGGAGCTCGATCGTGAAATGGCCATCCTCAGCAAGGCCGATCCGCCCGCCTATTACATCGGCTATACGCTGACGTCCATGGACCACGCGGAAGTGATGGGCTCGAACGGCGCCTTGCTCAACAGCCAGGAAGCCAAATCGCGCTGGCTCGAGGCGCGGGTCCGCGTCGGCACCTACGATTTGGACAACACGCACCAAATCGGCAATGCGCCCTCCCAGCAGCAGACAAGTTTCGGCCGCGCCGCTCCCGTGGAAGATGATCCCGGCGTGCTGCGGCGCTCATTCTGGCTGGAGACGGACAAGCAGTACCGCGCCGCAGCCGAGGCGTTCATCAAGGTGCAGACCGGCAACAACGTGCAAGCGCAAACTGCCGAAGCGCACGCGCCGGATTTTTCGCACGAACAGCCAGAAGTGTCGTACGGCCCCGAAGTCTCTCTGAAGATCGATCGCAAGCCCTGGGAGGACAAGGTCCGCCTCTACACGCGGACATTCCGCAGTTCGGCGCAGATTCTGAATTCCATCGTGACCTTTACTGCTCAGGCGGACAACGAATACCAGGCCAACACGGAAGGCACGCGGCTGCAATTCGGCCAAGTGCGCTACCGGCT
>DASPOJ010000065.1:0-5133 GCA_035626055.1 Candidatus Methylomirabilota bacterium | reverse complement strand
AGGGCGAGATTTCCTTCTGCGCGTACAACACGGGAATCGGCTGGCGGAAGATCATCGAGAACATGCACAAGAACGCGACCGTCGCGCAGTGGTACCGCACGCACGGCAAACACGAAATCTACGCCAAGGGCAAGAGCGTTGTGCTCAGCACCTACGAGCACTCGCTCGTCATTGATGCGGCGGATGCGGCACGCGTCCGGGCCAAGGATAATGACGACGTTCCGGTAACCGCCTCCGATGAGGACCGCGCGCGCAGGCGGGCGAAGTTCCTCCAAGAAGAAGCAAGAGTCCGCAAAATCTATGAAGAGATGGTGCTGAAGAAGCCCCAGGAGGAAGTCGTTCAGATCGGATCGCTCAATCAGATTCACACGGCGGTGCCGGAAGCGAAGCTTCCCGTCACAATCGCCGGTGCCGAGCCCAACGGGAACGGCCACGCCCTCGAGGCCCAGCCCGCCCACAACGAATCGGGGCAAGCCGCCGAACAAGCCGTCACCGCCGACTGACCGCGCTGAAAGTTTTGCGTTTGACGAAAGCCTCCGGCCGTGCCGGGGGCTTTCTCATTTTTGCGGGAATTAGGTCTTGCGAATTCTCTCCGAATGCGCGTCAAAAAATCTACTGGGTCGATGCCGAAGACGGCTAAGCGTCAGGCTGCCGGGCGGGGCAAAGGCGGTGTACACGTCAAGCGGGTTGGCGTATTATCGGCACATGAAAAGGCTCCCGGGTCGACGGTAAGTCGAGTCCGGGAGATCAGTCCTGGCTCGGGAGTTCGCGGGTGGCCTCGACGCCGGTACACTATATGGTCATCCGCAGCAGCCAGGCCGGGCATCCGTTTGCGGAGGTGAGCTCTCACGACATACAGAATCATTCTTCACCTTGGCGTCGCTTGCCTCGCACTGCTGTTGGCGTGCGTGTGTCCCGCTCAGACCACGTCGGAAGCCCCGAAAGGACAACCGCCGAACACCGCGGAGTCTGCCGCCCCAAAACCCGCACCGAAAGTCGATCCAAAACCGCGGATCATCGAGCTATTAGGGGGTGAGGTGATGTTCTTGGGCTTCGACGCGATCGGGCCCGGCTATTGGCGTGACGCAGAAGGGGCGGCTTCCTGGCGCAACCCTGGTGTCATCAGCGCTGTGACGGGGCGCTTTGAGCGAGATGACGTGGTCGCGGTCGAGGCCGAATCGGGCAACGGCAGTCGGCCCTCGAAGCCCCCCGGATTTCAGGTCATAAACCGCTATATTACGCCCAACGGGAAGGTTCTGTCAGTCGGCATAATCTACCGGGAGGACGGTTCCATAGAATTGCCGCTGGTTTTGAGTTGTGGCGAGACAGGCCTGGGGAATCGGACCGGCGTGTTGCCCCTGATAGGTGGCAAGTCCGCCATGCTTGTCAAAAACAATTCGGGGCCATGTCCAATATTTGCCGGCACCTTCGCTGACAGTGACATCATGCCCTCCAGAGCATCCTCGAAATTGCCGGGGGCCGAATCCAACGTAGTTGGTGCTACCTGCGCGATTATGGTTTCGGAGGGGATCCTCTGTTTCGCTCCTGTTTACCGAGATGACGGATCGGTAGACCCGCCACACGCTTGGGGAGAAGGGATCAAGAACCAAACCCAGGTTGTGGCTCTGATAGGTGGCGAGTCAGCGCTTCTTCTGACTGATTCGAAGGGCGCAGATCCACTGCTGAAGGGAATCTACCCTGCTGACCAACTGCACTCAACTTCCGACGGGATTCTTCTCACCGAACAGTACCTCACGCTCGAAGCGGAAGTCCTCAGTCTGGACACGCTTTACGGGCCCACGAGACCCCCGAGCTTTATGGGCGGGCGGCTGGGTGACATGCCGATTCAGAATCGCAGCCAAGTGATCAAGCTCGCCGGAAATAAGAGCGCCGTCTTCGCTGCCGATCCGCATTCGACAAGCGGTGTGCCTCGGTTCGTCGGAATCCAGGAAACGCAAGACAGTCCCTACGTCGTCCCCGGGGTCCGCACTATTTGGCCGTTCTATCTGTTTGGCGGGTTCGCGCTGATCTTTGTCGTCGTGGGTTACGTAGTCGCGAAAATCCGTGGAAGAACGCCGCAGGATTAGCTGACACAGGAATAGGAAGACGAGACGAGCGACAGGTTGAGTGGATGACTTTGTCGGGCTGATTGGATGAGGTTGTCGGATCCTTCTTCCGAGCGGACTTGGTTGCTGTCAACGACCAAGGTCCGGTCTCGGGCCCCCGGTGGGTCCACCGGACCCCTGAAACTGGGGCTTGGAAGAAAGGAGGCGAGCCATGCCGACGAAACCTATTGGGGCACCGCAGCGCTTGCGCATTTCAAGCGTGCGGGTTGATCGTGATATCATCCGCCGGCGCCTTGATGTCAAGAGCAGAAAATCATCAAATCTCTAAGAATTCATCATCACATGGACAAGTTCACGCCGGGGTCTACAAGCATCGGTCCTCTAGCGGGCTCCCGATTAAGTTCACGAAGCATCTGGGTAGCGCGCCTCGCAATTCCCGCTGTTGTTTTCGCCGGGTGCATCGCAATCATGGCCCTCTTGCATGAACCGGCGCCCCGCGTGCATGACGAATTCAGCTATCTTCTGCTGGCCGACACTCTGGCCCACGGGCGGCTCGTAAATCCCGCTACTCCTCTGCCAGAGTTCTTCGAGACGTTTCATGTGATTACGAAGCCGGTGTATGCATCGAAGTACTTCCCCGCGCAGGGCCTCTTTCTTGCCATCGGAGGGAAGAACTCAGCGCGAGGTCGGCGTCAAGTTCCTGAAAGAGTTTCGGCAGGTTTGCGGTGTACAAATCCCCCTGGGCGGGGCAAAAGAGAACTCCGGCGCGGGAGAATGAGTCCCACGCCGGAGTTTTTACTTTGCGCTGAGATCTACTGGCCAGAGATCGCAACGTACCGGGTTGCCCCGCCGCGATTGACGAGCAGCAGCACTTCCCCGTTGCCTGCGGCGCGAATCGCCTTCTCGTACTGCTCCAAGTTGTTGACGGGCTGGCGATTCACTTCCTGGATGACGTCACCGCGCTGCAAACCGGCTTCGGCCGCGGAACTGGATTCGTCCACGTCTGAAATCACGACGCCCGTCGTGCCCGGTGGCAGACCGATTTCGCGCGCGATCTGCGGAGTCAGTTCATCCACCTGGACGCCTTCGAGCGCGTTGGAGCTGGGCTGACCCTCGGACGCACTGGCCGTCTTGTCCGGGAATTCGGCGAGCGTGACGCTTACAGTTTGCTTTTGGCCGTTGCGGACGATTTCGAGCTTCACGGTCAGGCCCGGAGCCATGGCCGCGATCCGCAACCGCAGATCGCGCTCATCCGAAATCGGCTGCCCATCGACCGAGAGAATGATGTCGCCGCGCTGCAAGCCGGCTCTTGAGCCGGGGCTGTTCGGCTCCACTTCGCCCACCAGCGCGCCTTCAGGAGTCGCCAGCCCAAACGCCTTCGCCAGGTCCGGCGTCACTGCCTCGATACCCACGCCGATGTAGCCGCGGCTCACTTTGCCGTTCTTGACGAGCTGCTCCATGATTCCTCGCGCCATGTTGACGGGAATCGCAAAGCCGACGCCTTCATTTCCTCCACCTTCTCCCCCGGTCAGGATGGCGGTGTTGATGCCGATCAAATCCCCATGCACGTTGATCAGTGCGCCGCCCGAATTGCCGGGGTTGATCGCCGCATCGGTCTGTATGAAGTCCTCGTAATCCTCTATGCCGAGCCCGCTGCGCTGCAGAGCGCTGATGATGCCCATCGTCACCGTTTCGCCGACGCCGAAGGGATTGCCGATCGCCAGGACGAAGTCACCGACTTGGGCCTTCGCTGAATCACCAAAGGTAATCGCGGTAAGCCCCGTAGCCGGAATCTTCAGCACGGCCAGATCCGTCCTGGGGTCCGTGCCGACCACCTGCGCCTTGAACTCCCGCTTGTCCTTAAGCGAAACCTTGATGTCGCTCGCTCCATCCACCACGTGATTGTTGGTCAGGATGTAGCCGTCGCTGCTGACGATCACGCCCGAACCGAGGCTGTGTTCGCGCTGCTGCTGCGGCTGTTGGTACTGTTGACCAAATTGCTGGCCGAAAAACTGCTGAAACATTGGATCGTTCAGGAACGGCATCTGCTGCTGCGGCATCTTGACGATTTTCGAGGCGTGAATGTTCACGACCGCGGGCAACACCGGCTGCACGACGGGTGCGAACCCGTCGGTAAACGACACGCGCTCCGCCCCTGAATCGTTATCCTTCGCCACGGTCACCGCAACAGATCCTCCCGCTCCGTGCACCGTGCCGCTCGCTTCCATCACCCAGGCGGCTGCTGCTCCGAGGATCAAACACAAGCCCAGCGCTGCCGCCGCCACCGGCCGCCGCACCTGAATCAACTTGGCATTCATCGATGTTTTGCCTCCTGCACAGACTCTTTCATTGAGATTTTCTTGCTTTGGCCTGCCGGCCGAAATTGCGAAACTCGCCGCACTCGCTTGTTCCTGCAATCATTAGACGTATCGCGGGGCACATTGTATTCAAGGATCGCACAAATGCCGTTCCAATTCTCTCAGCGAGGAATGCTGCACACAACATTTTCGGCTTTGGCGGCGCGGGTCGCAAATCCTCGGTACCAGGATAAACGCATCGTTCATGCTCCGAAGCGAAACTTCTCCCGAGCGGGGCGTCTCAGGCCCGCCTTGTAGTAAGATGCGCCTTGGGGCCGCCGCGTTCGCCGCTGCCGTCTCGCCGGAAACGCCAGTGCGCGCTGTCGGGCGCTGCGCTGGGCAACGCTTGATCGCGAGGTTCCACCGCCCCAGCCACTTCCAATGAAAGCGAAAGAGATTTTCTATCTTCTGGGCATTCGCCCCAAGCCGCGCACCTACGGCTACGAAATACGCTCCTGTGTGCTTCCCCGCGACGGCGAGATTCGTTACGCACAATGGTTGCATCCGAACGAAAGGCCGAAGCTCATATCGCAGGAGGCCGTGGACGAGTTGCGCCGCTTTCTCAAGCCGGGCGATGTTGCGCTCGATATCGGAGCCCACTCCGGAGATTCCGCGCTCCCGATTGCGCTGGCCGTCGGCCCGTCGGGAGTAGTGCTCGCGCTTGAACCCAATCCGTACGTTTTCCCCTTGCTCAAGAAAACGGCTGAGTT